>JBDHTX010000021.1:0-74717 GCA_039808885.1 Dongiaceae bacterium | reverse complement strand
ACCAGCCACGAGCCGTCGGCATTGTGCACCAGGACGTAGCCGAGCAGGTCGGCGACATAGAGCGCCACGTCGTTGCCGTAGCCGCCGTCGATGCGGTCGTTGCCGCCGCCGCCGGTGATGCGGTCGGCGCCGTTATCGGCCAGGATCGCATCATCGCCGGCGCTGCCGGTCAGCGTCTCGGAGGCGCCGGTGCCATAGATCCGCGGCGCGCCGTCGGTGCTGCTGGTGGCGTTGTGCAGCACCACATCGATGCGGTATTCGCCGCTGATGGCGTTGCCCAGCACCTGGTTGCGGCCGGAGCCGTCATCGGCCTCCTCGACGCCGAAGCGCAGCGGATGCGCGGCGGTGCCGGTGATGGCGTTGCCCTGGACCAGGTTGTCCTCGGACTTCCAGTATTTGAACGTGCCCTGGGTGCCGGCGGTGTCGTCATAGGCCTCGATCGAGACGCCGTTATAGCTGCCGGGCGCGCTCAGCCCGTTGTCGTGGATCTGGTTGTTCAGGATCTCGCAGCGGCTGGCGCCGTGGATCTGCACGCCCTCCTGGCCGTTGTTGAAGATCTCCGCCCCGGTCAGGGTGACGCCGTAGGACAGCTTCACCAGCACGCCATGCTGGGCGTTGTCGTGGAAGCTGCCGCCCTGGATCAACACGTTGTCGATGAAGGGGCGGTCCTCGGAGCCCTTCTGCACGGTCAGGCCGGCCGCGCCGTTGCCATAGGCTTCGTTGTCGATGAAGGTCACGTCGTGGCTGGAGGTGACCAGGTTGAAGCCGTTGCGGCCGTTGTCATAGGCGACGCAGTTCTGGATCGTGCTGTCGGAGATGAAGTCCAGGGTGAAGCCGTCGCCGGTATTGTCGTGGGCGACGCAGTTCTCGATCACCATGTTGGTCGTCTGCTCGTGCGGGTCGAAGCCGTAGCGCGAGACCTCCTTGATCTCGACCGCGCTGATGGTGATGTTGTAGTCGGCCTTGGGCGAGCCCGGCTCGACGCCGGTGAACAGGCCGTCGACCTCGTTGCCGGTGTTGCCGCGGTTGCCGTTGATGGTCAGGTTCTCGATGGTCACATCATGCGTGACCTCGCCCGCGGGCGTGCGCAGGATGCCGGTGATCTTCTCGTTGCTGCCGTCCTTGAGCTTGATCTCCGTATCGCCCATGCCGGCGCCGGTCAGCGTGGTGTTGCTGTAGATCTTCAGGCACCCTTCGCTGGCGTCGCCGTGGCCGGTGACCAGGAAGGTGCCGGCCGGCATCACCACCGTGCCGCCGCCGGCGGCATTCGCGGCGTCGAGCGCCGCCTGGATCGCATTGGTGTCGTTATGCACGCCGTCGCCATAGGCGCCGAAACTTGTGACATTGAAGACTGGTAATGGCATCGCGAAATATCCGTTCCTTAAGTAAATCCACGCCTGGAACGGTAATCGGAACAACTTTAGGAAAAATAAACAATTCAGATACAAGCTTGTGTGAAGTGTATGATGGCTGCAACACCAAGCGTGCGATCTGGACCGAAGACATAGTTGCGATGAGCGAGACGAATTTTTCCCACCTCGAGATCGCCGTGCTGATCCCCTGCTACAACGAGGCGGTGGCGATCGGCGCGGTGGTGCGCGACTTCCGCGCGGCGCTGCCCGCGGCGCGCATCTATGTCTACGACAACAACTCAAAGGACGAGACCGCGAAAGTCGCAGGCGAAGCCGGCGCCATCGTGCGGCATGAGCCGTGGCAAGGCAAAGGCAATGTCGTGCGCCGCATGTTCTCGGACATCGAGGCCGACATCTACGTCCTGGTGGACGGCGACGGCACCTACCACGCGCCGAGCGCGCCGACCTTGATCACGGCGCTGCTGGACCAGCAGCTGGACATGGTGGTGGGCGCGCGGGTGGAACAAGGTCAAGGCGCCTACCGGCCCGGCCACCGTTTCGGCAATGCCATGTTGACGGGATTGGTCAGCAAGATCTTCGGTCGCACCATCCGCGACATGCTGTCGGGCTATCGCGTCTTCACCCGTCGCTTCGTCAAGTCCTTCCCGGCCATGTCGGCCGGCTTCGAGATCGAGACCGAGCTTTCCGTGCATGCGCTGGAGCTGCGCATGAAGACGGCGGAGCTCGACACCCCCTATGGCGAGCGACCGCAGGGTTCGTTCAGCAAGCTTTCGACGTACCGCGACGGCTGGCGCATCCTGAAACTGGTCTCGCACCTGGTGAAGGAGGAGCGGCCGGCGGATTTCTTCGGCGCCGCCTTCCTCGCGCTGCTGCTGCTGTCGCTCGCGCTCGGCGTCCCGGTGGTGATCGAGTTCATGCAGACCGGGCTGGTGCCGCGATTCCCGACCGCGATCCTGTCGACCGGCATCATGCTGCTGGCTTTCCTGTCGCTCACCTGCGGCATCATCCTGGAGACCGTCACCACCGCGCGGCGCGAGATGAAGCGGCTGGCCTATCTGCAGATCCCCCTGCCCGGAGCCGCCAGTACGACCTCGACGCGGCCGGGCGCCCGCCAATAGAGGCGGCTCGAACGTCCTCGGGGACTGGCTCAGCCTCCCGGCAGCAGAACGATCTTGCCGGTATGCCGCTTGGTGAGGAATTCGCGCTGCGCCTCGATGATCGCGCTCAAGGGATGAATGCTGGCGACCACCGGCCTGATCTCGCCTCTTTCGATATATCCGACGAGATTGCGGAAGACTTCCGGCTCCAGGATGGTACAGCCGAGCAGGCGCAAATCCTTCAGGTAGAGAGTGCGCAGATCAAGCTCGACGGTAGGCCCGCCGATCGCGCCGGCAACGGCATACCGGCCGCCGCGGCGCAAGACTTCCAGCAGTTGCGGGAATTGCGGGCCACCGACCACGTCGATCACCACATCGACCGAATCCCGCCCGATCTGGCCGATGAGGTCGTCGACGCGCGCGATCACCCGCTCCGCGCCGAGCGAGGCGACCAGCGGGGCCTTCGCCGGGCTGGTAACAGCCAGCACGGTCGTGCCCCGGCGCCTGGCCAGTTGGACCGCGGCGGAGCCGACCCCGCCCGAAGCCCCGGTAACGAGGACGCGCTCGCCGTGGCTGAGCCCCGCGCGGGTCAGCATGTTCTCGGCCGCGGAATAGGCGCAGGGAAACGAGGCCAGCTCGGCATCGGAAAGATCGCTGACGATCCTGTAGGCATGGGCTGCCGGGGCCTTGGTGTATTCGGCGAAGGCGCCATCGCACTCGGAACCGAAATAGATCGCGCGGTATGGCTCCCAACCGATCGGCGCGCGGAACACCGGCTCGATCAACACGCGCTCGCCGATGCGCGCCGGGTCGACTGCCGCGCCCACCGCGACGATGCGGCCGCAGGCGTCTGCGCCCTGGATGCGGGGGAAGGTCGGCACCGCACCGGTCCACCCCGAATCTTCGGTCCTGGCCTCGGCGTAGCCGCCCGCGCCGGCCGATTCCGTGGTGCCCTCGGTCACGGATTTCGAATACCACGCGGTGCGCGTGTTGATGTCGGTGTTGTTGACCCCGGCGGCGCCGACATGGATCAGGACTTCGTGGGCTGCCGGGACCGGCACCGGAACATCTTCGCGGTATTCCAACTGCTCGAAGCCGCCATTGCCCTTGAGCAGGACCGCTTTCATTCTGGTTGGCAGTTGCGTCAAGGCAGCCCTCCAGCGAGATGAACACGGGATCCACCGCCCTTGCCGGGGCGAACCGCGATCAGGGCAAGACGCGGTAGAGCTTCAGGCCCGGATGCGCCGGGTCGGCGACTTCGCTCAGGTAATCCGGAACTTTTCCCGCCACCAGGCGCTCGGCCAGGCTGCCGCCGTCCTCGGTGTGATAGGCGCTGCGGTCCTCCGGCCCCGGACAGGTGGCGACCCAGCCGATGCCCTGCGCGTGCAGCCGGTCGCGGATCTCAGCGTCGTCGGCCGAGCGGAACAGGGTGATGGTCTCCTTCAGCCCGCCGTTGTTGCGGTGATAGGGAGCACCCAGCACCGCATGCGGCGTCGAGAACAGCAG
This sequence comes from Dongiaceae bacterium, assembly GCA_039808885.1. Taxonomy (GTDB): domain Bacteria; phylum Pseudomonadota; class Alphaproteobacteria; order Dongiales; family Dongiaceae; genus Dongia_A. The sequence goes on along the minus strand of JBDHTX010000021.1, from coordinate 70,741 downwards.
CATCGGCCCGAGATCGATGTAGCTGAGGATGAGGGTGGGCGGCGCCTCGGCCAGCGGCGCGATCGCGGCGCGATCGGTGCATTGCTCCTGCAACACCACCGGCACGGCCGTTGTCGGCGAGACCGAGGCGGCGATGAAGCGATAGCCGTATTCCAGGCCGGGCCAGAACACCGCCGAGCACAGGAACAGGACCGGCAGCAGCACCAGGAACTGCAGCCAGCGCGGGCTGCGGCGGCCCTTCAGGCGCTGCCACAGCTCGGCGATCAGGGCCGCGAGCGGCAGCAGGGCGATGACATGCGCCGCCGTCACCGCGCGGATCTGCCAGAAGATGAGTGCCGTGGCGGCCGTGATCAGCAGGGCCAGCACGCCCCACAATGCGCGGCCGCGCGCCTGCGCGCGCCGGACCCGCCACAGGCAATAGGCCAGCGCCAGCAGCGGCGTCCACAATTTGCCGAAGGCGCTGAACGGAAGCACCCGCATCTGGTCGCTGAGCGACATCGCCTCGGAGACGTTGTCGAGCCAGCGCAGCTTCACCTCCGGATCGACCTCGCCATAGCCGCCGGTGATGCAGCCGGGAAAGGCGACCGCGAAAATCGCCGCCGCCAGGCCGCCGCACAGCGCGGCGATGGCCAGCCGCGCGATCATGCCATTGGCCCGGCGCCCGAGCAGCGCCATGCCGGCGAAGCCGCCGGCGATCAGCGCCACCGCGCCCACCGGCATGATGGAGAAGGCATCGCAGGCCGGCACCAGCCAATGCGCCGGCGGCACCGAGGTGAGGATCAGCGCCACGCCGATGGCGGCGGCGAGACCGGCGGCCAGCGCGCCCTGGCGCGCCAGGTTTCCGCCCTGCGCGCACCAGACCAGGCCGAGGGCGGCGAACCAGGCGGCGAAGATCGGCAGCATCTCGACGCCGATCCACAGCGACAGGCCGATCGGGATGCCGGCGCAGGCGATGAGCCGGCGCCAGCGCGCGCGGGCCAGGCCGAACAGCAGCAGCGCGATTGCCGCCAGAACCATTATCAGCTGCAAGCCGTGATGGTCGACCCGGCCGGGCGCGTATTGCGCGACGGTGGCGGAGCCGGAGATCGCCACCAGCAGGCCGATGGGCGAGCGCGCCATGCCCAGCATCATCCGCGCCGGCAGCGCGTAGACGATGACGAAGAGCAGGAAATAGAGCGGCGGCGCCACCATGGCGGCGACGGCAAGCGCATCGTTGGTCGCCAGGAACGGCGACAGCGCCAGGGCGATGGCGGCCAGCGGCACATCCGGCAGCCGCGACCAGTGCATCGGCGTGCCGTCCGGCGGGTTCAGGCGGTACTGCGTGAGGTCGCTCCAGGCCTGGCCGCCCAGCCAGTCGCGCACCTGGACCAGGCGCATGAAGTCGTCGGTGTCCCAGGACAGGCCGTGCCAGGCATTGCCACCCCAGATCGCCACCATGGAGGCGACGACCACCAGCCAGACGATGAAAACCAGCTTGCGGTATTCCGTGGCGCTCATCGGTATCCCGGTCGCGGGCTGGCAGGCGGCATGGGCGAATCGCTGCGGATCTGCGAGATGACAACGCTACGTTATTTCATCACGCGCGTCGAGGCGTCACGGGTGGCGGCAATTGCGGAGGAATGTCTCGACGCGACCCCGCCGGCCGCGCTAGGCAAGAGCCATCGAAGCCCGCAACCCAGGCCGGCCATGCCCAACGACCGCGACGATCTCTGGTTCGAGACCCACAACTTCCTCGGCGCGCGCCATGAGCGGCACGAGCGCCGCACCTGGATGGTGGTGGCGCTGACCGCTGTGATGATGGTGGCGGAGATCGCCGCCGGCAGCTGGTACAATTCCATGGCGCTGCTGGCCGACGGCTGGCACATGGCGACTCATGCCGGGGCGCTCGGCCTCTCGGCGCTGGCCTATTCCTTCGCCCGGCGCCATGCGCGCAATCCGCGCTTCTCCTTCGGCACCGGCAAGGTCGGCGACCTCGCCGGCTATACCAGCGCCATCATCCTCGGCATCGCCGGATTGATGATCGGCTGGGAATCGCTGGCGCGGCTGGCCAGCCCGCTGCCCATCGCCTTCGACGAGGCGATCCTGGTGGCGGTGATCGGCCTGCTGGTCAACATCGCCAGCGCCGCCTTGCTGTGGTCGAAACACGATCACGGCGGGCACGGGCATGCACACGGGCACGGGCATGCACACGGACATGGGCATGAGCACGGGCATGACCATGGACATGACCATGGGCATGAGGGGCATCAGGCCGCTCGAGCGCCCGACCACGCGCAGGTGCATGGCGATGCGCAAGGCCATGGCGACCGCACCGACCACAACATCCGCTCGGCCTACCTGCATGTGCTGGCCGATGCGTTGACCTCGGTCTTCGCCATCGCCGCGCTGGCGGCGGGGCGCTGGCTCGGTCTGGTCTGGCTCGATCCGGTGGTCGGCGTCGTCGGCGCCGGCGTCATCGTGCATTGGTCCATCGGCCTGGCGCGCGATACTGGCGGCATCCTGCTGGATGTCGAGGCGGGCGGCGATCTGGCGCGGCGGGTGCGTGAGGCGATCGAGAACGATTTCGGCGACGAGGTGGCCGACCTGCATGTCTGGCGCGTCGGGCCGGGCCACTATGCCGCCATCGTCGCCATCGTCACCGAGCGCACCGCCGATGCGCAGGATCTGCGCGCCTGGCTGGGGGAGCGCTTCCCCTTCGCTCACCTGACCGTGGAACTGCGCCGGCCGCGCTCGACATAGGCCATCACCGCGGTGGCGGTGATGGTGAGGACCGCGAAGCCGAAGATCATCGGCCGCACCGTGCCGTCATAGGCCTGGCCCAGCAGGTTGCCGAGCACGGTGGAGATCAGCGTGGTGAGCGATCCCACCACTGCCGCGGCGATGCCGGCGATATGGCCCATCGGCTCCATCGACAGCGCGTTGAAATTGCCGAACAGGATGCCGACGCTGAAGAAGATGGCGAGCAGGTAGGCCATCAGCGACCACAAGGGCGGCTGGCCGCCGGTCAGAAAGGCGACCACGAAGAACACGATGGAGAGCAGCGAGCTGGCGACGAGGCCCGTCGCCGCCAGCCGCCGCATGCCGAAACGCATGACCAGCCGCGAATTCACCAGCGACGCCGCGCCGAAGGCGAAGGCGTTGGCGCCGAAATAGAGCGGGAACATCTCGCCCAGGCCGTACTGCTCCTGCAGGATCTGCTGGGTGGAGGTGAGATAGCCGATGAAGGCGCCGAATATCAGCCCGGCGGTGATGGTGTAGCCGAGGGTGAAGCGGTTGGTGCACGCCTCATGGAACGCCATGACGATGCGGCGCAGCGAGAAGCTCGCCCGCCGCTCCAGCGGCAGGGTCTCCGGCTGGCGCCAGGCGAACCAGACCAGCCCGATGATGCCCTGGGCCAGCAGCACGCCGAAGATCCAGCGCCATTCGGCCACGAACAGGATGCCCTGGCCGATGGAGGGCGCGATCACCGGCACCACGATGAAGACGGTGGTCACCAGCGACAGCACCTTCGCCATCTCGCGCCCGGAATAGAGGTCGCGGATGAGGGCGATCGAGACGATGCGCGGCCCGGCCGCGCCGATGCCTTGGAGGAAGCGGCCAAGCAGGATGATCTCGAAGCTCGGCGCCAGGATGCACATCAGCGTGCCGACCAGGAAGATGGCGAAGCCCCAATAGATGGCCGGCTTGCGCCCGATCGTATCGGCGACGGGACCATAGACCAGCTGCGACAGCGCCAGGCCGAGGAACAGCGCGGTCACGATCATCTGCCGGTCGTTCTCGCGCCGGATGGCGAGGTCGGCGGCGATCTGCGGCAGGGCCGGCAGCATGGCGTCGATGGAAAACGCGATCAGCGACGACATCACCGCCATCAGCACGACGAACTCGATGCTGGCATGGTGCTTGTCCGGTCTTGGCGCGGTCGTCGTCACGGTTTTCCCCTTGGTCGGAGCGGTGAATTTGCATGCGCGGCCGATGCTGTCAAACCGCGTCCCGCGCATGGGCCGCCTGCAAAATCGGGACGCTCCGCTGCCCTGGCCGTCCGGCGGGCAAGCCCCTTGCCGCCGGCATCGAAGCCATGCTCTAGTATATGAGAATCGTTCGCAAAAACCCGGGGATCCCATGCCGGACCAGCATCGCATCGGTGGCGTCGACGAATTGCGCGCCCTGTTCGGCCACGCCGAGGGCCTGGCCTTGCGCAAGGCGATCCCGAAGCTCGATCGCCATGCGCGGGACTTCATCGCCCGCTCGCCCTTTCTCTGCATCGCCACCGCGAATGCGGCGGGGCGCGCCGATGTGTCGCCGCGCGGCGACCCGGCCGGCTTCGTCCAGGTGCTGGATGACCATCACCTGGCGATTCCCGATAGGCCCGGCAACAACCGGCTGGATACGATGGTGAACATCCTGGAGAACCCGAATGTCGGGCTGATCTTCATGATCCCAGGTTTCGAGGACACGCTGCGGGTCAACGGCCGGGCCGAGATCACCACCGATCCCGCGATCCTGGCGCGCGCCATGGTCGACGGCAAGATGCCGAAGGTGGCGATCCGGGTGCGCGTCGACGAGGCCTTCCTGCATTGCGCCAAGGCCTTCAAGCGCTCGCGCCTGTGGCAGCCGGAGGCCCGGGTCGACCGCAAGGTGATGCCGACGCTGGCGCGCATGATCCTCGAGCAGACCGCGGAATCGGCGCCGAAAGAGGAAGAGGTTGTCGCCTGCGATCTCGACATCGAGGAGAGCTATCGCAAGGAGCTGTACTGAACGACCGCATTGAGCGCGCCTTTCTTGCCGGTGCTCATCCTTGCCGGCGGATGGCGGATTTGCTAAGCAGTCTGTCTCGATGGTTCCCCGACGGATGAACTCCAGGGGATGAAAAGGGAACACGGTGAGGACGACCCAAACGGGGCCGAAACCGTGGCTGCCCCCGCAACTGTGAGCGGCGAGGCTTGCGAACACCACGCTGGGAAACCGGCGGGCCACTGGGAAACCGGGAAGGCCGTTCGCCAGCCGCCAAGCCGCGAGCCAGGAGACCTGCCATCGCCAACCTGAACGTAACCGGACGGGGTGTGCCGGAGGGAGCGATGATGCAGATGCGACTTTCGACCAGATCTGTGCCGTTGCCGCGCCGCGATGCCCCGTGCTCATGGCGGGGTAGAACATGGCGACGGATTCCAAGACGCGACACCAGCTCATCCTGTGCACGACCTGCCGACGGACGGGGACCGATTGCCGCCCCGGCCTGCGGCTGCTGCAATCGCTAGACCAGGCCGCCGATCTCGGCCGCAGCGCCGGCCTGCCGGAGGAGTTCGGCATTTCCGGCACCGCCTGCCTGTCCGGCTGCACGCGGCCCTGCACGGTCGCCTTCGTCGCGGAGGGCAAGACGACCTATCTGTTCGGCGATATAGATCCCGCCGAGGATCTCGACGCGCTGATCGCCTTCGCGCGGCTCTACCAGGCCCAGGAAGACGGCATGACGGGCTTCCGCGCGCGGCCTGATGCGCTGCGCGGCAAGTGCCTCGCCCGGATTCCGAGCGCGCTGATGATCAGCGCGCAAAGCACGCGGGAGCCGCACTGATGGTGGCCGCGCTGACGGTCCGCGATCTCGCCTGGGGCGTCCGGCAGGGCGTGCCGATCCTGTGCGACATCAACTTCGACGTGGCGCCGCAGGAAATGATCTGCATCATCGGGCCGAGCGGCGCGGGCAAGACCAGCCTGCTGCGCTGCCTCGCGCGGGCGAACCGGCCATGGCGCGGCGTGATCCAACTGAACGGCGCGGATCTCTGGGGCCTGGCGCCCGGCGAGGCCGCGCGCCGCATTGCCGCCGTGCCGCAGGAGGCGCCGGCGGCCTATCCCTTCCGTGTGCGCGATGTGCTGATGCTCGGCCGCAGCGCGCGGCGCCGCGGGCGCGGCGACAGGGGCGCGCAAGACCGCGCCAAGATCGGCGCGGCGCTGGAGCAGCTGCACCTTGCGCATCTCGCCGAAAGGCTGTTCTCGACGCTGTCCGGCGGCGAGAAGCAGCGCGTGCTGATCGCCCGCGCGCTGGCGCAGGAAGCCAGCCTCGTGCTGCTCGACGAGCCGACGCATCACGTCGATATCGGCCTGCAGCTCGAAATCCTGGACCTGTTGCGCCGGCTGGGCCGCACTGTCGTGGTCGCGTCGCACGACCTCAACCTGGTGGCGTCCTTCGCCGATCGGGTGCTGCTGCTGGATGGCGGCCGGCTGATCGGCGCGGGACCGGCGGCGGAGATTCTCACCATCGGGTCCATCCGCGCGGCCTTCGCGGTCGAGGCGCTGATCGACCGGCACCCCTGGGTGCCGGCGCCGCGTTTCGCGTTCCACCCGATCGGCAAGGCCTGAGCTGATGCGGCGGCGCGACGCATCACCGCAGCGGGCGTCACCGGACGGCGCCGCCGGTTGTCGCCGGCCGGCCGGGGATGCTAGGAATGGGGCCGCATGAGACAGCACCGCTCCGCCCGCCACATGGCCCATGCCAACCGCCGCATCGCGGCGGCGGTGCTGATGCTCGGCCTGTTCCTGCAGGCGCTGTCGCCCTATCTGCCGATGCCCGCAATGGGCGGCGGCACCAGCTGGGACATGACCGGTGCGGCGCTCTCCGGTACCGCCGTCGCCTGGCTGCCAATCTGCCTGTCGCCGCGCGACGATGGCGATGCGGGCGCGCCGACGCCCGGCGCTCCGCATCCGGGCGATTGCGCGGTCTGCCTGGTGATGCAGCAGGCCGGCGCGACGCTGGCGCCGGCAGCGTTCGATCTGCCTGTTCCGCACGTCTCCCTGCGCGCCGAAGCGACCCCCCGGCAACAGCTGCCGCGCGCCGCGCCCTCCGACGAAGGCTTCTCCTCCCGCGCCCCGCCGCGCCTTGCCTGATTGCGCGTGGGCCTGTGACGCACAGGCCCGCGGCGTGCGCGGTTCGACGATCTTCGGCATCGCCCCGGAGTGGTCGTCGAAACCGGCGCTTCCATTTCAACGGCAATATCTGCGCGGCGAACAAGGCCCCGCGCATCCGACAAAGGAGACCGACATGAACCGACGCAACCTGCTGCTGGCCGGCATCGCGCTCGCCCCAGTCCTGTACGCCGCCTGGGCTCCGGCCGTCGCCCGGGCCCATGAATTCAAGGCCGGCGATCTCGTCATCGAGCATCCGTGGTCGCGCGCCACCAGCAAGGACCGGCCCGGCGCCGGCTATCTGGAGATCGAGAACCACGGCACCGTCGCCGACCGCCTGATCGGCGCGGAGTGCCGCATCGCCGAGATGGCGCAGCTGCACAATCACGTCATGGAGAACGATGTCGCCAAGATGGTGCCGGTGGATGCGATCGACATTCCGGCCGGCGGCAAGGCGGAGCTGAAGCCGCATGGCTTCCACCTTATGTTCATGGGCCTGAAGCAGCCCCTGGCCGAGGGCGATACGTTCCCGGTGACTCTCATCTTCGAGCATGCCGGGCGGGTCGATGTCACTTTTGTGACCGAGGCCGCCGGGGCGACGGAGCCGTCGGGCGACTGAATCGGCCGCTGCGCCTGGGGCCTTGATCTCGCGCCAACACGGGAGGTCGAGGGGTCGACGGCCAGCGATGGTTCCGATCCCTATTGCGAAAGATCGTGCGCGGTATCGGGGACCGTGCCGCCGGATCACCCGAGCATCGCGACGCGCTCTCCCGCATGCTGCCTCGACCTGACTGGGTTCCTGGCGCTGTGCCTGTCCGAGAACGACCGGCGCATGTCGGGCTATGACGGCCGCTTGCTGCGCCCAATGATGATGCCGGCGCTGGTCCGGACGGTGCTTCGCTTCGTCGGCTAGCCGCCGCCCATCCGGAACCGGGGGTGCCGCGCCGCGTTGCATGGAGAGCGACCCTGCAATGGAGCGAGACCATGCCACGCGGCGACAAGAGTTCATCTACCGACAAGCAGAAGCGCCAGGCCGAGCATATCGAGGAGAGCTACGAGAAGCGCGGCGTCTCCAGGAAGGAGGCGGCGCGGCGCGCCTGGGCGACCGCCAACAAGGAGAGCGGCGGCGGCAGGAAAAGCGGCTCCGGCCGCGGCAAGACGGCGAAGAAAAAGGCCGTGCGCAAGGCCAGCAAGCGCCAGGGTGGGGTTCCCGGTCCGCCTGCCCTCGGCGCGCGGGAATGGCGCCCCTGACCGGGGTCGCGGATCGACGCGGGGCGCTTGACGGGAAACGTGGATAGTTGGTCAAATGCCTGTGTGACATTGATCATTGCGCCGTCAGTCGATCGCCGCTACAGATCTGTCCCCTGCGTGCGTGACTGCCTTGCCGGATTGTGGGCGGTGCGAGCGCGGGATCCGCAGGCCGGCTCGGCGGTCGATCGGGTGCGCAATTCCTGGACGCGGGGCGGTGCAGCATAGTCGTGCCGGCCGGACGCGAGAGAGTGCACGGGGGCACGCCATGGCGCATCGCCAGTTGAGGATCTTGCGGCTCGCGCCGCATTTCTTTCGCGAGGGTTCCTGGCCGGTCGCCTACGATCCGGTCGGCGGCATGCAGAACCAGGTCTGGCAGATGGTGCGGGACCTCGACGCCGCCGGCATGCAGCAGACCGTGGTGACCACGCATATTCCCGGCAGCGAGCGCGCCTATCCGCTGTTCGAGCGGTCACGGCTGCAGGCGGTCGGGCCGTCCCTGCCGCCCTTCCTCGCCACGCATCTGCTCGGCTTCACCTGGTTCTGGGCGCTCGTCCCGTATCTGTTGCGCCACCTGCGCGGCTTCGACTTGGTGCACCTGCATCTCGATCACTCGATCTGGTGCCGCATCCTGGCCCTGGCGCTCAAGCTCGGCCCGGTGCCGGTGGTCATCTCGCTCAACGTGTCGCTGCTGAGCGACGGCGCCGCAGAGGCCAGGCCGGCGCCGACGGGCCTGCGGCTGCGGCTGGAACGCTGGGCGCTGTGCCTCGCCGACCGCGTGGTGGCGCTGAGCCCGCACCAGGCGAAGATGATGAACCTGCTCGCGCCGAAGCACGGCGACCGGGTCTGGATCGTTCCCGATGCCATCGACCCGGCCGCCTTCCGTGCCGGCATTGACGACGAAACCGTGCGGCGCTTCCGGCTCCAGCACAAGATTCCGGAGAATGGCCCGGTTGCCGCCTATATCGGCCGCATCAGCGAGGAGAAGGGCTGGCGCGATCTGCCGGCGATCGTGCAGGCGCTGTCGCGCAAGGGCGTGTTCGTGCTGATCTGCGGCGACGGCCCGTGCCGCGGGCGCCTGGAGCGCGAGCTGCGGGCGCGATGCGCCGACAGCGCCTGGTGCGTCACCGGCTTCGTGCCGCGCAGCGACGTGAAGGCGGCGCTGCGGATCGCCGACGTCATCGTGCTGCCGTCGCGGCGCGAGGCTTTCGGCAGCATCCTGCTGGAAGCCATGGCGTGGGAGGTTCCCGCGATCGCCTACCGGGTGGGCGGCATTCCCGACGTGGCGGGCGAGCCCAACGCCTTTGCCCTGGTGCCGCCGCAGGCGCCCGATCGCCTGGCGGAGCGCGCCCTGGCGCTGATCGCCGATCGCGCGCTGCACCGCAGCCTGGTGGAGCGCGGCACGCAACGGGTCAAGGAATTCTCCACGGTCGCCGCCCGCGACCGCCTGCTGCAGCTCTACGACGGCGTCGAAGGGCCGGGACCGCAGCGCCGGGAAGCGCCGGCATGGCCATAGCGGCCGGCCTCCTTGCATGATCCATTTCGTCACCACCCGGGACCACGGCGTCACCTTCCGCCCCCTGGTCGCGCGGCTCGGCCCCGCCGCCTGCCGCCATTGGGCGTACGAGACCCTGTTCGCGCAGCGCTGGCTCCCCGGCGGCACGTGGATCTTCACCGACCACGAGCGCCTCTCGGCGCATGAGCTGGCGCTGGCATCGCGGGTCGCCTTTCATCTGGAGCAGGGTGGCGCGCGGGTGCTGAATCGCCCGGCGCGGGTCGCCCGCCGCTTTGACCTGCTGACGCGGCTGAAACAGGCCGGCATCAACGGATTTTCCGCCTGGCGGGCGGAGACCTTTCCGCGGCCGGAGCGCTTCCCCGTCTTCCTGCGCAACGAATACGACCACAAGACCCGCGCCGCCACGCCGCTGATCCGGAGCCAGCAGGAACTGGACGCGACCCTGGCGCAGATGCAGCGCGACGGCTTTTCCCTGGTGGGCAAGCTGGTCATCGAATATGCCGGCGCCGAGGTCAGCCCCGGCGTGTGGCAGCGCCTGCAGACCTACTGCATCGGCGGCAGGATCATCGCCCATACCAACGTGGTCGACTTCAACTGGGTGGTGAAGGATGCCACCGACCGCCGGCGGCTGGAGGCGCATCCGGAATTCGAACGCTTCCTGGCGCACGAGGACGCCTTCATCCGGCAGAACCTGCATGCCGAGCTGCTCGGCCGCGTCTTCGACCTGGCCGGCATCGAGTACGGCCGGGCGGATTTCGCGCTGGTCGACGGCCGGCCGCAGATCTACGAGATCAACACCAACCCGACGCATGCGGATCACGCGGCGCTGTTCCGCAACATCCACCCGCGCCGCGCCGCGATCCAGAAGTTCAGCGAGGACGCGGTTGAGGCGGCGCTGCTCGGCCTCGACGCGCCGGATGCCGGGCTGATCCGCATCCGGGACAGCATGCTGAAGCCGCAACAGGCGCCGCGGCGCAGCTGGCTGCAACGCCTGCTGCGTCGCGATCCGCCGCCGCCGCCGCTATGGCGGCCATGACGTCGCGCGGCCAGCCGATCATGCCGGACTGCGCGCCCCCCGACTTGGCGATGCTGGCGGCGGAGCCGGAATTCGATTTCGCCTCTGTCGAGTATCGCGCCTTCTTCGCCCGGGCCAAGGCCTCGCCGTTCCAGCATCCCGACTGGCTGGCGCCGTTCTATCGCCGGCTGGCGCGCCCGCCCGCCATCGAGCCCCTGGTCGTGGTCGGCCGCGACGCCGCCGGCGGCCTCGCCCTGGTGGTGCCGATGCTGCGCCGGACCGGCCCGGCCGTCGGCATCGAGTTTGCCTTTCTCGGCGTCACCGACTACGCCCTGCCGGTGGTGGCGCCGGAGCTGGACCTGCGCAAGGTCCCTCACCTGAGCGCGCGCTTCCTGGCGGCGCTCGGCCGGCACGACACGCTGCACGTCGCCCCGGTGCGGCAGCAGGACGCGCCGCCATGGCGGGAACTGCTCGGCGCGGCCCCGGAAACACTCGGCTTCGGCGCCCACGATCTCGCCTGCGACGGCGACTATGACGGCTGCCGCAACCGCATCTTCGCCGGCGCCAAGGCTTCGGCGCTCGACCGCAAGATCCGCCGGCTGGCGGCGCGAGGCGGGCTCCGCCTCGAGCGGCTGGCGGGGGCCGAGATCGGCGCGGCGCTGGCGGCGGCGCGGCGATTCCGCCAGGGACGCTTCAAGGACGATCCGATGCAGCGCGACGATTTCCACCGCTTCTACACCGAGGTTGCCGAACGCGGCGCGGAGAGCGGCCTGGCGCGCACCTATCGGCTCTCCAGCGGCGGCGGGACGGTCGCGGTGCTGTTCGGCCTGATCGACGGGGAGCGCTTCTGCTACCTGGTCCTCGGCTGCGACTATGCTAGCTTCGGCAAGTTCTCCCCCGGCATGATCATGTTCGACTACGCGATGCGGGACTGGTTCGGAAACGGCGGCGCGGTGTTCGACTTCACCATCGGCGACGAGGCGTTCAAGACGGCGCTCGGCTGCCGGCGCACGGCCATGCTCGGCTTCCGGCGCGATGGCGCGGCCGCATGAGCGCGGCCTTCGACCCGGCTCCCGCCTGGCTGGCGGATGCGGTGCTGGTGGTCGCCCATCCGGATGACGAGGTGCTGTGGTTCGGCTCGATCCTGCGCGCAATTGGCCGCGTGGTCATCGCCTTCCGCGACTATGATGCCGTGCCCGGCCTCGGCGCGCGGCGCGCGGCTGCGTTGGCTGAAATGCCCTATCGCGATTGCGTGAGCCTCGACCTGCCCGAGGCCGGCTCGCTGCGCCATGCCGCCTGGCCCGATCCGCGCCTGAGCGAATACGGCCTCGCCCTCGATTCCGCGCCAGTCGATGCGGCGGCCGAAGCGCGCTACCGGGCGAATTTCGCGGCGCTGCGTGCGCGCCTGGCGCAGGCCCTGCCGGCCCGCGCGCATGTCGTCACCCACAATCCCTGGGGCGAATACGGGCATGAGGACCACGTCCAGGTGCACCGCGCGGTGGACAGCCTGTGGCGCGATCTCGGGCTCAGCCTGTGGACGACGAACTACGTGTCGTCCCGCTCGGCCGTGCTCGCGGCGCGCTACGCCGCGGGTCGCGATACCCGCATCGTGAAGCGTCCCATCGACCTCGACTTCGCCCGCGGCATCGCCGAGATCTATCGCCGCCACGATTGCTGGACCTGGCGCGATGCCTGGACCGGCTTCGACGCGGAATGCCTGGTCTCGCTGCCGCTGGATCTTTCCGGCGGCACAGGGGTGAATAGGTTGCCGCTGAACGTCGTGACGTTCGACGGCTAGCGGCGTCGCCGTCGACAGGCGGCTCATCCGGCCGCCGGGACATCTCGCAACCTTCATGGACGGATTGCGCATCGCGGGTCGGCCGGGACGGGCCGACCGCGGCCGGCTCAGACGCGCTTCTGCTGCGCCGCCTTCTTGAGGTCCTCGGCCATTTCCTTGGCCAGGGCATCGTGCCGCTCCGGCGGCAAGGCGTCGTACTCCTCCTTGGTCAGGCCGTGCGCCTTCAGCCAGCTCTCGATCCACCGCTCCACCGGCGACTTCTTCACATAGGCGAGAAATGTCTCCTCCGGCGACTGGCTCTTGCCGGCGCCCTCCTTGCGCTGCGCCGCCGCGCCCGCGGCTTCGCCGATGCCCGAGGTGTCGCCGATACCCGTCACGCTCATGCCATCCTCCCCGCGATCCGCCAACGGGCAATGGGGCAAATCTTGCCGGCCATCCCCTGTTTGCGGGAACCCACGCAAGCGCGATGCCACACGGCGCTCGCCGCCAATCGCGGGCCCAAGCTGCGCAAACCGGAGATGCGCCGGCGCAACAAGACGGCCCCCGCGGGACCGGCTACTGAAAGGTGCCGCCGCGAATCACCACCGCGCCGGGTTCCGTCAGGTGCGAGCGGACCTCGACCGGGATCGACGTGTCGCTGGGCAGCATCGCCGTCGCTTCCTTCATGTGCTGCTTCTTGATCTGTCCCGGTCAGCCCGGAGGCGCCCTTCATCTGGCGGCTGGACGGCGATCTGGCGCGCACCGGCATCGTCGGCGACGCCGGCTCGCATGTCTTCGGCTTCGTCGACTACCTGGTGGGCGAGGTGGAGGAGATCACCGCGCATTGCCCGGTCATCTTCTCGTCCGCCGGAACGAACCCGGCAAGCCCGCGGCGAGCCTCAGTGGCCCGCTCCCGGCAGCGCGCGGACATTCGTCCGCTCATCGGAACCAGGTATCCGAGAGCCGGTATCCGTTCGGGAAAGGGTCTTCGGGGTCGATTCCATAGTTCGAAATGCCCGTCAGCCAAGCGCGGCCCGAGACCTCCGGTACGACCGCCGGCGCGCCGCCGACCTCGGTGGTTTCGAGGATCCTGCATTGAAACTCGGTATCGATGATCGAGAGGTGCTTGAAAGTCTCTCCCGCCTTGAGCTCGCCGCGCGCGTGCAGGAGAGCCAGCCGCGCCGACGTGCCGGTTCCACACGGGCAGCGGTCTATCCGGCCTGGCGATACCACCACCGCATTCTTCGAAGCCAGTATCCCGGCCTCACGGAAAAGCGGCCCGGCAAACAGCGTCTGGTTGATCGTGTGGATTCCGGGATTCTCCGGGTGAACCGAGGGCAGTTGGACGGCGCTGGCCTGCTTGATGCGCTCGCCAAGTTCGACCAGCTGGCGCCCTTCATCCCGGGATAGCTTGAGATCCAGGTCTTCGGCATCGACGACGACATAGATCATCCCGCCATAGGCGACATCGACCCGGATTGTGCCCAGGCCCTCAACCTCGACGTGCCTGTCCCTGTGCATGACGAAGGAGGGGATGTTGCGGAACGTAATGCGGCGGCACTTTCCGCCGCGGCAGTCGGCTTCCACCTCTACGAGGCCCGCCGGGGTATCGACCCTGACAATGGTCGTTGGCTCGGCCATCGGAATCACGCCGGTCTCCAGGGCGACCGTCACCGTGCAGATCAGGTTGGAGCCCGACATCGGCACGAAATAGTCCGACTCCATCACGATCATGCCGATATCCGCCCTGGGATCGATCGGCGGCGTGATCAGATTGACCGCCGCATTCACGCTCCCGCGCGGATCGTACAGGAGCATGTCGCGGACCCAGGACGAGTCCTTCTCCATGGAAACCATGCATTCGAACATGCTCCTCCCCTTGGGCGGAAAGACGCCGCCGGTGATCACGCGGCCCACTTCGCCCTCGGCATGCGCGCCAACCACCGTGATCATGCGGGTGAGATGCATCAGTCATTCTCCATTGGAATCGCAGAAAGGCTTGAGCCGCAGGACTTGAGCGCGCCCGGAACCGCGCCAGCGCCGCCCGCCCTGCCGCAAGGCTCGATGTATGCGCGCTCTCCCGGCTCAGCGTCTGGTGGCGGCGCGACGCGCGGAAACCAGGCTCTGCCCCCTGCCCGGCGGTCCCGAGGACTCGCGCAATATCAGTTTCGTGTCCAGCTGCAACCAGGTCGGCTTCTGGCCCTTCGTGAGGGCGCGATGCAGGGCGGTGGCGGCCGCCACCCCCATTTCGTCGGCCGGGACGAAAGTGGTGGTCAGCGGCGGCTCCAGGCGCACGGCGTATTCGGCATCGTCGAACCCCGTGACGGATACGTCCTGCGGCACCCGCAAGCCCATCCGCCGGCACTCGCTCAAGACGCCGAAGGCGTGAACGTCGGAGGTGCAGACGATCGCCGTGATCTGGGGACACGCATTGTAGATCTCGTGCATGGCCGCCGCCCCGTCCTCGATCGAGTACGGATGCGAGAAGATCCGGTCGGCTCCCGAAAGCTTCAGGCGCCGCAATGCGGTTTGGTAGCCCTCGATTCGCGCGCGCTGGCGGTCGTTGCCGTCGAAGATCGAGCTGACGAGGGCAAACTCCTTGTGGCCAAGGCCGGCCAGGTGGTCGACCATCGTCTCCATGGCCTTCGCGTTGTCGAAGCCGATGGACGGCACGATTTCATCGGGCAGGTGGGAGTAGGTTGTCACGGCGGGAAGGGTTGTCTCGCGCAGGAACTTGCGAAGGGCCGGATCCTCGACCGCGCCGACCAGGACCAGTGCCTCCGCGCCGCGTTCGACAAGCAGCTTCACCTTGTCAAAGATCGCCCTGTTGTCGAAACCTGTCGTGAGCACGATCGTCATGTATCCGTGCTGCGAAAAGCTCTTCTGGAAGGCATTCACCATCTTGGCGTAGATGGCGTAGTCCAGTGACGGGATGACGGCGCCCACGATATGCGTCTTGCGGGACCGCAGGGCGCGCGCGGCCGCATTCGGGCTGTAGCCCATGCGCTTCGCAGTCGCGAGGACGCGTTCGCGCACGTCGTCGCTCACCACATCGGGGAGGTTGAATGCGCGCGAAACGGTGGCGACCGAGACGCCGGCCTTGTCGGCGACATCCTGGACGTTAACCCGGGTCTTGTTTTGACGTCTGCTGGTCACGACGGACTTCCTGCGAACGGATTTGGACATGATCCTAGGTCCAACAAGGGCAATGTCCCAGTCAAAAGCGTGCTTGACAGTCCGCTATGAAAACGATTACATGAAATCGTTTACAAAGACAAGCGGCGCCATGTCTGCGAGAGTCCTTGGGGACGGCGGGCATTGGAAGCGCTGAACTCGACCTAGCAGAGGAGGGAACGCATGGTTGGTTTTCGAGGCAATCAGGTGTCGCGTCGGGCGTTCATGCAGATGTCGGCCGCCATGTCCGCGGCGCTCGCGGCGTATCGGGTGAGTTCGGCGGCGGCGCAGGACGTCACGCTCAACATCCTGAACAGCAATACCGCCTGGGCAAACGCGCTGACGGGTTCCGTGGCCGAGGCCTACAAGGGCGCCAAGATCGTCGGCGAGTCCAATCCCTATGAGTCGCACTACGAGAAGATGGCGATCGAGCTGTCGCAGGGTTCGGATACGTTCGACATCATCACGACCGACAATCTCTGGGTCACGCAGCCGATCCGGAACGGCTGGGCGGCCAACCTCACCGAAATGAAGCAGGCGAACCCCGACCTGCCGGAATTGCAGGTCCAGAACCTCACGGATGCCTCGCTGGTCTACACGGAATCCAAGGGGCAGCGCTATGGGCTGCCGCTGGTGCAGACCACGCCGTGCTATGTCTATCGCAAGGACCTGTTCGAGAAGGCCGGCATCGAAAAAGTGCCGGCGACCTGGGACGAATATGTCGCGGCCGCGAAGAAACTGCATTCCTCGGACGTCGCCGGCGTCACGATCCTGATGGGCGGGCAGGACGCGCTCACCAGCGGCGACTGGGGCTCCCGCATCATGGGAATGACCAAGCTTGGCCCCAATGACGATGGCATGCTGAGCCCGGACAACGAGCCGGTCTTCAATTCCGAGGGGCAAGGCGAACGGGCGATCGAGCGCCTGAAGGAATTGCTGCCGTACTGCCCGCAGGGCTACCAATCCTTCGACTATCCGGAAGGGTCCTCGGCCCTGCAGCAGGGCAAGGTCGCCATGCTCGTGACCTGGACCGACGTGATCGTCGGCATCGAGGACGGGCCGCACAAGGGCCAGTTCGGCTACACCGTCTCGCCGACGGAGAAGTTCGAGCAGCAGATGGTGGGCGGCTGGTCCATCTTCGCGAATGCGAATTCGCGCAACCTGGAAGAGGCATACAAGTTCCTGGCCTGGATGACCGAAGGCCGGGCCTACGAGCTGTTCCGCGAAGGCGGGGAATCCTCGCTGTGCCTGAAGTCCGACCTGGCGAACCCGGAGATCACGAAGATCGTCCCGATGCTCCAGGCGTTCCGTGACTTCAGCCTGCGCAACACCGCGTCGATCTCGCTGCCGCCGTATCGCCTGACCAACGCGATCGAGGTCCAGCGCGCGGTCTTCGAGGAACTGCAGGCCGGCATCACCGGAAGCAAGACCTCCAAGCAGGCCATGGCCGACGCACAAGACCGTGTCTTCAAGCTCGTAAAGGGCTAACCTCTGCCTGACTGGTGGGCGCCGCCGGCTTGTGGCGCCCACCGCATTGCCCGGGATAGGACAGATGGCGGTTGCAGCAGCGCAGAACCCTGCCAGTGCGGATCGCGCGAAGCGGGCGGGAGAGAAGCACACAGGTCTCCTGCTCCTGTTGCCGGCACTGACAATCATGACGGTTGTCGGCCTGTTTCCCCTGATCCACTCGCTCTACATCTCGCTCACCGGCTACAAGCCGGTCGACCCTGACAAGTTCCAGGGCTTCGTCGGATTGCGGAACTACATCAGGGCGCTGACCGACGGCCAGTTCTGGCACTCCATGGGCCTGACCGCGGCCTTTACCGCGCTTTCGGTCGCGGCCTCGCTCGTCCTCGCGGTCCTGCTGGCGCTGTTGTTCAATCAGAGACTGCGCGGGTTCCTCGCGATCCGCACCTTGATCCTCGTGCCGATGCTGATCACGCCGATCGCCGTCGGCATCACCTGGCGGATCATGATGATGCCCGACCTGGGCGTGCTGAACTATCTCCTGGGCCTCGTCGGAATCCCGAGCCAGCCCTGGGCCGGCTCGAAGAGCGGAGCCCTCGCCTCCATGCTCCTGGTGGACGTGTGGCAGTGGACGCCCTTCATGTTCATCATCATCTTCGCCGGCATCTCCGCCCTGCCGAAAAGCCCATTCGAATCGGCGGCCATCGACGGGGCGAGCCCGGTCCAGACGTTCTTCTGGGTGACGCTGCCGATGCTGAAGCCGGTCATCGTGATCGCCTGCCTGTTGCGCATCGTGGATGCGATGAGGACCTACGACACGGTCTACATCATCACCCGCGGGGGTCCCGACTTCGCCACAGATCTGATCAGCGTGAATCTCCAGCGGGCCAACTTCAGGAACTTCGATCTGGGCTACGGGTCGGCGATGTCCTGGCTGACCCTCGTCGCCATCCTGGCTGTCGTTCTGATCTTCGTGAAACTGACCGGCTTCATGAAGCTCGTCGCGGAAAAAGAGAATCGGTGATGAGCAGATCCCGTCCAAGGTCCCATCTGGTCGCATACTCGTCCTACTACGTGCTGGCGCTGATCGCGCTCGCGTTCTTCAGCTTTCCGACCGCATGGATGGTCATGTCGTCGCTGAAGGCGGAGGCGGACGTCGCGGTCTATCCGCCGATCTGGCTGTTCGCGCCGTCCCTGGAGAGCTTTCGCCATCTGTTCGAGGAGATGAACGCCTGGGACGCCTTCCTCAACAGCGCGCTCATCGTCGGCCTTGCGACGTCCTTTGCGATGATGGCCGGCACGCTGGCGGCCTACGCCCTCGCGCGGTTCGACATCAAGAACAAGGACTTCATCGCCTTCGAGATCCTGTCGATCCGCATGCTGCCGCCGATCGTCAGCGTCATCCCTTTGTTCATGATCGCGAAGCAGCTTGGCGTGTTCGACACGCCCTGGCTCCTGATCGCGGTCTATACGCTGAACGGCCTGCCCTTTGTCGTCTGGATCATGCGCGTCTTCATCCAGGAGATTCCCCAGTCCATCGAGGAGGCGGCGCTGATCGACGGCTGCAGCCGGTTCGAGTGCTTCTGGCGCGTGACGCTGCCGCTCCTGCTGCCGGGCCTGGCCGCGACGATGGTGATCATCTTCATGTTCGCCTGGAACGAGTACCTCCTCGCCAGCATCCTCACCTCGAAGGACGCGCGGACGCTGCCCGTGATCGCGGCGAGCGCCATCAAGCCGAAGGCGATCTCCTGGGGCCTCGCCTCCGCCGCCGGCGTCCTGATGTCGGTGCCGGTGGTCGTGCTGGTGTTGATGATGCAGCGTTATCTGGTGCGCGGGCTGACGCTGGGCGCGGTGAAGGGCTAGAGGAGCAGGATTCATGGGCATTCAGATCAACCAGGTCTTCAAGCGCTTCGGCTCGTTCACCGCGGTCAACGGTGTCTCCGTCGACATCGAGGACGGCGAATTCTTCGTCATGCTGGGCCCGTCGGGATGCGGCAAGACGACCACGCTCCGCATGGTCGCCGGGCTCGAGCTGCCGAGCGAGGGCGAGATCCGGATCAACGGCAAGGATGTCACCTACGAGGAGCCGCGGCACCGGGACATCGCCATGGCGTTCCAGGATTACGGCCTTTATCCGCACCTGTCGGTCTACGACAACATCGCCTTTCCCCTGAAGATCCGCCACGTGCCGGAGCCGGAGCGCCGCAAGAAGGTGGAGGACACGGCGGCGAAGCTCGGCATCGCCGAGTTCCTGCATCGGAAACCCGGACAGATCTCCGGCGGCCAGCGCCAGCGCGTCTCGCTCGCCCGTGCGCTGGTGCGCAATCCGCGCGTTTTCCTCATGGACGAGCCGCTGTCGAACCTCGATGCCAAGCTGCGGGCGACCATGCGGACCGAGATCAAGAAGCTCGTTTCCGGCCTCGGCATCACCACCCTCTACGTGACCCATGACCAGGTCGAGGCGATGTCGATGGCCGACCGGATCGCGGTCATGAGCAAGGGCGACATGATCCAGGTGGCGTCCCCGCATCAGATCTACGACCGGCCGAAGACGGCATTCGTCGCCGACTTCATCGGCTCCCCCTCGATGAACTTGTTCCCGGCGAGACTGGCCGAGGGCGGCGGAATCGCCTGCGAGATTCCCGAGCTGGCGGGGTTCCTGGAGCCGGCGGAACGCGCGCGGGCGGCGAGTGTCGCCAGTGGCACGGGGGAATTGCTGATCGGCGTGCGGCCCGAGCATCTGCGCATCGTGGCGGCCGGGACCGCCGGCGCGGCCGAGGCGGAGGTGAACTTCGTGGAACCCCTCGGGCAGACCACGAACGTCTATGTGAAGAGCGGCGAGCGGTCCTACATCGTCGTCACCGATCACACGACGGCGAGAATCGGCGACGTGATAGGCGTCGCCGCCCTCCCGGATCGCGTCCGCCTCGTGGCTTTGAACTAGACCGCTGCGGGTTCGGGATATGTCCGTTCGGCAATATGGCAATTGGGTCGATGGCGACTGGGCAAAGCCGACCGGCGGCCGCGCCATCGAGCGCCGGTCGCCGGCGCACGGGGCCGTCCTGGCGACGTTCGCCGACAGCGCGTTTGCCGAGGCCGACGCGGCGGTGGCGGCGGCGAAACGGGCATTCCGGAAATCGGACACCTGGTCCGACCTCGCCGGCGGCGAGCGGGCGCATCTGATCAACAAGTGGCTCGACCTGATCGCCGCGGAATCCGAGCGGTTGTCCGTCATGGAGGCCGAAGAGACGGGCAAGCCGATCCGCTTCGCGCGCGGCGAGGTTGCCTGGTCGATCGAGCTCGGGCGCTACGCCGCGGCGCTGGCATGGCAAATCCCGGGCGAGGCGCTGACGCATCTCGGCGCCCCGAATTTCGGCCTGATCACGCGCGCCCCGCGGGGCGTCGTCGGCATGATCGTGCCCTGGAATTTCCCGCTGGTGACCCTGTTCCAGAAACTGCCCTTCGCATTGGCCGCCGGCTGCACCTGCGTGGTCAAACCGTCCGAGCTGACCTCGGGCACGGCGCTGGAGGTGGCGGCCCTGGCCGCCAAGGCCGGTCTGCCGCCCGGCGTCATCAACGTGGTGACCGGCACCGGCGCGCAGGTCGGTGAAGCGCTGATCGACCATCCGGATGTCCAGATGATCTCCTTCACCGGCTCCACGGCCGTCGGCAGGAAGATTGCCCTGCGGTGTGGCGAGCAGCTGAAGCGCGTCGGCCTCGAGCTCGGCGGCAAGGCCGCCAACGTGGTCTTCGCCGATGCGGATATCGATTCCGCGCTCGACGGCGCCCTGCTGGGCTATGTCCTTAATCAGGGAGAGGAATGTGTCCAGGGCAGCCGCCTGATCGTCGAAGAGCGCATCGCCGAGGAATTCGTCGCGCGCCTGGCCGCGCGATCCGCCGCCGTACGCGTCGGCATGCCGCTGGACGAGTCCACCGACATGGGCGCCTTGATCCATCAGCAGCACATGGACAGGGTGCTGGGCTACATCGAGACGGGCAAGCGGGAGGGCGCCCGGCTGGCCTGCGGCGGGCACCGGATCACCGCGAACGGGCTCGACAGGGGATGTTTCATCGCGCCGACGATCTTCGCGGAAGTGCGGCCCGAGATGACCCTGTTCCGGGACGAGATCTTCGGGCCCGTGCTCAGTGTCACAAGCTTCCGCACCATGGACGAAGCGATCGCGCTGGCGAATGACACGAAATACGGGCTTGGCAACGGCCTTTGGACCAAGGATGTCGACAAGGCGCTCGTGGTTTCGAAGAAGCTTCGCTCCGGAACGGTCTACATCAACACCTATCTCGAAACCGCCGTGCAGCTGCCTTTCGGCGGGGTCGGACAAAGCGGCCTCGGCCGCGAGAACGGGCTGGAGGGGCTGCTCGAGTTCATGGATGTGAAGTCGACATTCGTGAAGCTCGGCAAGCGGCCGGATGCGCTGCCCCATGCCTGTTCTTGAGTATCGAGCCGCCTTGGTACGGCGACGGGTCGGTTGCGCGTTGCGCGCATGGTCCCCTCGCGCGCATGGAAGAGGCACGTGACGTGAGCCCGGCCAACGCGATCTTCGACTACATCGTCATCGGTTCAGGCTCCGCCGGAGCGGTCGTGGCGGGGCGCCTGGCCGAGGACAGGGATGTCAGGGTCCTGCTGCTCGAGGCGGGCCCGACGGACCGGCACATCCATATCCGGATGCCGGCCGCGCTCGGCTATCCCCTGATGGGCCGGCGCCACAACTGGTACTATCACACGGAGCCGGAGCCGGGGCTTGACGGCCGCAGGATCTACGAGGCGCGCGGCAAGGTGCTGGGCGGCTCGTCCTCCATCAACGGCATGAACTGGGTCCGCGGCAATCCCTGGGACTACGACAACTGGGCGGCGGCCGGCCTGAAGAGCTGGTCCTTCGCCCATTGCCTGCCGTATTTCAAGAAGGCGGAGACCTTCGCGGGTGGTGCCAGCGAGTTTCGCGGCGGCTCCGGGCCGATGATGATCGAGACCTGCCGGGCGCGGAACCCGCTCTTCTCGGCGTTCCTGGCGGCGGGCGAGCAGGCCGGCCTGCCGCGGATCGCCGACCACAATGCCCATCGCCAGGAGGGCGTCCATGTCACCCAGCGCAACGTCCATGGCGGCATTCGCTGGAGCACGTCCCAGGCCTATCTGCACGCGCCTGGCCCGCGCCCCAACCTGACGGTGAAAACCGGCGTTCGCGTCACCCGCATCGAATTCTCCGGCACGCGCGCGGTCAGGGTGCATGGGCAAGCGGGCGATTCCGCCATGTCGTGGGAGATCGGCCGTGAAGCCATCCTGTGCGGCGGCGCCATCAACTCGCCGCAGACCCTCATGCTGTCGGGAATCGGCGATGCGCGCGACCTGCGCAAGCTGGGGATCGCCATCGTGTCGGACCTTCCGGGCGTCGGGCAGGGATTGAAGGATCACGTCGCGGCGCCGGTCATGCACCGCGCGACGCAGGACGTGTCCATCGCGGCGCGCCTGGGGATTACCGGCCGGGTCAAGCTGGGGCTGCAATGGCTGCTGTTCCGCAAGGGCCTGGGCGCGACGAACTTCTTCGAGGTTGGTGCCTTCCTGCGCACCCGCGAGAGCGAGCGCATCCCCAATGTGCAGCTCGAATTCGTGCCGATGCTGGGCGAGTTCCAGCACGGCAGCGTGAAGCTGGAGAACGGCTTCCAGTATTTCCTCAGCCTGATGCGGCCGAAAAGCACCGGCCGCGTCTGGATCGACACGGCGGACCCCGCCGCCGACCCGAAATTCGTCTTCAACTACCTGACCGACCCGGACGACATGGCCCAGGCGGTCGAGGCGGTGAAGGCCGTTCGCCGCGTCATCGCGCAGCGGGCATGGGACGCGTTCCGTGGCGCCGAAGTGGTCCCGGGCGAGACTGTCCGGACCGACGCCGAGATCACCGCCTGGCTGCGGCAGAACGCGGGAACCAACTATCACCCCTGCTGCACCTGCAGGATGGGCGGCGACGACATGGCGGTCGTCGACGAGGACGCGAAGGTCCACGGCATCGAAGGCCTTCGCGTCGTCGATGCCTCGATCATGCCCGAGATCGTCACCGGCAACCTGAACGCGCCCGTCATCATGATGGCCGAGAAGCTCGCGGACGTGATCCGCGGCCGGCCAGCGGAGACGGGTCCGGCGCCCGCCTACTACCTGCCGGCATAGGGCGGGCGCTGCAAACCGACGGAGTTGAGGGGAAACGCGATGCGACTGTCTCGGACCATTCATGTCGTCGGCGCCCATGCGGAGGGCGAGCCGAACGAGGTGATCGTCGGCGGTGTCGTCGACGTGCCCGGCAGGACCATGTTCGAGAAGGCGCGATGGCTCGAAACCAAGGGCGACTGGCTGCGCGCCTTTCTGCTCCATGAGCCGCGCGGCAAGGTCACCCTGTGCACCAATCTCGTGCTGGCCTCATCCAACCCGGAGGCGCAGGCCGGCTACATCATCATCGAGCCGGCCTCCTACCCGGCGATGTCCGGCACCAACACCATCTGCACCGCCACCGTGCTGCTCGAGACCGGCATGATCCCCATGGTCGAGCCGGTCACCCATGTCACGCTCGAGGCGCCGGGCGGCCTGATCCGCATCGAGGCGGCATGCAAGGACGGCAAGTGCGAGAGCGTCAAGTTCCGCAATCTGCCGTCCTTCGTGATGCACCGCGACAAGCACATCGAGGTGCCGGGCTACGGCACGGTGCGCGTCGATGTCGCCTATGGCGGGATGATCTATGTGATCGTGAACGCCGCCGACCTGGGCTTCAGGATCGAGCCTTCGGAGGCGCGCGCGCTCTCCGACGTCGGCGAGATCGTGAAGCGGGCGGCCGCCGCGCAGTTGCCGTCGGTCCATCCCGAGAATCCCGAGATCCACACCATCAACCAGACCCTGTGGGCCGGGCCGCTGGAGATCCGCGATGGGGTGAAGACGGCGCGGAACGGCGTCATCGTCTCGCCCGGGCGGCTCGACCGCTCGCCTTGCGGAACGGGCACCTGCGCCCGCCTCGCCCTGATGCATGCGCGGGGGGAAATCGCGGTCGGGGAGCGCTTCATCCACGAATCGATCATCGGCACGAAATTCGTGGGCGAGATCTTCGAGACCGCCAGGATCGGCGGCCAGGACGCGGTCAGCGTGGCCATCACGGGCCGCGCCTGGATCACCGCCTTCCACCAATACGTACTCGACCCCAGCGACCCGTTCCCGGCCGGCTACACCCTCTCCGACACCTGGCCCAACCCCTGACACAGATCTTCGAGAACGGAACAAGAGCCATGAACATCCAGACAGACCTTCACGCCGCCGCCCGGAAACTCCGGTTCGAGACCAGGGCCTTCATCGGCGGCCGCTACGTCGACGCAAAGTCGGGCGCGACGTTTGCGACCGTCAATCCGGCCAATGGGAAGAAGCTGGCCGATGTCGCGGCCTGCGACGCGCCGGATGTGGATCTCGCCGTCAAGGCGGCCCGCGATGCGTTCGAGCGAGCGTCCTGGGCGGGGATGTCGCCGCGCGAGCGGAAGAAGGTGCTGCTGCGCTTCGCCGATCTCATCGAGCGGGACATTCCCGAGCTCGCCCTGCTGGAAACGCTGGATTGCGGCAAGCCGATCAGCGATTCGCTGAATGTCGATCTGCCCGACAGCGTCGAGACGCTGCGCTGGCACGCGGAGGCGACGGACAAGATCTACGATCAGGTCTCGCCGGCGGCCAGGGACGTCGTGTCGATGATCGTGCGCGAGCCGATCGGCGTCGTCGGCGCCGTCATTCCGTGGAACTTCCCGCTCTTCGTGGCGATGTGGAAGATCGCGCCGGCGCTGGCCGGCGGCAACTCCATCGTCCTGAAGCCGGCGGAGCAGACCTCGCTTTCGCTGATCCGCCTGGCCGCGCTGGCGGCGGAGGCCGGAATCCCTGACGGCGTCTTCAACGTGGTGCCGGGCATGGGGCCGACCGCGGGCCGCGCCATCGGCCTGCATATGGACATCGATTGCGTCAGCTTCACCGGGTCGGGCGAGGTGGGCCGTCTGTTCCTGAAATACGCCGCCGATTCCAACATGAAGCGGATCGTCCTCGAATGCGGCGGCAAGAGCCCGGCCATTGTCATGGACGACGTGAAGGATTTCGGCCCCCTCCTTGACCAGATCGCGGCCGGCATCCTGTTCTGCCAGGGCGAGAACTGCTCGGCCGGCTCGCGCCTGGTGGTGCAGGAAGGCGCCAAGGATCGGTTGCTCGAGCAGCTCGCGCCGGTCTTCAAGTCCTGGATTGTGGGCGATCCGCTGGACCGCGCCACCCGCATCGGCGCGATGATCGAGGAAGGGCACCTGGAAAAGGTGCTCTCCTATATCGACGCGGGCAGGCGCGAGGGCGCCAGGGTGGCGCTCGGCGGCAATCGGGTCCTGGCCGAGAGCGGCGGCTACTTTGTCGAGCCCACCATCTTCGACGGCGTGCGCAACGACATGAAGATCGCCCAGGACGAGATTTTCGGCCCCGTGCTCTCCGTCATCACCTTCAAGGACGTGGACGAGGCCATCCGGATCGCGAACGACACGCGCTACGGCCTGGCTGCATCGCTCTATACCAACGACCTCAACACCGCCCACAAGGTGGCCCGGGCGGTGCGGGCCGGCACCGTCTCGGTCAATTGCTACTCGGAAGGCGACTTCGCCGTCCCCTTCGGCGGCTACAAGGAATCCGGCTTCGGCGGCAAGGACAAGGGGCTCGCCGCGCACGACCAGTACACCGAGACGAAGGCGATCTGGATCCAGCTTCGCTAGGGCGGCAAGGAACCGGTGTGGCGGCGACATGCAGACGACTGATCCCCGTCCCAAGGTGCTCTTCTCCGATCTTGATCGGACGTTCCTGACGCACGCCTACACCATTCATCCGCGGACGGCCGCGGCGATGGAGACGGCCAGGAGCGCCGGGCTGCGGATCGTCTTCGTCACGGCCCGGGCGCCGGGATCCCTGAGGCGCGTGCTCGATCCGTTGGGATGGCGCGGCCGCGCGGTGTGCTTCAACGGCGCGTGGATTGGCGATCTTGAGCGCGGCGCGGCGATCTGGTCCGAGCGCATGCCCGCCGAAACCGCCGCGGCCATCATGGAAGACGTGCGGGCCCAGGGGGCCGACCCGATCTGGTATGGCGACGAGGAAATCCTGATCCAGCGGGAAACCCCCGCGATTGCCTGGCAACTGGGCAAGGTCGGCGAGCAGGCGACCGTGACCCGCGATTTTACCGCCCGGCGCGAGGGCCCGTTCAAGATCCTGTGCGTCGATGGGCGGACTCCCGGCTGCTTCGATGCCTTGCGGGGCCGCTGGTCGGGCTCGGTGCAGGTGGCGCAATCCCACCAGATGCTGCTGGAGGTCGGCCCGCAGGGCGTGTCCAAGGGCGCGGCCATCCGCCGTTTGATGGCCGAGCTCGACTTGCGCCCGGCCGAGTGCGCGGCGGTCGGCGACGCCGAGAACGACCTGTCGATGCTCGAAGCCGTCGGCAGTCCCGCGACGGTCGGCAATGCCATCGCTGCCGTGAAGCGGCGCGCCAGCTATGTCGGCGCCTCCTGCGACGAAGGCGGGTTTGCCGACGTGGTGGATTGGCTGGTCGGCCGGCCGCCGCGTGGGATCCCGATCGGGCCAGGAGAGAGCGAGAGAGGTTGCAATGGACCTTCAGCTTGACGGCAAGTGCGCGCTTGTCACCGGCGGAACCACCGGCATCGGCTTCGCGATCGCCCACGCTTTGACCGAGGCGGGGGCGCGGGTGCTGTTCACGGGCCAGGACCGCTCCCGGGTCGAGGCGGCGGCCCGTTCCTTGCGGAACGCCACCGGCCACGTGGCGGATTGCCGGTCCCTGCCGGCCATACAAGGCACCATGGCGCTGGCGAAAGAGCGGTTCGGGCGGCTGGACGTGCTCTTCGCCAATGCGGGCGTAACCTGGCCCGGCCGCATCGAAGATGTCGGCGAATCCGATTTCGACGACCAGATGGCCATCAACTTCAAGGGCGCGTTCTTCACCGTGCAGCAGGGGCTGCCGCTGATGGGCAAAGGCGGGAGCGTGATTCTGACCTCGAGCTGCATGGATGCGCTGGGGGCTCCGGGCATGGCGGTCTACTCCGCGAGCAAGGCGGCGATCCGATCCCTCACGCGGACGCTCGCCGCGGAACTCGCCGGGCGCGGCATCCGGGTGAACTGCTTCGCGCCAGGGCCGATCGACACGCCGATCTTCGACAAGCTGGCGGCATCGAAGGCTGAGGCCGACGCCGCCAGGCGGGCCGAGGCGGAGGAGACGGCGCTGAAACGCCTGGGCGGCGCGGACGAGGTCGCCAAGGCCGCCCTGTTCCTGGCCAGCAGCGCCTCTTCCTATGTCACCGGCGCCAACCTTCGCGTGGACGGCGGATGGACCGATCTCTAGGACATCGCTCAGGCGACTTGCGCGCCCGCTCGGGCGCCGTTCCGTTCGCATTTGCGCCTTGCCTGGAAGGCTGTAATCGATTACATTCTGGCTTCAATTGAAACCGAGGAAAGCGATCATGACTGAGCTCAAGGGCATCTGCGTTCCTATCTGCACCCCGTTCAAGGACAACGGTGCCGCGCTCGACGTGAAGGCGCTCGAAGCGCACATCGATTCGATGCTTGAGGCGAAGGTGCACATCATCGCCGTCAACGGCGGCACCGGCGAATTTCCCTTCCTGACCGATGCGGAGAAGCGGCAGATCGCCGAGATCGCCGCCAAGCGCATCAACGGCCGCGCCAGGCTCATCGTCCAGACCTCGACCATTCGCACCGAGGATGGCGTCGAGAACGCGAAGCATGCCGCCGGCATCGGCGCCGACGCGCTCCTGGTCCTGCCGCCCTATTTCGAAGGGCCGGGCGAGGATGGCGTCCGTTGGCACTACGAGCAGATCTCGAAGGCCACGAAGACGCCGATCATGGTCTACAACATCCCGGTCTATAGCGGCTTCGACATCACCCCGGCCGTCTATGCGCGGCTGTCGCAGATCGAGAACATCAAATACATCAAGGACAGCACCGCGAACATGCTGCGCATCGAGCAGTTGATCGCGCAGGGCGCCGGGGTGTTCAACGGCTGCGACTACCTCAATTTCTACAGCCTGGTCGCCGGCGGCCCGGGCGTGTTCACCGGGTCCGGCAACGCGATCGGCGCTGAGCTGGTGAAGCTCTACGACCTGGTCCAGGCGGGCAAGATCAACGAGGCCGCCGCTCTGTGGCCGCGGCTGCGCCCGCTGAGCATGCTGCTCTGGGAGGAGCCCTTCAATCCGGTGGCCAAGGCCGCAAGCAAGCTCTCGGGCCGGGATGTCGGCGTGTGCCGCATGCCTGTCCCGCCGCTCAACAAGGACCAGATGGCGAAAGTCGTGGCGGCCTACGCCGCCGTGAGCGGAAAGGACGCGCGCCGGGCGGGCGCGGCGTAGACACCGATTCGGCATGTTTGATGCCTGCCACTGGCTGAATGAACCGAAGCAGTGGCAGGCCGGCGCCGCTGGCCTGACCGTCGTTACGGATGAAGCGACCGACTTCTGGCGCGAGACGCTCTATGGCTTCACCCGGGATACGGGTCATTTCTATGGCCAGGAGGTCGAGGGCGGGTTTTCCGCGCAGCTGAGCGTCCGCGCGAACTACACGCACCAATACGACCAGGCCGGCATCATGATCCGGGTCGACGAAAGCCGATGGGTCAAGGCGGGCATTGAATTCTGCGATGGGCTGCCTTGCCTCGGCAGCGTGTTGACGGCCGGAGGCTCCGATTGGGCGACCGGCGCCTTCGCGGGCGATCCTTCCCTGTTCTGGGTCCGGGCGACCGTTTCCCAGGGCGTCCTCAGGCTGCAGGCTTCGGCCGACGGCAAGACCTGGCCGCTCCTCAGGCTGTGCCCCTTTCCCGTGGCGAATCGCTACTTCGTGGGCGCAATGTGCTGTACCCCGCAGCGCGCGGGGTTGAGGGTGAAGTTCGGGGACTTCGCGGTCACGGCGCCGCTGGGCAAGGACCTTCACGACCTCACCTAGAGGTTTCGGAGCCTGGGAGGTTCATTGTGGCGCGGGCGATCGAGCGGTCCATCATCATCACGGGCTCGGGGAGCGGAATCGGCGCGGCGACGGCCCGCCGCCTGGCGGGTCCCGGAATCGGCATTCTGGTCCACGCCAAGGAGAACGAGCGCGGCGTCGCCGACATGTGCCGCGAGCTCGAGCAGGCCGGCAGCGCGACGACCGGTCTTTGTGCCGATCTCGCCAATCCGGACGCGCCGCAGTCGATCGTCGATCGCGCCCGCGCCGCGTTCGGGCGCATCGATGCGCTCATTCATGTCGCCGGCTTTCCGGTGCGCGGAGGATTCGAGGCGGAGCCCGAGGTCGCGCAGGAATGCTTCGCGGCCATTCCCCTGGCATTCTACCGCCTGGTTCGCGGCTGCCTGCCGGACCTGTCGAATTCACGGCATGGCCGGGTCGTCGCCGTCGGCACCCACAACACGCATGTCTTTCGCAACGACTATCCGATCTATCCGGTTTCCGGGGCCGCGAAGGCGGCGCTGGAAGTGATGATCCGGTCTCTCGCCGTCCAGCTCGGCCCCACCGGCGCGACCGCGAACTGCGTGGTTCCCGGGCTGATCCGGAAGGAGCACGGCAATCCATTCCTTTCCAAAGAGGAATGGAACAAGTACCCGGAGCTGCTGCCGCTGGGGCGCATCGGCGAACCCGACGAGGTCGCCGCCGTGATCGCCTTTCTCGCGTCAAGGGATGCGAGCTACGTGACGGGCCAGGTCATTCACGTGAACGGCGGCTTCTGCTAGGTGGGCAGGGCTTGCGGTCCGGGCTGCGGAAGGCCGGGCGCTTGTCTTGAAATGCCCAACGGCCTCCAGGCAGTCGCCGGCGCGCAAGTAAACCCCCGCGCGGCATCAGCGGCGCCCCTGGGCAGCGCAATTCCGTTTTCATGTGGAGTGCTGGAAGTGGCGGAAGGGGTGGGATTCGAACCCACGATACGGTTTTGCCGTATACGCACTTTCCAGGCGCGCGCCTTCGACCGCTCGGCCACCCTTCCGCATGGTCCCCGGCGGATAGGTCCGGTGCGGTCGCCGCCGGGACGCTGGGAACGGCGCGGAACCTAGCCAAGGCGGGTGCCGATGGCAACAGCGGAGACGGGTCGCAAAGGCTGATCTGTCTCAGGAAAACTTCCCGATAAACGACCACCCAGGTAGGGGATTGGGGATAAGTATGTGCGCTCCGTCACTCTCGCGTCGGGCGGGGTGCCGCCGCCGGCCATACTGCGATATACTAAAAAAATGTCGCCGTTACGCATGGTTGGCCTGGGGCTCCTGGCGGTCGCGCTGCTGTTCGGCGCCGCCAACATCTGGTTTTGGATCATCGACGCCCCCGGCGGCGGCATCTCCCTCTATGACCTGTGGGCCAAGTTCAGCCACGGCAGCCTCAACGGCGTGCAATACGTGATCGAGCACTACCTCTGGCCGCCCATCTGGCAGGGGTTCCAGGTGCTGCTGCTGCAGCCCGCCTGGATGATCATCGGCGTGGTCGGCCTGCTCTGCTTCGGCCTCGGCCGGAAATGGGAAGAGTGAGGGGCTGAGGCACGCCTCACGGGGCCTCGCCGCCAGACAGCGCCTCAGCTGTCGTGCATTTTCAAGGCGGCGATGAAGGCCGATTGCGGGATGTCGACATTGCCGTATTGCCGCATCCGCTTCTTGCCTTCCTTCTGCTTCTCCAGAAGTTTCCGCTTGCGGGTGATGTCGCCGCCATAGCATTTCGCGGTGACGTCCTTGCGCAAGGCGCTGATGGTCTCGCGCGCGATCACCTTGGCGCCGATCGCCGCCTGCACCGCGATCTTGAACAGCTGGCGCGGGATCAGGTCCTTCAGCTTCACGCAGAGCTGGCGGCCGCGGCTCTCCGCCTGGCTGCGATGCACCATGCAGGACAGCGCGTCGACCGGATCGCCGTTGACCAGGATGTTGAGCTTCACCAGATCGCCCTCGAGATATTCCTCCAGGTGATAGTCGAAGCTGGCATAGCCGCTGCTGACCGATTTCAGGCGGTCGTAGAAATCGAACACCACCTCGTTCAGCGGCAGCTTGTAGACCACCATGGCGCGGTTGCCGGCATAGGTCAGGTTGGTCTGGATGCCGCGGCGGTCCTCGCACAGTTTCAGGATCGCGCCCAGGTATTCGTCGGGCACCAGGATCGTCGCCTTGATCCACGGCTCCTCGATATGGTCGATCTTGACCACGTCCGGCATGTCCGCCGGGTTGTGCATCTCGAGCATCGTGCCGTCGTTCATGAAGATCTTGTAGACGACGCTGGGCGCGGTGGTGATGAGGTCGAGGTTGAACTCGCGCTCCAGGCGCTCCTGCACGATCTCCAGATGCAGCAGGCCGAGGAATCCGCAGCGAAAGCCGAAGCCCAGCGCCGCGCTGGTTTCCATCTCGTAATGGAAGCTGGCGTCGTTCAGATGCAGCTTGGCGAGGCTGTCGCGGAGCGTCTCGAAATCCGCCGCATCGACCGGGAACAGGCCGCAGAACACGACCGGCACGGACGGCTTGAAGCCGGGCAGGGCCGTCGCCGTCGGCCGGCGCTCCTCCGTCACCGTGTCGCCGATCTTGCAATCCGCCACCGCCTTGATGCCGGCGGTGATGAAGCCGACCTCGCCGGGGCCGAGCTCGGCGACCGTCTCCGCCTTGGGCGTGAACACGCCGACCCGCTCCACGTCATAGGTGGAGCCGTTCGACATCATCTTGATGACCTGCTTGGCCTTCAGCTTGCCGTCGACCACGCGCACCAGGATGATGACGCCGAGATAGGCGTCGTACCAGGAATCGATCAGCATCGCCTTCAGCGGTGCGGCCTCGTCGCCCTTGGGCGCCGGCAGGCGGTGCACCACGGCCTCGAGCACCTGGTCGATGTTGAGCCCGGTCTTGGCCGAGATCTCCACCGCCTCGCTGGCGTCGATGCCGATCACGTCCTCGATCTGCTGCTTCACCCGGTCGGGCTCGGCGGCGGGCAGGTCGATCTTGTTGAGGACCGGGACGATCTCGTGGCTGTTGTCGATCGCCTGGTAGACGTTGGCCAGCGTCTGCGCCTCGACGCCCTGGGAGGCGTCGACCACCAGCAGCGAGCCTTCGCAGGCGGCGAGGCAGCGGCTGACCTCATAGGCGAAGTCGACATGGCCGGGCGTGTCCATCAGGTTCAGCTGATAGGTCTCGCCGTTCTTCGCCTTGTAGGTGAGGCGCACGGTCTGCGCCTTGATGGTGATGCCGCGCTCGCGCTCGATGTCCATCGAATCGAGCACCTGGTCCTTCATCTCGCGGTCGGTCAGGCCGCCGCAATACTGGATCAGCCGGTCGGCCAGCGTCGACTTGCCGTGATCGATATGGGCGATGATCGAGAAATTGCGGATATGGGCGAGGTCGGTCATGTCGCTCGGGGATTTGGGGCGCGCTTAATCGCGCCGCAACATAGGGGCTGGCCGGGACAAGATCAACCGGGCGATTTCCCCGCGCTTTCAGTCGCTTAGCTAGGCGACGGCGGTCGCCACGACGATGATTTCCGGGCTCTCCGGGCCGATCTCCCCGCAATCCCAGTCGCCGAACCATTGCAGGGGCTTGAGGCCGCTTTTGCCGAGCAGGCGGGCCAGGGCCGGCTGGTCCATGATGCGGAGCGTGGTCGGCGCCACCACCTTGTCGCCGCCGCCGAAATCATAATGCGTGTCGAAATGGACGAAACGGTCATCGGCGCCGGTCATATCGTAGTGCACGGTGACGGGGCCGATCTCCGGCACCACGATCTGCTCGCGGGTCAGCTCCGGCGTCCAGGTCTCCCATTCGCGCATTGCCGGATTCCGGGTCTCGAAGGCGATGCGCCCGCCCGGCGCCAGGTGCCGGCGCAGGTTGGAGAGCGCCGCGACGATCTCGGCATCTTCCAGGAACACCTGGAACACGTGCCCGGTCATGACGATGAGGTCGAAGCGGGTCTTGAGCGCCAGATGCGCGGCGTCGCTGGCGACCCAGGTGACCTGCTCCGCGCCCGGCTTCTCGCGCGCCGCCAGCATCATGCCGGGCGCCGGGTCGGCGCCGGTCACGCGATGCCCGCGCGCGGCCAGCTTCAGCGACAGGCGCCCAGTGCCGCTGCCCATGTCGAGGATGGCGAGCGGCTTGTCGCCCGCCAGCTTCACATAGAAGTCGTAATCGCCGGTCGGTGGATTGGCGATGTCATAGGTCGCCGCCAGGCGCGGATGGGCATAGGCGGTGCAGGGCATGGTCTTGCTTTGAGTCATTGTGTGTCTCCGGCCATCGCCTCGAGCCTTAGCCCAATTGACGCGCCGTCTCAGGTGGCTGCCCAATCGGTACATCTTCCACGGAACGCGGGAGCCGCGCCAGATGAGAAAGCCCTGAAAGCGCCGTGTGCACCGATCCAGCCGAGCTGATCGCCGCCGCCCGCAATGCCGGCGCGCAAGTTCTGGTCTATGGCGGCATCCACAAGATGAGCACGCCCATCCAGATGGGAAAGGCGCAGGCATCGATCTCAAGGCCGACAAGCTAGTCTTCGATCAGCCGCTGTCGTTCCGCGACGGCGGCGAGGCGTGGCGCAGGGCGGGGATGTTCCTGGCGAAGCAGATTCTCGCCGGAAAAAGTGCGAGTCCCTGATCGCAAAGGATTGTGTCAGGCACCCTCGATCCAGCCGTAACCGTATTTGCTACCCTGTAGCGGCAGGATGTTCAGCAGCACGTCGGTTGGCACAGGTCTAGTGAACCGCTCCACCCGCGTACCGCGCTCCAAAGCGTCATAGAATCGCTCCAGTGCTCTGCGATCCCGCGGGTCGGCGTGTAGAACGTATTCCAGGACCGGCTCCTTGCCCTTGGTCGCGATCTCGATGCGGATGTTCGGATGCTCGGCCAGAGTCCGGTATTTCGGTTTGAAGCGCCGGAACAGGTGTTGCCGGCCTTTTGCCTCGCGGATCTCGCCGGGTTGCCAGGTGACGCCAATGATGTGGGTGAACTCAATCGCAACGTCCTGCGGGTACCCGATTGCCTTTAGGCGGAGCAACCTGCGCTTGCTATCTATCGCTGCGATCGCATCGGGAACCACAAGCGCCAGAACGTGATCCCCATGAAATGCACTCCAGGTCTTGGTGCCGGCAATGCGCACAGTCGCGCGCGCCGTCTCGGCAAGGCTCGCATTGAAGCGCGCCTTTCGGCGCCATCGATTCAGCAGGGTTGTGCCGACGAGGTAGGCCGTGAGCGGCCCGATGATGACCGCCATCCAGAAGAGCCCATGGAGTGCCCAGTTGATCCATCCGGCAACCCTGCCGAGATGCTGAAGGATGAGGACATCGATCTGGTCGTCGATGAGCTTGCCCGGATAGTACAGCGCCACTTCCGCCGCGATGGCGAGGACGCCGAATAGAAAAGCGCGCAGCTTCGATTTCACCCCGATTACCTGCAACCAGTGCGGGCAACGATACCGATATGGCGGCCTCTTCTCCGAGATTCAAGAGGCGGTAACGCGCTACTTTCGCAGTTCCCCGCCCGTGGCTTTGTTCACCGCCGCCACCACCTTGGCGCTGAGCGCTTCGATCTCCTGGTCGGTCAGGGTGCGCTCGCGCGGCTGGATGGTCACCGAGAAGGCGATCGACTTCTTGCCCTCGGGCAGGCTGCCGCCCTGGAACAGGTCGAACACCCTGGCATCGGTGATCAGCGCCTTGTCGGCGCTCTTCGCCGCCTTGGTCAGCTTGTCGGCGGCGACATTGGCATCGACCAGGAAGGCGAAATCGCGCTCCAGCGGCTGGAACGGGGCCGCGTTCAGCAGCGGGCGGGCGCTGCCCTTCGAGCGCGGCAGCGGCAGGCGCTCGAGATAGACCTCGAAGCCGACCGCCGGGCCCTTCAGGTCGCAGGCCTTGATCACGTTCGGATGCAGCTCGCCGAACTGCGCCAGGATGGCGGGGCCGAGGCGCAGCACCGCCGAGCGGCCGGGATGATAATAGGGCGCCGCCTCGGGCAGGATCTGCAGGTTGTCGACCGGCACGCCGAAGGTCTGCAGCAGCGCCAGCGCGTCCGCCTTGGCGTCGAAGGCGTCGGCATTGCGCGGCTTGGCCTCCCAGTGGCGCGGCCGGGCGAGGCCGACGCGCACGCCGGCGGCGCACAGCACCTGGCCCTTCTCAGTCTCATCCAGGTATGTCGGGCCCACTTCGAACAGGCCGACATCGGCATAGCCGCGCGACGCGTTGCGCGCGGCGGCGGTCAGCAAATTGCCGAGGATCGACGGCCGCATGGCGTCGAGATCGGCGCTGATCGGATTGGCCAGCAGCACCAGCGGCGCGTTGCTGCCCTTGGGCTGAAACAGCCTCGCGATCGCGCTCGGCATGAAGCTGAAGGTCACGGCCTCCATCATGCCGCGCGTCGCCAGCAGGCGCTTGGCGGTGGGCACGCGGCGCTGCTGCGCCGTAATCGCCGGCTGCGGCAAGGCGGAGAGCTTCGGCAGCGACACCACCGGGATGTTGTCGAAGTCGTTGATGCGGACAACCTCCTCGACGAGATCAGCTTCACCTTCCACGTCCGCGCGCCAGGAGGGCGGCGTCACCGACCACAGTTTCGCGTCACGCTCCTCGACGCCGAAGCCGAGCTTGGCGAGGATGTCGCGTTGGCGCGCCGGCGCCACCTCGACGCCGCCCAGGCCGGCGACCCGCGCCGGGCGGAAGTCGATCTTGCGATGCCAGCCCGGCATCTCGCCGGCGCGGGTGATGTGGCTCGCCTCGCCGCCGCAGAGCTCGAGGATCAGCTTGGTGGCGATGTCGCAGCCCCATTCGGCCGATTCCGGGTCGACGCCGCGCTCGAAGCGGTAGCGCGCGTCGGAATTGATGCCGAGCTTGCGGCCCGTGCGCGCCGTCGCCACCGCGTCGAACAAGGCGACTTCGAGGAACACGTTCTTGGTCTCCGGCGTCACGCCGGAGTATTCGCCGCCCATGATGCCGCCGATGGCCTCGACCTGGTCGTCATCGGCGATCACCACCATGTCGGGCTCGAGGTCATAGGTGCGGCCGTCCAGCGCCTGCACCTTCTCGCCCGCGCGCGCCATGCGCATGGTCGGATGGCCCTTCACCTTGTCGGCGTCGAAGACGTGCAGCGGCCGGCCGAGGTCGAAGGTCACGTAGTTGGTGATGTCGACCAGGGCGGAGATGGGCCGGAGGCCGATGGCGGTCAGGCGCTCCTGCAGCCATTTCGGGCTGGGGCCGTTCTTCACGTTGCGGAAATAGCGGCCGACCACCAGCGGACAGCTGAAGCCGACGTCCTGCCGCTGCCATTGCAGCGGGGACTCGAAGCCGCCATTCACCCGGTCGACCTCGAAGGGCTTCAGCTTGCCGAGGCCGGCGGCGGCCAGGTCGCGCGCCACGCCGTGGACGCCGAGGCAATCGGCGCGGTCGGGGGTCAGCTTGATCTCGAAGACCGGGTCGCCATAGCCCATGTAGTCGGCGAAACTCTGGCCCACCGGCGCGTCGGCCGCCAGGTCGATGATGCCGGAATGATCCTCGCCCAGGCCCATCTCGCGCATCGAGCACAGCATGCCGTTGGATTCGACGCCGCGGATGACGCCCGGCTTCAGGTCCATCTTGGTGCCGGGGATGTGGCTGCCCGGCGGGGCGAAGACACCCTTCATGCCGGTGCGCGCATTGGGCGCGCCGCAGACCACCTGGACGATGCCATTTCCTGTATCGACCTTGCACACCCGGAGCTTGTCGGCATTCGGGTGCTGCACCGCCTCGACCACATAGGCGATGGTGAACGGCGCCAGCTCCTTCGAGCGGTCCTCGATCTGCTCGACCTCGAGGCCGATCATGGTGAGGGTGCGCGAGAGCGTCTCGACATCGGCTTGCGTGTCGAGGTGCTGCTTCAGCCAGGAGAGGGTGAATTTCATCGCGTCAGCCCTCCGGTCATCGACGGCACGTCCAAGGGCACGAAGCCGTAATGCTTCAGCCAGCGCAGATCGGCGTCGAAGAAGGTCCTGAGATCGGGGATGCCGTATTTCAGCATGGCGATGCGCTCGATGCC
This sequence comes from Dongiaceae bacterium, assembly GCA_039808885.1. Classification (GTDB taxonomy): domain Bacteria; phylum Pseudomonadota; class Alphaproteobacteria; order Dongiales; family Dongiaceae; genus Dongia_A. The sequence continues at coordinate 33,611 of JBDHTX010000021.1, read as the reverse complement.
CATGCCGAAGGCGAAGCCCTGGTAGCGCGTCGGATCGATGCCGCAATTGGCCAGCACCTTCGGGTGCACCATGCCGCAGCCCAGGATCTCCAGCCAATCCTTGCCCTGGCCCAGCTTCAATTCGCCGCCGGAACGGTCGCAGCCGATATCGACTTCGGCCGAGGGCTCGGTGAAGGGGAAGAAGGAATTGCGGAAGCGCACCGGCAGGTCGTCGATGCCGAAATAGGCGCGCACGAAATCGATCAGGCAGCCCTTCAGGTGGCCCATATGCGTCGTCTCGTCGACCACCAGGCCCTCGACCTGGTGGAACATCGGCGTATGGGTCATGTCGCTATCGCAGCGATAGGTGCGGCCCGGGCAGATGACGCGGATTGGCGGCTTGCCCGCCTGCATGGAGCGGATCTGCACCGGCGAGGTGTGGGTGCGCAGCACCATCGCCTGCGCCTCGCCTGCTTTCTGCGGCAGATAGAAGGTGTCGTGCATCTGCCGCGCCGGATGGTCAGGCGGGATGTTGAGCGCGGTGAAGTTCTTGAAATCGTCCTCGATGTCCGGCCCTTCGGCCACCTGGAAGCCCATCTCGCCGAAGATCGCCACGATCTCGTCGATGGTCTGGCTGATCGGGTGCAGCCGCCCCTCGCTTTCGGGGCGCGCCGGCAGGGTCAGGTCCAGGGTCTCGGTCTTCAGGCGGCGGTCGAGCGCCGCGCCTTCCAGCGCCGCCTTGCGGCCGTCGATGGCCGCGGTCAGCGCGTCCTTCAACTGGTTCAGCCGCTGCCCGGCCTCCTTGCGCTCTTCCGGCGACAGGCCGCCCAGGGTCTTCATCAGGCCGGTGACTTCGCCCTTCTTGCCCAAGGCCTCGACGCGGATCGCCTCAAGGCTTTCCAGGGCCTCGGCCCCGGCCACCGCCGCCAGCCACTTGTCCCGCAATCCGTCCAGTTGTTGCATGCCTTGGCATCCCTTGTTTGGCGCCCTTCAGATACGAGAAGGGGAGGCCCGGAGCAAGTCCGGCCTCCCCTGCGGTATTCCGAAGAGCGGCCGGCTATTGCAGCTGCAGCTTAAACAGGTTCAGGTTGAACACGGTGAGGGCGCTGGACAGGACCGGCTGGCGCTTGCCGTTCAGCAGCACGTCCTCCAGCGTCACCGCCTGGGTCTGGCGGTCGTGCCGGTAGTGCAGCTCGATGGTGTTGCGCAGGCCCAGCTGGCCCACCCGCTTGATGGTGGCGATGACGGCGACGACGTCGTCGTTGTCGGTGCCATCCGCGGACCACTCGACCGAGGAGCGTTCGCCGCCCAGATCAAGGGCCAGGGCCTCGTTGGTCAGGCCGGGAAGGATCGCCGCCCGCTGCACCGCCGCGATGTCCGACTTATAGTTGTTGCAGCCGGCCAGCAGGAGCGCGCTTGCCAGCTGCAGAACAACGATGCATCGGCGAACGGTGCCGGGCAGCATCCAACCTCAGGCTTTCTTCAGGGCCTCTTGCGCCTGCTTCGCGATGGCGGCGAAGGCCGCGGGCTCGCGGATCGCCAGGTCGGACAGAACCTTGCGGTCCAGCTCGATCCCGGCGCGCTTCACGCCATTGATGAACTGGGAATAGGTGAGCCCATGCTCGCGCGCACCGGCGTTGATGCGCTGGATCCACAGGCCGCGGAAGTCGCGCTTCTTGGCGCGCCGGTGGTCGTAGGCGTATTGCAGGCCTTTTTCGACCTTTTCCAGGGCGATGCGGTAGTTGTTGTTGGCGCGACCGACATAGCCCTTGGCCAGGTCGAGCACCTTCTTGTGGCGGGCGTGGGTGGTAACGCCGCGTTTCGTGCGTGCCATAGTGAGTGCCTCCTAAGCGCGGGTTACAGGCCGTTGGGCAGGAAGAAGCGGATCACCTTCTTCGCGTCGCCCTCGAACATGACGGTGTTGGCGCGGGTCTTCCGCTTCATCTTCTGCGGGCGGTTGACGAGGCCGTGGCGCTTGTTGGCAGGCTTGAACTTGACCTTGCCGGAGGCCGTGAGCTTGAAGCGCTTCTTGGCGCTGCTCTTGGTTTTCATCTTGGGCATTTTCTTTGTCCTTCAAAGAGTTAGTATGTGGCGACGGCGCTTGGGCATGCCCTAACAAGGCCCAGAGGCGGCTTTCGCCGGACGCGCGCTTATACAGAGGGACTTAGGGTATTGCAAGGCGGCCGGAATCAGCCTGGCCGCAGGGTCTATTTTAGGCGCGTCGTCCTATATCCGGCCGAAAACCTTGCGCAGCTCGTCCTTCGCCTGCTCCAGCACCGCGACCTGCCGCCTGGGCAGCCCCTTGCCGGCGCGGTTGATGTAGAAGACCAGCATCGACATGGCGGAGCGGTACGGCCCGCTCTTGCGCCGCCGGCTGCGCTCCGCCGAGCGCTTCAGCGAGAGCGCGATGCGGTGCGGGTCGGTGAGGGTGAAGACGGATTCCTCCAGATCCAGGGCATCGCTGTGCTCGGTCACGTCCTGCGACCAGCGTTTCGACGCGGTGCGTTTGCCGGACGCCTTGCGGCGGCGGGCGGCCATGCTCCCGCCCTCAGCCGGCGCGACGCTTGAAAAACTGCACCTGGCGCTCGTGCCGCTCGGCCGCGGCGCGCGACTTGAAGGTGCCGAGATTGCGCCGCCGGCCGGTCTTCGGATCCAGCTTGCGCGAATAGAGGCGGTATTCGCCCGATTTGAGCTTGCGGATCATGCGCGCCTCCAGCGGAGTTTCCGATCTCACAACAAACGGCAAAGGCCGGCGTTCCCGCCCGGTCAGGGTCAGACCGGCGAGCCGGGCTTGCCCGAGAGGTCCCAGTACATGCCGAGCATGCGCTGGCGCATCCAGTCGCGGTCGGACCGGCGCTGCAGGTTCTCGATCACCTGGGGCGTGCGCGCCTGGCGCTCCTCCAGCGGCAAAGCGAGCGCGTCGCGGATCGCCCAGGCCAGTGCGGCGGCGTCGTTGGGCGGCACCAGCCAGGCCATCGAGCTGCCCTCGACCAGTTCGCGCGCATTGGGAAAATCGCTCACCACCAGCGGCCGGCCGAGCGCCTGGGCCTCGATCACCACGCGGTTGTAGGTGGAGGGCGTCAGATAGGGGGCGACAACGAGGTCGGCCAGCATCAGGGCCGCCGGCATGTCGCGGCATTCGTCGGCCAGCAGCACCCGGTCGTCCAGCTTCATCGAGGAGATGAGCTTCTCCAGCTCCTCGCGATAGGCGCCGCCATCGGGCGAGGGGCCGACCATGATGCAGCGCAGGTCGATGTCCTTCACCTCGTTCAGCGCCTCCAGCAGCAGGGCATGGCCCTTCTGCGGCGCGTAGCGGGCCGGCAGCATGACGATGGGCTTGTCGTCTGGCAGGCGCCAATTGGTCGCCAGCTGCACCATGCGATGCGCGGCGACGCGGCCGGGATCGAAGCGCGTGAGGTCGATGCCGAAGGGCACCACGCTCAGGCGCTCGCGCAGTTCCGGCAGCGCCTCGGCCAGCAGATTGGCGGTGAGATAGGACAGCGTCAGGACGTGGTCGCAATTGAGCAGCGCCTGGCGCGTCTTCTTCGACAGCGTGGCGACGTTCCCGGGCCCGTCGCAGAAAGTGGCGATCATCTTGGCGCCGGCCTTGTGCGCGGCGGCCTGGCCCACCGCGGCGAGCGTCGCATTCTGCGTGTGCACCAGATCGACCTTCTGGTCGCGGATGGTCTGCGCCAGGCGCCGGGTGATGGTGAAGGTGGAAATCGGGTTGCGGCTGGTGAGCGCCTCGGCCACCGGGGTGATGCGGTGCTTGGTCAGTTCGTAGGTCGAGGCCTCGCCGTCATAGGCGATCAGCGCGCGGCCGCCGGCTTCGACCAGCGCGGTCGCCAGATCGATGGCCAGACGCGAGCCGCCGCCGCCATCCAGCCGGCTGACCAGATGCAGCACGGTTGGCGCGTTGGGATTGGAACCCTTGGGACTCGACTTGGGCTGGGATTTGGACGTGTCGCTCGACATTCAGCAACCAGGAAGGCACCCTCGAAGGCAACCTGGGGCAAACATACGTTCCCGGTCCCGTGGGAGCAATAGAATTGGCAAACGAGAAATCCAGCGACGGCAAAGGCGCTTCCGGCGGTGCGCCGGCGCCACGATCCCCATCAGTTCCGAACGTGGCGGTGCTGCACATGGCCGACGGCCGGCGGATCGCCTATGCACGCCGCCCGCCGGCGGAACTTACACGTGACGGCAAAGGTGTCGTGTTTCTGTCCGGTTTCCGCTCCGACATGACCGGCAGCAAGGCGACTTTCCTCGACGCGCATTGCGCCGCGCGCGGGCTCGCCTGCCTGCGGCTCGACTATTCCGGCCACGGCCAGTCCAGCGGCGCCTTCACCGATGGGACAATCGGCCGCTGGGCCGAGGAGGCGATCGCCGCGATCGATGCCCAGAGCGAAGGTCCGCAGATCCTGGTCGGCTCCAGCATGGGCGGCTGGATCATGCTGCTGGCCGCCCTGGCGCGGCCGCGGCGCGTGGCCGCATTGATCGGCATCGCGCCGGCGCCGGATTTCACCGAGGCGCTGATCTGGGACCGCCTCGACGACGGCCAGCGCGAAAAGCTGCTGACCGAGGGCCGGCTCGAGGAACCGTCGCAATACTCCGACGAGCCGACCGTCATCACCCGCAGCTTGATCGAGGAAGGCCGCCGGCATCTGCTGCTGTCGGCCCCGATCGGGATCCATTGCCCGGTGCGCCTGCTGCACGGCATGGCCGACCCCGACGTGCCCTATCAGGTGTCGCTCGAACTGGCCGACCGCCTGGCCGGCGATGACGTGCGCGTCACGCTGATCAAGGACTGCGATCATCGCCTGTCGCGCGCGCAGGATCTGGCGCTGCTGGCGCAGGCAATCGACGAACTCGCCTAGCCTCCGGCGGCCAGGATCGTCTGCAACCCGGCGCGATAGCTCGGATGACGCAAGGTCACGCCGAGCGCGCGCTTGATGCGCTTGTTGTCGACGCGCTTGTTGTCGTCGTAGAAGCTGCGCGCCATGGGCGACAGATCGGCCTCGGCGAACGGCACCTCCGGCGGCGGCGCCACGCCCAGCAACTGGCAGGCATAGGCGATGACATCGGCGGGCGGTGCCGCGTCGTCGTCGCACACATTGTAGGCCGCCCCCGGATCGGGCCGCGCCATCGAGGCTTCCAGCACCTGGACGATGTCGTCGACATGGATGCGGCTGAACACCTGGCCTGGCTTCACCACGCGCTTCGCCCGGCCCGCGCGCACGGTGTCGAGGGCGGAGGAGCCCGGCCCGTAGATGCCGGCCAGGCGGAACAGATGTGCTGGTTGGCGCAAGCCGAGCCAGGCGCGCTCCGCCGCGACCCGGCGCGCTCCGCGCGCGCCGCTGGGGGTCAGCGCGCTGTTTTCGTCGACCCAGCCGCCGGCGCGATCGCCATAGACGCCGGTGGTGGAGAGATAGCCGATCCAGGCGAGGCCCGGCGCGACGGCATCGACGGCCTCGCGGTGCAGGTCGAGAACCGGGTCGCCCGCCTCGTCCGGCGGCACCGAGCTCAGCAGATGGGTGACGCCGCGCAGCGCCTCCGCGGCGTCCGCGAGCGGCCGGTCGCGATCGAACAGATGCGCGACGATGCCCTGGCCGCGCAGCATCGCCTGCTTGTCCGTGCTCCGGCAGGTGCCGCTGACGCGCCAGCCCTTGGCGATCAGGTCGCGGGCCAGGAATCCCGCGCTGTAGCCGAGCCCGAAGCAGAACAAATGCGATGTCGCGGCCATGTCCCGATCCTGCCCGTTTCGCCCCCTGCGCGTCTTGCCTCTGGGCGGGCTCGCGAAAGGATGACTTGCAAATCCTGGCTTGCAAATCCGGGCCGGCCGCAGGAAGGTTCGCCGCAGCGTTAACGTCCCCCCTGGTTGAATGCAAGCGATGCGTTGCCGGCTTTTCCTTCGCGCCGCCCTGTTCGGGATCGGCCTGGTCTGCGCCGCTCCGGCCATGGCGCTCGACAACCAGGCGCAGTACCAGGCCTGCATGGTGCTGGTGGAGCGCGATCCCAGCGGCGCGCTGGACAGCGCCGTCGAGTGGGAGAAGCAGGGCGGCGGCGACGCCGCGCGACATTGCAAGGCGCTGGCCATGATTCGCACCGGCGACGTGGAAGGCGGCGCGCTGGAACTGGAGCGCGTCGCCGAGCAGATGCCGCAGCTGAAGGCGCCGCTGGCGGCCCAGCTGTTCGCCCAGGCCGGCCAGGCCTGGATCAAGGCCGGCAATCCGCAGCGCGCGCTCTATGCGCAGAACCAGGGGCTAAGGCTCAATCCGAAGGATCCCGACCTGCTGGTCGACCGCGCGCTCACCTACGGCTCCTCCGGCATGTATTTCGAGGCGCTCGATGATCTCAACGTCGCGGTCGACCTGCGGCCGGACGATCCCGACATCTACGCCATGCGCGCGGCGGCGTACCGCCAGCTGGAGAATCCCGACCTCGCCGAGGACAATGTCGAGCAGGCGCTGAAGCTGTCGCCGAGCCATCCGGGCGCCCTGCTCGAGCGCGGCTATCTGCGCCGCGCCAAGGGCGACCTAGTCGGCGCGCGCTCCGACTGGCTGACCGTGATCCAGGTGATGCCCGGCACCGACATCGCCAACGAGGCGCAGCACAACATCGAGAAGCTGGATATCAAGTAGCGCCGCGATTTCGCCGCTTCTCATAAGTCATCCCAAGGCCAAGCCTTGCCATGACGGCCAGGAAGCCAGCTGGCGCTCAGAAATCCAGATTGGCGTAATGCGCCGGGGGCTGCGTTCCCGGCCAGTGGTCGGCCAGCAGCGGGCGGAAGCTGGGGCGCGACTTCAGCCGCGCGTACCATTCCTTGGCCACCGGATGCTCATCCCACGGCACGTCGCCCAGATAGTCGAGACAGGAGAGATGCGCGGCGGCCGCCAGATCGGCGAGCGAAATCTCGTCGCCCGCCAGCCAGTTGCGCCGGTCGATCAGCCAGCCGACATAGTGCAGGTGGACATGGATGTTGGCCTTGCCGGCGCGCAGCGCCGCCGAGTCCGGCCCGCCGCGGCCGTAGAGCCTCTTGCCGATCTTCTCGTCCAGCAGATGCTGGGTCACCTCGCGGCAGAACTTGCCGTCGAACCACGCGATGATGCGGCGCACTTCGGCGCGCTCGCCGCGCGACCGGCCGAGCAGCACCGGCTCCTGGTAGGCCTCTTCCAGGTATTCGGTGATGACATAGTCGCCGGCCAGCGTGAGGCCGCTGTCCTCGGTGAGAACCGGCGTCTCGCAGGCGGGGTTGAGATGCAGGAAGCTCTCGCGCCGCTCCCACGGACGCTCGACCACCAGATCGCAATCAAGGTGCTTTTCCTTCAGCAGAAGGCGGACTTTTCGCGATTGCGGCTGCAACGGGAAATGATAAAGCGTGCGCATGGGCCCGGCGAAATCCGATTCGCCGGCAATTTAACAGCGTCGTTCCGCGCGATCCAGCGTGGTTGATCCGGAAAGGCCGATGCGGCTCAGCCCTGCATCAGGCGAAAGGCCGGCGCCGCGCGCCGGGCGAAGTCACGCTCGATCTCGGCCAGGGCCTGGCGCTGACCGGGATAGGCGATGTGCGCCATCGCTTCCTCGAAGCTGACCCAGCGGTAGTCGAGATGCTCTTCGTTGAGGGTGACGGCGGGCGCCAGATCGAAAGTGGCGACGAAGATCGGCGTGATGTCGATGGCGTTGGCGCCGGGGTTGTAGAAGGTGTCGCAGCAGCCGGAATTGTAGATCGCGCCGGCTTCGATGCCCGCTTCTTCCTGCATTTCGCGCCGCACCGCCTGGGCCGGGGTCTCGCCCGGTTCGAGGCCGCCCATGACCAGGCTCCACAGCCCGCGCGAGGTCTTGCCGGCACGCTGCATGATGAGGACGCGCGCCTCGTCGCCGCGCCCGACCAGCGCCACCACTGCCGCCGACTTGCTGCGCACCGGGATGGCGCTCTGCGGCGTGGAACTCTCTCGCTTCGGCGTCAGGGAAACCACGTTCCCGGCATCGGCCGGATGCCCTTCGCGCTCGTCCAGCCGGTGCTGGCTGCGGGGCTCGCGGGGAACCAGGGTGAGGGCTTGCGGCGACATCATTTCCTCCGGGTTACGCTGGAAGAACTATGGGGCCGCGCGGGCCTGCGACATATTGTGCAGAAAGCTCACCCCCCTCATACGGATGGAGGGGGTGCCGAATTTCTCTTAAGAATCAATGGACTTCTCGATGCGCCAAGCCGCCTCGCCCGACGGGTCCAGGCGCACCGGCGCGCAATTGGCGAGCCGGCTGAGGCCGGGGGCGCCGCACAGCCGTTCCAGGGCCCAGAAGACCCCGCCATGGGCGACCACCAGCACTTCGCCCGGGTGACCCAAGGCGCCATTCACGGCGGCGGCGACACGCTGCCGGAACGCGGGGAAGGATTCCACCCCGGGCACCTCCGCGTCGGCGTGCCAGGGGGCGAGCCAATGGCCCTCGGTGCGGCCCTCATAGGGGCCGACATCGAATTCCTCCAGCCCGGCCACCGCGACCACCGGCAGGTTCAGGGCCTCGGCGACCAGTTCGGCGGTGCGCCGCGCCCGCTGCAGCGGGCTGGTGCAGATGAGCTCGATCCCGGCATCGCGCAGCATTGGCCCGGCCGCCCGCGCCTGCTGCTCGCCCAGCGCATTCAGCGGCACGTCGGTGCGGCCCTGCCAGCGGCCGCTGCCGTTCCAATCCGTCTGGCCATGGCGCAGGAACCAGAAGCCGCGGCGGGTGATCATGGCCGTTCCTTCGGCCCGGGTTCGGACGGCTTTGGTTCGATCGATTTCGGTCCAAGCGGCTTGGTAAGGCGCAGCGAATCCTCCGCGTAGCCCATGCGCCGGTAGAACGCCCGCGCCCGCTGGTTGTTGGCGAAGACGTCGAGGCCGATCAGGCGGAAGCCCTTGCCCCGCGCCCAGTCCTCGACGCCCTGCATCAGGGCCTGGGCGACGCCCTTGCCCTCCGCCGCCGCCACCGTCGCCAGGACCGTCACATAGCCGCAGGGCTCGAGGGTGACCGAATCGGTCGAGGCCTCGGCATGCACGAAGCCGAGCGGCGCGCCGCTCTGGTCCTCGGCGATCAGGGTGACGATCTCGTCCTTGGGCCGGGCGAAAGCCAGCTTCATGTAGCGATGCTGGAAGGCGACCAGGTCGCTCACCGCATGCCAGGGCAGGCCGGCGACCCCGGCCAGGCGCGGCGCCAAGCCGAACATGAAATCGCGGTCGGCGGACTGCGCCGGCCGGATGATGACATCGAGCGTCGACATGCGGCATCTCTCCCGAAAGTCCGGCGGGTTATAGCGCGTGGCGGTTTCCTGGCAACTCCCGCCAGGTTCCGGCGCGGACCCAGTCCAGACTGCGCCCCTCGCGGACGGAGGACGGGATGCGCAAGCCACAATCGATGAAGGCGCTGGAGGATTTCGGCCGGGTGCGGCTCTCGGCCAATTTCTTCATGCGCGATTTCCTCTTTTCGGAGATCGCCGGTTTCCACGGCCTGCCCAACCTGCCGGAGAACCCCGATCTCGCCATCGCGGCGGGCCGGCAGCTCTGCGAGACCTTGCTGGAACCCCTGCAGGACGCTTTCGGGCGGGTCGCGCTCCGCTCCGGCTATCGTTCGGGCGAGGTGACCGCGTTCGGACACAAGCGCCGCGAATGCGGCAGCATCCGGGTGAACGCGGCCTATCACGTCTGGGATCTGCTGGACCTCGACGGATGCATGGGGGCGGCGGCCTGCATCGTGCTGCCCTGGTTCGCCGACCGCTACCGGGCGGGGGCGGATTGGCGGGCATTGGCCTGGTGGATCCACGACCATCTGCCCTACGGGCACCTGGAGTTCTATCCGAAGCTCTGCGCCTTCAACATCCAATGGCAGGAGCGCCCGCGCCGGCGCATCGATTCCTTCATCGCCCCGCGCGGCTGCCTGACCAGGCCCGGCATGGCAAACCACGCCGGCTCTCACGCGGAGTGGTACGCGGGCTTTCCAGCGCCCGCCGCCCCTTGACTGAAACTTTCAGTTGTCGATAGGATTTGCAACAATCAAAAAGCGCGATAGACGCTGCGTGCCTGTTTCGGGGAGGGTCTCATGCGGCTACACGCCTTTGCCGCGCTCGCCGCCTTGCTGCTGGCGGGTTGCGCTGGCGCCGATTTCAAGCTGCCGCAGTTCACCGCGGCGGAAGTCGACCATGCGGCGCTGGTGATCGAGGGCAGCAGCGCGAGCCTGCCCAGCAACGCTCGCTCCGATGCGGAGAACCGCGCAATGGTTGCGCGCGTGGCCAGCCGGTTGGGCGAAAACCTTGGTCCGCTGTGCCGCCAATCCGACGTCTCGCCTTGCTGGTTCGACATCACCTATGACCAGGATGACGAGGTCAACGCCTATGCGGAGGGCAAGAACCGCATCCACGTCCTCCGTGGCCTGCTGCGCTATCTCGACAGCGATGAGGAGGTCGCCGCCGTGGTGGCTCACGAGATCGGCCATCATCTTGGCAACCATATCGCGGAGAAGCAGAGGAACGCGGGCATCGGTGCCGTGATCGGCGGATTGCTCATGGGCGCGGCGATGGCAGCGAGCGGCTACGACCCTGCCTATGACTACAACAATTCCGGTGGCCAGGCGGTGCAGCAGTCCATGCAGCTCGGCGCCCAGATCGGCGCCATCAGCTATTCGAAATCGCAGGAGCGGGAAGCCGATCTCTTCGCCGCCTATATTCTGGCGCGGGCCGAATACGATCTGGACGAGGCCGGCAAGGTCTGGGTGGTCCTCGCAAAGATGAGCGACAAGTCGCACGCCTCGCTGCTCGACACGCATCCAGCCGGGCCCGAACGCATCGTCGCCTGGGACAAGGCGGTGAAGGAGGTCAGAGGCTCGGGCGATCTGCTGCCCGACCCCGATTGACCGCTTTCAAGCTGGCGCCCCGCGCAGGCGCGCCAGCAGAACTTCGCCGGCTTTCCACGCGCCGTAGCCGGCCGAGGTGTTGATGTGCCCGGCCTTGCCCGCGTCGAACAGTTCGGCGCCCCAGGCCTTGGCGAAATGCGCGGCACGGTCGAAGGCGACATAGGGGTCGTCGCGGCTGGCGGCGACGATGCTGGGGAAGGGCAGGTGCGCCGTCGGCATCGGGCGGAACACATGCGCCTCGGGCGGCGTATGCGCGTCGGAATCGACATCGGCTGGGCCGACCAGCAATGCGCCGTGGACCCGCCGGCGATGCGCTTCCGCCCAATGCGCGACCAGGGCGCAGGACAGGCTGTGCGCCACCAGGACCGGCGGCGCCTTGGCGGCGGCGATGGCGGCATCGAGCCTGGCGATCCAGCCGGCGCGGTCCGGCCTGTCCCAATCATCCTGCTCCACCCGCACTGCGCCGGGCAGCTTCGCCTGCCACAGGCTCTGCCAATGCTCCGGCCCGGAACCGCCGAGGCCGGGAATGATCAGGACCGGCGCGTTCATCGCTATTCGGCGGAGATCGCGCCGCGCGCGTCGCTCAGCGGGTGGGTGAGCTTGTCGAGCATTTCCTTCGGCGCCACCTGCCAGAACTTGCCGCGCTCCAGCATCCAGTCGTTGAGCAGCTGGCGGGCGAAGCGCGATTGCGTCTCTTCCGCGTGCTCCTCGATCAGGTCGCGCAGCCGCTCCTCCCAGTGGCGGGATTCGAGCCGCTGCCAGATCACCGAGCCGGGATTGGCGAAGAGCGGGAAGGAATCCGCCGCGTCATAGACGAAGGCCATGCCGCCCGACATGCCGGCGGCGAAATTGTCGCCGACCCGGCCCAGGATCACCGCGGTGCCGCCGGTCATGTATTCGCAGCCGTTGGAGCCGCAGCCCTCGACCACCACCTCGGCGCCCGAATTGCGCACGGCGAAGCGCTCGCCGGCCTGGCCCGCCGCGAACAGCTTGCCCGCCGTGGCGCCGTAGAGCACGGTGTTGCCGATGATGGTGTTCTCGTTGCTGTTGAGCTTCGAGGACGGCAATTGGCGCACCACGATGGTACCGCCCGACAGCCCCTTGCCGACATAGTCGTTGGCGTCGCCGAACACCTCCAGCTTCACGCCCTGCACCGCGAAGGCGCCGAGCGACTGCCCGGCGGAGCCCCGGAGCCGCACCGTGAGGTGATTCGGCTTCAAGCCGGTCATGCCGAAGCGCCGGGTGATATGCGCCGAGAGCCGCGTTCCGATGGCGCGGTAGGTGTTCCGGATGTTGTATTGCAGCTGCATCTTCTCGCCCGCCTCGAAGAGCGGCTTGGCATCCTCGACCATCTTGGCGTCGAGCGTGTCGGGCACCTCGTTGCGCCCTTCGAGCGTGCAATAGCGCGCCTGGTCGCCGGGATCGGCCTGCGAGAGCAGCGGATTGAGGTCGAGATCGTCGAGATCGGCGGCGCCGCGGCTGACCTGCTCCAGCAACTCGGTGCGGCCGATCACCTCGTTCAAGGTGCGATAGCCGAGGGACGCCAGCACCTCGCGCACCTCTTCGGCGATGAAGCTGAACAGGTTGACCACCTTCTCCGGGCTGCCGGTGAATTTCGCGCGCAGCTTCGGGTCCTGGGTGCACACACCCACCGGGCAGGTATTCGAATGGCACTGCCGCACCATGATGCAGCCCATGGCGACCAGGGACGCGGTGCCGATGCCGAATTCCTCAGCGCCGAGGATCGCGGCGATGACCACGTCGCGGCCGGTCTTCAAGCCGCCATCGGTGCGCAGCCGTACGCGGTGGCGCAGGCGGTTCAAGGTCAGCACCTGATGCGCCTCGGCCAGGCCCATCTCCCAGGGGATGCCGGCATACTTGATCGAGGTATGCGGCGAGGCGCCGGTGCCGCCGACATGGCCGGAGATCAGGATCACGTCGGCCTTGGCCTTGGCGACGCCGGCGGCGATGGTGCCGATGCCGGAGCGCGCGACCAGCTTCACGCAGACCTTGGCGGTGGGGTTGATCTGCTTTAGGTCATAGATCAGCTGCGCCAGGTCCTCGATCGAATAGATGTCGTGATGCGGCGGCGGCGAGATGAGCGACACGCCGGGCGTGGCATGACGCAGCTTGGCGATCTCCAGGGTCACCTTGAAGGCGGGAAGCTGGCCGCCTTCGCCGGGTTTCGCGCCCTGCGCCACCTTGATCTCGATCTCGCGGCAATTGGCGAGGTATTCGGCGGTGACGCCGAAGCGGCCGGAGGCGATCTGCTTGATCGCGGAATTCTCGTTGTCGCCATTGGCGCGCGGCTTGAAGCGCGCCGGGTCCTCGCCGCCCTCGCCGCTGTCCGACTTGGCGCCGATGCGGTTCATGGCGATGTTGAGCGTGCCGTGCGCCTCGGGCGACAAGGCGCCCAGCGACATGCCCGGCGTGACGAAGCGCTTGCGGATCTCGGTGATGCTCTCGACCTCGTCGATGGAGATCGAATGCCCGGTCGGCACGAAATCCATCAAATCGCGCAGAGCAACTGGCGGCGCCTTGGCGATCATCTCGCTGTAGCGCTTGAAGGCCTGGTAGGATTCGCTGCTGACCGCCGATTGCAGGGTGTGGATCGCATCGGCCGCCCAGGCATGGGTCTCGCCGCCCTTGCGATACTTGTAGAAGCCGCCGATCGGCAGCGCGATGGCGTCCGGGTTCCAGGCGCGGGCATGCAAGGCCGAGACGCGCTTCTGAATGCCGGTCATGCCGATGCCGGAGATGCGCGAGGGCATGGCCGGGAAATACTCGGCCACCAGCGTGCGCGACAGGCCGAGCGCCTCGAAATTGGCGCCGCCGCGATAGGAGGAGACGACGGCGATGCCCATCTTGCTCATCACCTTGAGCAGGCCCTGGTCCACCGCCTCGCGGAAGCGGTCGAGGCAATCGTCGAGGTCGAGCTTGCCGAACAGGCCGCGCGCCTGGCGGTCGGCGATGGAGGCCTCGGCCACATAGGCATTGACCGTGGTCGCGCCGACGCCGACCAGCACCGCGAAATGATGCACGTCCAGGCATTCGCCGGAGCGCACGTTGAGCGAGGTGAAGGTGCGCAATTGCTGGCGCAGCAAATGCACATGCACGGCACCGGTCGCCAGGATCATCGGGATCGCCGCCCGGCCCGGCCCGGCACGCTCGTCGGACAGGATCACATGGGTGGCGCCGCCGCGCACCGCGTCCTCCGCCTGGCGGCGGATCGTCTGGATCGCGTCGCGCAAAGCGTGGTCGCTGGCCTTGGGGTCGAAGGTGCAATCGATCTCCGCCGCCGATTGCCCCATATAGGCGCGCATGGCCTGGAACTCGGCGGTGAGCAGCACCGGCGAATCGAGCTGGAGCAGCCGGCACTGGCCCTCGTCCTCGTCCATCACGTTGCCGAGATTGCCGAGGCGCGTCTTCAGGCTCATCACCCGCTGCTCGCGGAGCGAGTCGATGGGCGGGTTGGTGACCTGGCTGAAATTCTGCCGGAAGAAGTGGTGCAAGCCGCGATACTGCTCGGAGAGGATGGCGAGCGGCGTGTCGTCGCCCATGGAGACGATTGCCTCCTTCGCCTCCTCCACCATCGGCTGGAGCACCAGTTCGAGGTCTTCCATGGAAAGCCCGGCGGCCACCTGGCGGCGGCGCAGGGTCTCCTTGCCGAATTTCGCCGGCTCGCCGCGGGTCTTCTTCAGCAGGTCGTCGATGACGGTGATGTTCTTGACCCAGGCGCCGAAATCGGCGGTGCCGGCCAGGCTGTCCATCAACTCCGTATGGCCGTAGAAGCGGCCCTCGTTCAGGTTGATGCCGATCATCTGGCCGGGGCCGAGGCGGCCCTTCCGCGCGATGCGATCCTCGGCCAGCTTCACCATGCCGGCTTCCGATCCTGCGACCAGCACGCCGTCATTGGTGATGGCGAAGCGCAAGGGCCTGAGGCCGTTGCGGTCGGTGAAGGCGACCACCCAGTTGCCGGCGAAGCCGCAGATCGCGGCCGGCCCGTCCCACGGCTCCATCACCGAGTTGCAATAGGAGAAGAGATCCTTGTGGGTCTGCGGCATGGCGGCGCGGCCGTCCCACACATCGGGGACCAGCAGGCACTTCACCATGGGCAGTGGGCGCTCTTCCGTGGTCATGATCTCGAACACGTTGTCGAGCGCCGCGGAATCCGAGCCGCCGGGCTGGATGACGGGTTTGAGCTCCGCCATGCGCTCGCCATAGACGCCGGAATACATCCGCGTCTCATGCGCCTTCATCCAGTTGATGTTGCCCTTCAGCGTGTTGATCTCGCCGTTATGGGCGATGACGCGGAAGGGCTGCGCCAGGTTCCAGGTCGGGAAGGTATTGGTCGAATAGCGTTGGTGATAGACGGCGAAATTGGAGACGAAGCGCTCGTCCAGCAGGTCCGGGTAGAAGGCTGTCAGCTGCTCGGCCAGGAACATGCCCTTGTAGATGACCGAGCGGCAGGAGAAGGAGCAGATATAGAGCTCGCCGATGCCTTCCTCGGCCGCCGCCCGCTCGATGCGGCGGCGGATCACGTAGAGGTCGGTCTCGAACTGCTCCTCGCTGGCGCCCTTCGAGTTGGCGATCATGATCTGCTCGATCTCGGGGCGCGTCGCGTTGGCCTTCTCGCCGATGACGCCGATATTCACCGGCACCTGGCGCCAGCCATAGATGGTGTAGCCGTAGTTCAGGATCTCGCGCTCGACGATAACGCGGCAGGTCTCCTGCTTGCCGAGATCGGTGCGCGGCAGGAACACCTGGCCGATGCCGAGCTTGCCGGGGCTCAGCTCCTGGCCGACCTTGCGGACATAGTCCTCGAAGAAGGCGTGCGGGATCTGCACATGGATGCCCGCACCATCGCCGGTCTTGCCGTCGGCATCGACCGCGCCGCGGTGCCACACCGACTTCAGCGCCTCGATCCCCATCAGCACGATCTCGCGCCGCGGCTCGCCGTCGATGGCCGCGATGAGGCCGACGCCGCAGGCATCGTGCTCGTCCGCCGGGTCGTAGAGGCCGGTGGCGGCGAGGCGGGCGGCTTGTTCGTTCCAGTTGCTCATGGCTGAACCTCAAGAAACCGGCTTGTTCATTCATCGTCATGGTCGTGCTTGGCGCGACCACCCACGAGTTTGCTTGCCAACACCGAATGCTGCCCCACGAAATTCGTGGGTGGTCGGACCAAGTCCGACCATGACGAAGGGGAGGGGCGCGTCTGTCGCACCGGGTTCACTCCGCCGCCAGCTTGGCGCGGGATTGCGTGACGTACGTGTCGATCGCCGCCGCCGCGTCGCGGCCGTCGCGGATGGCCCAGACCACCAACGAGGCGCCGCGCACGATGTCGCCGGCGGCGAAGATTCCCGGCTGGTTGGTCATCAAGGTCCGCCAGTCGATCTTGACCGTGCCCCAATTGGTGAGCGCGAGCTCGCCGCTCCCGGTCACGCGCGCCATGTCCTCGGGATCGAAGCCGAGCGCCTTGATCACCAAATCGGCCTCGATGGTGAAGCCGGAGCCGTCGATGACCTGCGGCGTCTGCCGGCCGGTCGCATCGGGCAGGCCGAGATGGATGCGGTGGCAGATGACGCCGCTCACCTTGTTGCCGGCATCGCCGATGAAGGCCTCGGGCTGCGCCTGCCAGACGAATTGCACGCCCTCTTCCTCGGCATGGCCCACCTCGCGCTGCGAGCCCGGCATGTTGGCGCGGTCGCGGCGATAGATGCAGTGCACCGAGGTCGCGCCTTGGCGCACGGCGGTGCGCACGCAATCCATCGCCGTATCGCCGCCGCCGATGACGACGACGCGCTTGCCGGCGGCATTCAAGGCACCGGACTCGAACTCCGCCACCTCGTCGCCGAGGCTCACCCGGTTGCTGGCGGTGAGGTAGGCGAGCGCCGGCACGATGTTGTCGAGGCCACTGCCCGGCCCGCTCATCTCGCGCGCCTTGTAGACGCCGGTGGCGATCAGCACGGCGTCGTGCTTCCGGCGCAGTTCGGCGAGCGTGCCGTCGCGGCCCAATTCGAAGCCGAGCTTGAACGTGATGCCGGCCTCGGCCAGCTGCTCGGCGCGGCGCAGCACGATGGGCTTCTCCAGCTTGAAGCCGGGGATGCCGTAGAT
This sequence comes from Dongiaceae bacterium, assembly GCA_039808885.1. Taxonomy (GTDB): domain Bacteria; phylum Pseudomonadota; class Alphaproteobacteria; order Dongiales; family Dongiaceae; genus Dongia_A. The sequence continues at coordinate 16,637 of JBDHTX010000021.1, read as the reverse complement.
CATCAGCCCGCCGACGCGGTCATAGCGGTCATAGACCGTCACCTGGTGACCCTTGCGGCGCAGCGCATCGGCCGCGGCGAGGCCGGCCGGGCCGGCGCCGACAATACCGACGGAGCTCTTGAGCTCGCGCGCCGGCCTGATCGGCTTGACCCAGCCCATCTCGAAGGCGGTGTCGGTGATGTAGCGCTCGATGGAGCCGATGGTGACGGTGCCGTGGCCGGATTGCTCGATCACGCAATTGCCTTCGCAGAGCCGGTCCTGCGGGCAGATGCGGCCGCAGATCTCGGGGAAGGTGTTGGTGGCGGCGGAGATCTCGTAGGCCTCCTCCAGCCGCCCCTCGGCTGTCAGCTTCAGCCAGTCGGGGATGTTGTTGTTCAGCGGGCAATGCACCTGGCAGAACGGCACGCCGCATTGCGAGCAGCGGCTGGACTGCGCCTTGGCCTCGGCCGGGCGGAACCGCTCATAGATCTCCTGGAAGTCGGCGCGCCGCGACTCGGGCGCGCGTTTGTCCGGCATCGCCTTGGGCAGGTTGACGAATTTCAGCAAGTGCTCGGCCATGCCGGTCCCCAGACAAAGACGCGAAGGCGGCGCGCCGGGGCGCCAGGGGCAGAAGATTAGGTCAAACTCTGCGACCAATCTACAGGAAATCGCAGATTGAGACAGTATTATTGACTTTTTTATAACCTGCCCATCCGGTCAAGAGTCGGCTACTCGTCATTCTTCCAAAACCATGTCACAGATAGTCCTGAATTGGAACTATTTGCTGCGTTTTTAACCAGAATCGCCCGTGGTATAAACCTTTGCTCTCCCATCACGGGGTCCCGCCCGGTGCCAAACATCGATCTGCTGGTCCTGGCCATCATTCAGGGCATCACGGCCTTTCTGCCTGTCAGTTCCTCCGGGCATGCCATTCTCATCCCGCAATTTTATTGCTGGCCGGCGCAGGACGTGGCCATGCAGGTCGCCATCCGGCTCGGCACCCTGCTGGCGCTGCTGCTGTATTTCTGGCGCGACCTGCTCAGCATGGGCCAGGGCGCGATCAAGGTGCTGCGCGGCAAGCGCGACGGGCGGGTGCGGCTGATCGGGCTGCTGCTGGTGGGCGCCCTGCCGGCCCTGGCTTCGGGCTACTTCGTCGACGTCTATCTGTCGCCGCGACTCAGCGACCCGCGCATCGTCGCCGGCGCCCTCATCGGCTTCGGCCTGTTGCTCTACATCGCCGACCGGCTGGGCCTGACCGTGCGCCGCATCGAGCATATGAGCTGGGGCAGCGCGCTCGCCATTGGCGTGTTCCAGTGCCTGGCCTTCATCCCCGGCGCCAGCCGCATGGGGACGGGGATGACCATCGCCCGGCTGATGGGCTTCGAGCGGCCCGACGCCGCGCGCTTTTCCCTGCTGCTGTCGATTCCGGTGATCGCCAGCGCCGGCCTCTACCGGGGCTGGACGCTGCTGCAGGTCGGCGACCCGATCATGCTGCAGCGGGTCGGGCTGGTGACGGCCCTGTCGGCGATTGCCGGCTTCCTGGCGATCGCGTTCCTGATGTACTGGCTGCGCCGCGCCAGCTTCACGCCCTTCGTGGTCTATCGCGTCGCCATGGGCCTGGTGGTGTTCTATCTGCTCTACGTCGCCGGCGGCTTCGGCTGCTAGCGCCGGTTGCCGGCCTTGCGGAACTTGTCGAGATAGGTCGGCAGGATCGGCTCCAGCCCGCTCGGCGCGATGCCGAGATCGGCGAGGCCCGGGGCGCCGGGTGCGGGGACATTGTCGCGCTTCAGCAAGCGCACCTGGTCGAGCGTCAATTGCGGCATCGGCAGGCATTGCATCACCGCGCCCATCAGCCCGGCGAGGGCAAAGGGGATCGGCAGCAGCACCCGCTTGCGGCCGATCTCGGCCAGCGTGATCTCCAGCAGCCGGCGGAAGCTGTAGCTGCGCGGCCCGGCCAGCTCGTAGGTCCTGCCCTGGGCCGCGGGCAGGCTCAGCGCCGCCGCCACCGCCGCCGCGACGTCGCCGACATAGACCGGCTGGAACCGCGTCCTGCCGCCGCCGATCAGCGGCAGGAACGGCGAGGTCATCGCCATCGCGGCGAAGCGGTTGAAGAAACCATCCTCGGGCCCGAAGATGATCGAGGGCCGCAGGATCACCGCCTGCGGGAAGGCGCGCAGCACCGCCTGCTCGCCCGCCGCCTTGGTGCGGGCATAGGCGGAGTTCGACGCCGCGTCGGCGCCGATGGCGGACACTTGCACGAAGTGCCGCGCGCCGGCGCGTCGCGCCGCCTCGGCGAGGCGCGCGGCACCCTCTTCCTGCAGCGCCTTGAAAGTCTGCCGGCCGCTTTCGTGGAGAATGGCGACCAGATTGACCACCGCATCGGCCCCGGCCACGGCGCGATCGACCGAATCCTGGTCGCGGATGTTGGCGGCGAGGGGGGTGATCTGCCCCACCGCCCCGGCGGGCTTCAGGAACAGGGCCTCGTCCGGGCGGCGCACCGCCACCCGTACCTGCCAGCCGTCGCGGGCCAGCTGCGCCACGACGTGGCGGCCGACGAAGCCGGAGCCGCCGAAAACCGTCACCAGGCGCCGATCCGTGGACTGGGCCATGTCGACCTCGCCATTGCCTTGGATCTGTCCAGGTTGTGCCAAGGCAAGAGCCTTGTAAACGCCGCAAAAGCCAGTTGACTTTGCTCCTGTTCTGAACAGAATGCGCCGCGCCGCGCGACCCGCCCCTTGGGGCCGGGCCCGCATCCGGCGCCCAGGTGGCGGAATTGGTAGACGCGCAGGTTTCAGGTACCTGTGGGGCAACCCGTGGAAGTTCGAGTCTTCTCCTGGGCACCATCTTCTTGAAAGACCGGATGACGGCCGCGGCGGCGGTCCCGGCTTTGCCAAATCAGCGAAATGCGGTCAGGATTGGCGAATCAGCGTGGCGCTTGCGCGCTGAACGGCTGGTGGCGCAATCCCGCGGCCGGGTGCCGTGGCCAGCGAAGGAAGTCGGATGAGCATTGAATTCCACCGTGGCGACCTGCCGGCCGGCCTCAAGCTGGGGCCGGTGGTGGCGGTCGACACCGAGACCATGGGCCTCAATCCGGCGCGCGACCGCTTGTGCCTGGTGCAGTTGAGCCAGGGCGATGGCATCTGCCATCTGGTGCAGATCCCGAAGGCGCCGGCCGGCGGCGTCGTGCGGGCGCCCAACCTGCAGGCCCTGCTGCAGGATGCCAAGATACTGAAACTGTTCCATTTCGCGCGCTTCGACCTGACCGCGCTCAAGGTCACGCTCGATATCGATTGCGCGCCGGTCTATTGCACCAAGATCGCCGCCAAGCTGGTGCGCACCTTCACCGACCGGCACGGGCTCAAGGATCTGTGCAAGGAATTGCTCGGCATCGACCTGTCGAAGCAGCAGCAGACCTCCGACTGGGGCGCCGAGACCCTGTCGTCCGAACAGCTGAAATACGCCGCCGCCGACGTGCTGTATCTGCATCAGCTGAAGGACAAGCTCGATCCGATCCTGGATCGGGAGGGCCGGCGGCAGCTGGCGGAAGCCTGCTTCGGTTTCCTGCCGACCCGGGCGGCGCTGGACCGGCTGGGCTGGAGCCAGCCGGACATCTTCGAGCATTAAGGTTTGCCCGACCGCGCGCGGCACCTGATCGCCTTCTGCGACAAAGTGCTGGCGCCGGGGCGGTCGGCTGGATTTGGCGGGGCGCGGGCGGTATCGTCCGCTAGCCGCCGCAACGGGAGAGGGCAGTGACGGCAAGGGCCAAGGGTGGAGCCGTGGAAAAGCAGACCGGGACCGGCGCGGAGGCCGCGGCGGGCGGGCTGGCCGCGGCGCAGCGCGTCCTGCGCCAGGAGGCCGAGGCGCTGCTGCAACTCGCCGGCGAACTCGACGGCAAGGTCGGCAAGGCGCTGGACCTGCTCGCCCGGTCCACCGGCCGGGTCATCGTCACCGGCATGGGCAAGAGCGGCCACATCGCCCGCAAGATCGCCGCCACCTTCGCCTCGACCGGCACGCCGGCGCAGTTCGTCCATCCGGGCGAGGCGAGTCACGGCGATCTCGGCATGATCACCGCCGCCGACGCGGTGGTGGCGCTGTCCAATTCCGGCGAGACCTTCGAGCTGGCCGACATCATCAACTACACGCGGCGCTGGTCGATCCCGCTCATCGCCATCACCAGTCGCGCCGGCAGCGCGCTCGGCAGCGCCGCCGATGTCACCCTGCTGCTGCCCAACCTGGGCGAGGCGGGATCGATGGGCATCGCGCCGACCACGTCGACCACCATGATGCTGGCTTTGGGCGATGCGCTGGCCGTGGCATTGCTGGAGCGCAAGGGCTTCTCGGCCGATGATTTCCGCCAGCTGCACCCGGGCGGCAAGCTGGGGCAGAAGCTGCTGCGCGTCGCCGACCTCATGCATACGGGCAAGGAACTGCCGCTGATCGGCGCCGATGCGGGCATGCAGGACGCCATCCTCACCATCACCGCCAAGACCTATGGCTGCGTCGGCGTGGTGAACCCGGCGGGCCACCTGGTCGGCATCATCACCGACGGCGACCTCCGCCGCCACATGGGCGATGACCTGCTGCATCGCCGGGTGGCCGAGGTGATGACCGCGAATCCGCGCACCATCCGGCCCACGGCGCTGGCGGCCGAAGCGCTGCATGCGATGAACGAGAAGTCGATCACCTCGCTGTTCGTGATCGAGGACCGCAAGCCGGTCGGCATCGTGCGCCTGCATGATTGCCTGAAAGTGGGCGTGGCCTAGGTGCCCGGGCAATGACCCAGGACCCCAACGGTCACGGCCCGGCAGCGACGTCCCCCGAACTGCCGCCGGCCGCCTCGGCCGATCCCGGCCAGGTGCGCCGCCTGGCGCCGCCGCGCCCGGTGGCGCGCGCCATGCGCCGCCGCCGCACCCCGCTGCGGCTGCTGAAAGTCACCTTGCCGCTGGTTGCGGTGGTAACCGTCGGCTACCTCGTCTATTGGTGGTTCCAATCGCGCGATACGACGGTTGACGCGACCATTATCGAGGGCGCCGGCACGTCCGGGAACACGGCGCCCGAGGTCACCGTCAGCAATGTCAAATACGACGGCAAGGATGACAAGGGCCGGCCGTTCAGCATCACCGCCGAATCGGCTTCGCATGCCGACGGCGACGAGCGCCACATCGCCCTGAAGAAGCCGCTGGCCGACATCATCATGGCGAGCGGCGCCTATGTCGCCGTGACCGCCATGGAAGGCGTTCTGGATCGCGATGCGGACCTGGTGACGTTGAAAGGCGACGTGACGCTGTTCCACGACAACGGGTTGTCGTTCCAGACCGACAGCGCCACCATCGACCTGAAGGCGAAGACCGCCGAGGGCAGCGAGCCGGTGGAAGGCCAGAACGGGGATGGCGAGGTGATTGCCCAGGGGTTCAAGGTACTCGATGATGGGAATACGATCGAATTCACCGGCAAGGCGTATATGAAGATCTATCCAAAGCAGAAGGACCAGGCTCAATGAGGGCGGGCCCCCACAAGTCCGGATCGGCGCAATGCGCGCGGCCCGCGGGCGTCCCCGGCCTGTCGCGGCCCGGCGGCCTCCGGCTGCTGGCGGGCGCAATTCTGCTGGGCCTGGCGCTGCTGCCGGCGGCGGCGCCCCCGGCCCTGGCCCAGGATTCCGGCGCCGCGGCATCGGGCGATACCTCATCGGGCGGCGGGTTCGGCCTCGACGACAGCGACAAGCCGATCGAGATCTCGGCCGAGAACGGCATCGAGTGGAAGCGCGATTCCCGCACCTACACCGCGCGCGGCGACGCCCTGGCCCAGCAGGGCGAGACCTCGATCGCCGCCGATACGCTGATCGCGCATCTCGACGACAAGGACAAGATCGCCAGCTGGGAGGCGATCGGCAATGTGAAGATCCAGACCAAGCGCTCGACCTCCTATGGCGACCGCGCCGAGTACCAGGAATCCTCGCGGGTCCTGATCATGACCGGCAGCGCGCTCAAGGTCACCACCGACAAGGATACGGTGACCGCGCGCGACCAGATCGAATACTGGCGCGACAAGGACGCCCTGGTGGCCAAGGGCGCGGTGGTCATCGTGCGCGAGGAGACCACCATCCATGCCGACGAGGCGATCGGCTATTTCCGCGACAAGACGCCTACGAATGACACCGGGGCGAACGACACCGGGACGAATGATGCGGCGACAAACGACGCGAAGACGAACGACGACGGCGGCTCCGATCTGTCGCAGCTCGACGCCAGCGGCCATGTGCGCGTCGACCGCAAGGACCAGACCGCGTTCAGCGACAAGCTCGCCTACAATCCGGATACCGAGATCGCCGTGCTGACCGGCAACGTGATCATCAACAGCAAGGGCAACCGCTACACCGGCGGCCGCGCGGAACTCGACCTCAAGAACGACATCAGCCGCCTGCTGCCGGTCAGCGGCCAGCGCGTGCGCACCGTCATCAAGTCCAAGAATGACCAGACCGATGAGACCGGCGGCACGGCCCCGGTGACGCAATGATGCCGCACGGCACCGAAGCAGGCGGCAAGCCCGCGCGCGATCCCGCCCAGACCGATCAGGCGCGGAATGACGTCGCCCCAGCCGGCGTCGACCAGGCCGGTGTCGGCGGGAACGCGGTGAACGGTGCCGCGCATCCGGCGGGGGCCGGCGACACTTTCGTCGTCAACGGCGTGGCGGTCGACCCGACGACGGTGGAGGGTCTGGTCGCCTATCACATCGGCAAGAAGTACCGCCGCCGCCCGGTGCTGCGCGATGTGACCCTGGGGGTCCGGCGCGGCGAGGCGGTCGGCCTCCTCGGCCCGAACGGCGCCGGCAAGACCACCTGCTTCTACATCATGACCGGCCTGACCAAGGCCGATGCGGGGGCCATCTATCTCGACGGCGAGGAGGTGACCGACCTGCCGATGTATCTGCGCGCCCGCGGCGGCATCGCCTATCTGCCGCAGGAAAGCTCGATCTTCCGCGGCATGACTGTCGCGGAGAACATCATGGCGGTGCTGGAGATCACCGAGCCGGACCGCAGCGTGCGCGTGCAGCGCATGAATCAGCTGCTGGCCGATTTCTCGGTCGGCCATCTGCGCTCCGTGCCGGCGACGGCGCTTTCGGGCGGCGAGCGGCGCCGGGTAGAAATTGCCCGGTGCCTCGCGGCCAATCCGAACTACGTGCTGCTGGACGAGCCGCTGGCCGGCATCGATCCGATCGCGGTCGCCGATATCCGCGAATTAGTGTCGCACCTGAAGGACCGCGGCATCGGCGTCCTGATCACCGACCACAACGTGCGCGACACGCTCGACATCGTCGACCGCGCCTATGTGCTCGCGGAAGGCGGCGTGCTGGCCGAAGGCACGCCGGCGGAAATTGTGAATGACCCGGCGGTGCGCCGTGTTTACCTTGGCGAAAGGTTCTCTCTCTAGCTTTGGGCCAACATGGCCGTTTCGCAACGCCTAGATCTGCGCCAAGCGCAATCTCTCGTCATGACGCCGCAGCTGCAGCAGGCGATCAAGCTGCTGGAGCTGTCCAACCAGGACCTGGTTGCCTATGTCGAGGAGGAGCTGGAGCGCAACCCGCTGCTGGAGCGGGCCGATGATCAGGAGAACGCGGGTTCTCCCGACACGCCGGGCGCTGCCGAAACCGGCGAGCCCGAAGCCATGCTCGACACCAAGGAATTCGGCGACCGCGAGGCGCTGCCGGCGGCCAAGGATTCGCCCATCGACGCCGACTATGACAACGACTATTCCGACACCGGCAGCGACACGGCCGGCGCCCGCGACGGCGGCGGCGATTACAGCGATGCGTCCGGCCAGGCCAACTGGAAGGTGGGCTCCGGCCGCGGCGACTTCCCGGACCAGGACGGCGATTACGGCGAATCGCTGTCGCGCGAGATCACCCTGCGCGAGCATCTGGAGCAGCAGCTCGGCATCGAGATCGCCGATCCGACCGAGCGCCTGATCGGCCTGCAGATCATCGACCTGATCGACGAGGCGGGCTATGTGCAGGGCGACCTGCCGGCGGTGGCCGAGCGGCTCGGCTGCAGCTTCGAGCTCGTCGAATCGGTGCTGAAGAAGCTCCAGCAATTCGATCCCGTCGGCGTCGCCGCGCGCAACCTCGCGGAATGCCTGGCGCTGCAGCTGAAGGAACTCGACCGGCTCGACCCAGCGATGCAGGCGCTGCTCGACCATCTCGATCTGCTGGCCAGGCACGACCGCGCGCAGCTGATGAAGATCTGCGGCGTCGATGCGGAGGACCTGGCCGACATGGCGGCGGAGATCCGCAGCCTCAATCCGCGCCCGGGCTACGCCTTCGACCGCACCGAGGTGCAGGCGATCCAGCCCGACATCCTGGTGATGCGCCTGCCCGACGGCTCATGGTCGGTGGAGCTCAACAGCGACAACCTGCCGCGCCTGCTGGTGAACCAGCAGTACCATGCGCGCGTCACCACCAAGGCGCAGAGCAAGGCCGACAAGGACTACCTGGCCGACCGGCTCTCCGCCGCCAACTGGCTGGTGAAGACGCTGCACCAGCGCGCCACCACCATCCTCAAGGTGGCGAGCGAGATCGTGCGCCAGCAGGAGATGTTCTTCCTGCACGGCGTGAAGCACCTGAAGCCGTTGATCCGCCGCGACATCGCCGAGGCGATCGGCATGCACGAGAGCACGGTCAGCCGTGTCGCCGCCAACAAGTTCATGGCGACACCGCGCGGCCTGTTCGAGCTGCGCTACTTCTTCAGCGCCGCGATTCAGGCCGCCGACGGCGCCGACAGCCATTCGGCCGAGGCGGTGCGCTCGCGCATTAAGGAATTGATCGACAAGGAGCCGGCGGAGGCGATTCTCTCCGACGACCAATTGGTTGCCGTGCTCAAGAAGGAAGGCGTCGATATCGCCCGTCGGACTGTGGCTAAATACCGGGAATCATTGAAAATTCCGTCTTCGGTCCAGCGTCGGCGCGAGAAGTCCTTGCGTTCCGCCTGAGGCGGGCTACATCATTCAATCGGACCAGTGCTGGGAGACCCGCCCTTGACTTGAGATAGGGCGGTACATATGGTCCCGGCCCGCCGCCAGGACGGGCAAAAATGGCAAGGCCGAATGGCCGCCTTTGGCATGAGGCCCGTCTGTTGGACAGTGATTATGAATCTGACAGTCAAAGGTAAGAATATCGACGTCGGCGAGGCATTGCGGACTCATGTCGCGCAAAATCTCGACCACGCCATCGGCAAGTATTTCGGCAATCCGATCGAAGCGACGGTGACCTTCTCGAAGGAGTCGCATCTGTTCGTGGCCGACCTCGCCGTGCATATCGGCCGCGGCATCCACATGCAGGCGGAAGCCTCCGCCGGCCAGGCCTACGCGGCCTTCGACCAGGCTATGGATCACATGGCCAAGCGGCTGCGCCGGCACAAGCGGCGGCTGCGCGACCATCACCGCGCCGAGATCGAGTCTTTCCGCGCCTCGCAATACATCCTGGCGCCGCAGGAGGAGGAAGAGGTCGATGCACATGCAGCGAACGGGACCGACGCGCCGACCGTCATCGCGGAGATGCAGACCGAGATCCCGACCTTGACCGTCGGCGAAGCGGTGATGCGCCTCGACCTGTCCGATACCAAGGCCATGATGTTCCTGAACAAGGGGCATGGCGGCCTGAACATGGTCTACCGGCGCAATGACGGGAATATCGGCTGGGTCGACCCGCGCCTCGGCGCGAAAGCGGCCCAGTAGCGGGCGTATCCTCCGTTCCACCACAGTGCGGGCGCCAGCCTCGAATCGGGACTCCAAGGACGCATTCATGGAAATCGAAGATCTCATCACCCCGGCTCGGGTACTGCCGCGGCTGAAAGCGACCAGCAAGAAGCATGTGCTGCAGGAGCTGGCGAAGCGCGCGGCGGAGCTGTCGGGCCTCCATGAGCGCGCGATCTTCGATGTGCTGCTGGAGCGCGAGCGTCTCGGCACCACCGGCGTCGGCAATGGCATCGCCATTCCGCACGGCAAGCTGCCGGACATCAAGGAACTGTTCGGCCTGTTTGCCCGCCTGGACGAGCCGGTCGATTTCGACGCCATCGACGAGCAGCCGGTGGATCTGGTGTTCCTGCTGCTGGCGCCCGAGGGCGCCGGCGCCGATCACCTGAAGGCCCTGGCGCGGGTCAGCCGCCTGCTGCGCGACAAATCGGTTTGCGAAAAGCTGCGCGGCGCCGACCAGACCGACGCCATCTATGCGCTCCTCACCGACACGGCGAAGAGCCACGCGGCCTGACCGGCCTTCCGTCCCGGAAGCTCTAGGCGGCGGTCGGCATCAGCAGCTGCAGGAAGGTCTTGTCGCCGATCGCGTTGTGGACGGAGACGCCCTTGGCGATCAGCCGGCTGGCCTTGGCTTCGGTGAAATCCGCCTCGTCCACCTGACACTCCACGAAACGCGGCAGCCATTCGCGGGTCGAGCCGTCGGCCAGCACCGCGGTCTCGACGCTGAGATCGGCCTTGCGGAAATCGGTCCGGCGCAGATTGGCGTTGGTGAAGTTGGTGCCGCGCAAATTGGCGCCGCCGAAGCTGGCGCCGGTCAGGTCGGCCTTGGAGAAGTCGGCAAGATCGAGCGTGGTGCGGTTGAACTTGGCGGAGCGCAGGCGCGCCTCGACGAACAGCGCGCCGCGCAGGTTGTGGCCGGAGAAATCGTTGCCCGACAGGTCGGCGTTGGAGAAATCGGCGCGCTGGCCGTCGGTGCCGGACGACGTCACCCAGCGCTCGTGCGCGATGATCATCTCGGTGACCAGGGCTTGGGTCTCGGCCGAATCGTCGACGGTGATGGTGGTCGAGGTGTCGAGGAAGCCGTAGACCGCCCTCGACAGATCGACGCCGAAGACGTTCGCGTCGGTGAGGTTGGCGCCGTCCAGGGCCGCGCCGTCGATCACCGCGCGGTTGAGCTGCACGTTCGAGAGGTCGGCGCCGGTCAGGTTGGCGCCGCGCAGGTCCGCATCCTTCAGCGACGTGCCCTCGAGATTGGCTCCCGCCAGATCGGCGTTGCGCAGGATCGCGCCCGACAGGTCGGCCTTGCGGATGATCGACTTGCGCAGCCGGGCGCCGGTCAGGTTGGCGCGATTCATCGCGGTGTCGGTCTTCTCGCTGGTCCATTCGTCGCGCTTCGGCGGCGCCATGTTGCCGCCGGAATTGACCAGCAGCGAGCCTTCGCGGAAATCGGTGCCCGAAAGCTGCGCCTCGGAGAAGTCGGCGCCGACCAGGTTGGCACCGCGGAAATCGCAGTCGCGGCAATCGGCGCCGATGAACTTGGTGCCGGCCAGATTGGAGGCGAACAGATCGCTTTCGCTGATATTGGCGCCGGAGAGATCGCAATTCAGCAGCTGGACGCCGGTCATCTTGCTGCGGGGCAGCTGCAGATTGACGAGCTTCAGGTCGCGCAGGGTCTTCAGGGACAGATCAGCCCGCTTGCCGCCGCGCTCGTTGCGCAGCCAGGCACGATGGGCCAACAGCAATGCCTTCAACGCCTGTACGTCCACGCGCGCCCCCGCGATTTATGTCCCCCGTGAGGCGGCCAGAGTGCAGCGCAATTGGTTATGGAAGGATTAAGCTTCGCTCAACGAAATGGGCTAAGCCGTGGCGACAGGCCGATATTCTTCAATTGATACAATGCGGTCTTCATTTGACCTGAGCGGCCGCGAAGGCGGAACCTGCGTTTGGCAGGGTCCGCCCCGCTATTGCAGGGTCATCGGCGCCAAGCCGTTCTGCCAGGCGGTGGCCACGGCGGCCTCGCGGTCGGCGGTCACGGCGAGCGGCTTGCCATTGGCCGCGAACAGGCCCACGGCGTTCTCGCCATCCACCTCGATGTCCTTGATATAGGCGATGTCCTTGATGCCGAGCATCAGCATGTCCTGCGGCGTCAGGCTGCGAATTCTGTCGATCTCTTTCATGTCACACTCCTTCGGCGCGCTGCGATCCTGTCGGCGTCCGCGCCCGGCGCCGCCTTGGTGTTCCTGTCCGGCCAGGGACCGGCTTCGGTCACGCACTCACTTGCCGGCAATATCGACGGTCTGCGCGGCGGCCTTGCCCGCCGGCGCTTTTCCCGGGGCGGCCCTGGACGCTTCCGCGCCAGCCTTGCGGATCGGCACGTTGCGCACCTGGCTCACCACCGTCGGGCGCTGCAGGTCAACCGACAGCAGCCCATTGTCCAACCCGGCGCCGACCACTTCGATCCCTTCGGCCAGCACGAAACTGCGCTGGAACTGCCGCGCGGCGATGCCGCGATAGAGATAGACCTTGGTGGGGTCGTCGGTTTGGCGGCCCTTGATGGTGAGCTGGTTGTCCTCGATCTGGATCTCGAGGTCCTCCAGGGCGAACCCGGCGACCGCGAGCGTAATGCGCAGGCGGTTCTCGCCGACCTGCTCGATGTTATAGGGGGGATAGCCTTCCGCGCCGGACTTCGCGATGCGGTCCAGGGTGCGCTCGAAGTGATCGAAACCGAGCAGCAGGGGGCTGCTGAACAGGGACAGGCGGGACATTCCGAAAGCTCCTCCTTCATGAGCGAGCCGCATCGTCATTCGTTCGGCCGCCCGATACCGGCGCGGCTTGCGATGGCCCATCCGACGGTACAACCGTATTTGCGGCCACATCCTAGAATCTAGGTCGTGGGTTAACGGATTCAAGCGGCTCCGCCCGCCGGAGGATAAGAAACCTAGAGCTCGGCCCGGGGAATGCCGGCCATGGGGACGGGCGGCGGATCGGGTCAGCCAGATCGCGTGAGGGCCAGGATATCTTCATAGCCATCCTCGTCGTCGATATGGCTGCCGATGCGGCTGAAGCCGAGCTTGGCGGCCACGGCCACCGAGGCGGCGTTGTCTGGCCCGACGGAGACCACGAAGCGGCGCACCCCGAAGCTCCGCGCCGCCCAGTCCATCATGCCGCGCGCGGCCTCCTCCGCCAGGCCCCGGCGGCGGAATTCCGGCAGGATGTAGTAGCCGAGCTCCACGGCACCGGGCGCCAGGTCGCGCAGGTAGTCGGGGTCGGGCTTGGTGTGGAAATTGAAATGGCCGACGAAGCGCAGATCGGGCTTCAGGCAGATCGCCCGCAGTGACCAAGGGAAATAGCCGGGGTCCTGCTCCAGATCGCGGCAGCGGATTTCGGCGATCTCGCGCTCCTCCGCCGGGAACGGACGAAGGTCGCAGCCCGCGATGCGCCCCGCCTCGTCGAGCCGGCCTTCGGCCGCCGCGCGCAGCGCCGCAACCGGCAGCGCGACCAGCACCAGCCGGGGCGTGGCGATGCGGGTCCAGGCCGATTGCGCCGGCGCGGGGCCGGCCTGTTCACTGCGCTCCGTCATGAACTTCCCCGGTGCTGATTCCGCGCGACTGTGGCGCGGCCTTGTCGGCCTGGACGAATTGCCGCAGGGCGATGCGGCTTCATCCTAGCCCAGCTCTAGGAAAAACTCCCGTACCGGCCGGACGGGGTTCAGCCGGCCGCGACGGATGCGCTCTTGATTCCGCGCGGCTTCCAGCCCCTCGCCGCCGGGCGCGGTCCTAAGGGGACGCATCGCGGCGGATTCGGATCCGCTGTCGCGCATCCAGCCGGCAAGGCCGCGCGGCGGATGTTTCCCACGGGCACGATCGGGGGATTAAGGCGACCTTAACCCCCAGCACTGCTGAATGAGCGAGGCAAAAAGTTTCACTGCCGATGCATTTTGGCGCGCGCGGTTCGCCCGATGGCATGGCGGCTCCAATGAGGAAAATGATGCGTCTCGGGAATCTCAAAATCAGTCGTCGCATGTCCTTGCTGGTCATGCTCTCGGTCATCGGACTGCTCGCCGTCAGCGCCATCGATGCGTGGCGCACCCGCGGCGTCCTGCTGGAAGACCGCCAGGTCAAGACCCAGCATGTCGTCGACGTCGCCTACAGCGTGATCGCCAACTACTACGCCCAGGTCCAGGCCGGCACCCTCGACGAGGCGGCCGCCAAGAAGGCTGCCATGGCCGAGCTCGAGACGTTGCGCTATGGCGGCAACGACTATTTCTGGATCAATGACCTGACGCCAGTGATGCTGATGCATCCCTTCTCCAAGAAGCTCGTCGGCCAGAACATCGGCGGCATGAAGGACAAGGCCGGTAAGCTGTTCTTCCAGGAGATGGTCGATGTGGTGAAGCGGGACGGCGCCGGCTTCGTCCAGTACGACTGGGCCAAGCCCGACAGCGAAACCGCGGTGCCGAAGATCTCCTATGTGAAGGGCTTCAAGGAATGGGGCTGGATCGTCGGTTCCGGCATCTACATCGACGACGTCAACGCCATCTTCTGGAACATCGTGCTGGTGCAGGGCGGCATCCTGCTCGGCATCCTCGCCCTGGTGATCCTGGTCTCCATGGCCATCGCCAACAGCATTTCGCGCCCGCTGATGGCGGCGACCGCCAGCATGAAGCGGCTGTCCGAGGGCGACAAGACCATCGAGGTCCACAACACCGAGCTCAAGAGCGAGATCGGCGAACTGGCGCGCGCGCTCGAGGTGTTCAAGCAGAACGCCCTCGAGATGGACCGCCTCGCCGCCGAGCAGGAAGCGCTGAAGAAGCGGGCCGAGGCCGATCGCCGTCAGGCCATGCTCGACATGGCCGACAAGTTCGAGGCCTCGGTGAGCGGCGTGGTGAACGCCGTGACCGCGGCGGCGACCGAATTGCAGGCGACGGCGCAATCGCTCTCGGAGACCGCCGAGGAAGCCTCGCAGCAATCGAACGCCGTGGCCGAGACGTCGGGCCAGATGACCCAGAACGTGCAGACGGTGGCGGCCGCGACCGAGGAGCTTTCCGCCTCGATCCGCGAGATCGGCAACCAGGTCACCGAATCCTCCCGCATCGTCGGCGCCGCCGTGAACCAGGCCGAGGATACCAACGCCAAGGTCAAGGCGCTGGCCGAGGCGGCGCAGAAGATCGGCGACGTGGTGACCCTGATCAACGAGATCGCCGGCCAGACCAACCTGCTGGCGCTCAACGCTACCATCGAGGCGGCGCGGGCGGGCGAGGCCGGCAAGGGCTTCGCCGTGGTCGCCAGCGAGGTGAAGAACCTGGCGACCCAGACGGCCAAGGCGACCGAGGAGATCTCCGGCCAGATCCGCGCCATCCAGGACGCCACGGCAAGCTCGGCCCAGGCCATTGACGGCATCACCCAGACCATCGGCCGGGTCAACGAAATCTCGACCGCCATCGCCAGCGCGGTGGAGGAGCAGGGCGCCGCGACGCAGGAGATTTCCCGCAACGTCCAGGAAGCCTCGGCCGGCAGCGCCGAAGTCTCCACGAACATCGTCGGCGTGACCCAGGCTTCGCAGCAGACCAGCGCCGGCTCGACCGAGGTGCTGAGCGCCGCGTCGGAGCTCGCCCGCAACGGCGAGAAGCTGCGGCAAGAGGTGGAAGCGTTCCTGCACACGGTGCGCGCCGCCTAGCGCACTCCGCATCGCAATCGCCAAGGCCCCGCAGCGGATCGCTGCGGGGCTTTTTCTTTGCGCGCGTTCTTCGCGTGCGCGGCGCGCGGCCCTTCCCGACGCCGCCTGTCGCGCTTGCGCGCCAGCGCCACGCGCGGCCCCGTTGCGCAAGCCTTTGCAAACCCACGACTGCCGCTGTTCAATCAACATAAGTTGCTTATAGATAAGTCTCTAACTTGAACAGCGCTACGAAGCATATTTCATAAGCAGATTTAATCGCGCCTTAAGAGTCCTCGCCTAGAAATCGATGCCAGCGAAACATCCCTGCCTGAGGGCGCTGGGGGAAACCAGGAGAGCTGTAATGAACGCGTGGCGTAATCTGAAGATCGGCGTGCGACTGGCGGCCGGCATCGGCACCGTGCTGACCCTGCTGGTGATCGTGGCGGCCGCCGCCTATGTCGGACTCAATAGCGGAAATGCGAATTTCGGCGATTACCGTGCCATGGCGCGGCAGACCGCCGCCGCGGGCGCCATGAACGGCGAATTGCTGATGGCCCGGCTCAACGTCAAGGAATTCCTGCTGAAAGGCACCGACAATTCGGTCGATGCGGTCACCGCCGCCATCGCCGCCCTGCAGAAGGAGATCGAGGCCAGCCAGCAGCTGTTCTCGGATTCCGACGAGGACAGCAAGACGCTGGCCACCATCTCGGCCGACGCGCAGGGCTACAACGATGCATTCGGCAAGGTGATCGAGCTGCGCGCGCAGCGCAATGCCTTCGCCAAGCAGATGGATGAATTGGGCCCGCGCATCGAAGCCGACCTGTCCGGCGTGATGGACAGCGCCTTCAACGACGGCGACACGGCCGCGGCCTACCGCGCTGGCGACGCGCTGCGCAGCCTGTTGCTGATGCGGCTGGCCCGCGCCAAGTTCCTCGCCGACAACGCGCCGGAGAACATCGAGGCCGTGCGCAAATACGCCAAGGAATTCGCCGGCAAGGCCGATGCGATGCTGGCCGAGCTGCAGAACCCCGAGCGGCGGCGCCTGAGCGACGCGGCGATTTCGCTTGCCAAGGAATACGTGACCGCGTTCGAGGGCGTCCAGACCGCGATCCTCGCCCGCAACGACATCATCGACAACCAGCTGAACAAGATCGGACCGTCGATGGCCGAGCAGCTCGACGCCATCGTCAAGAGCAAGAAGGCGGCGCAGGACGAGCTTGGCCCGCGCGCGGCCGCGGCCATGGAGAGCAGCCTGATGGT
>JBDHTX010000020.1:0-78991 GCA_039808885.1 Dongiaceae bacterium | reverse complement strand
CGGCATAGATCAGGATGCCGCCGTTGCCGCCGCGGCCGCCGGGACCGCCCTGGCCGCCGAAGCCGCCCCAGCCGCCGTCGCCGCCGGCCTGCATCGGCTCGGCGCCGCATTTGCCCGCCTTGCCGTCGGCGCCCTTGCCGCCATCGCCACCCTGGCCGCCTTCCTGGCCCTTGCCGCCATCCTGGCCGTCCAGATTGACGATCAGCCGGCCCTTGCCGGCGATCTCGCCGATCCTGAGCACGACCTTACCCGCCGCGCTGCCATTGTCGCCGGCGGCGCCCGGCGTTCCCGTGGTGCCGTCGGCGCCCGCGGCGCCGGGTTCGGCCCCATCCGCGCCTGCCTCGGCCTGGGGCGGGCGCCCCGGACGCGGCAGGCGGGTGACCAGCCCGAAGGACTTGATGCGCGTGTCGGCGTCGATGCGCGCGTGGCGGGCGACGACGATCAGGTTGCGGTTGTCGAGCGCCAGCTCGCCGCCGTTGAACACCAGGATCTCGGTGTCGGGATCGGCTTCGACGACGATGGTGTCGCCGGTGCGGCTCTTGACCAGGTCGAGGAAATAGACTTCGCGCAGATTGTCCTCCGCCCCGGCCGGTGCGGCGAAGGCGAGGGGAAGCAGCGCCAGCGAAAGGAGGAGCGAGCGTCTCATTGCAGCCGCGTCCCGATCTTGATGAAGGAGATTTCGATCTCGTCGATCACCGGCGGCTTGCTCCAGGCGCTGGGCTGCGGCAGCTGCACATAGGCGTAATACGGCGCGTCGATGGGGAAGGCGGTGGCCAGCACGTCGGCATAGGGCTTGTCCGGCGAAACCGCGTCGACCCACGACTGGGCCACGCCCTTCGGCAGGGCGATGGTCTGCAGATAGCCGGTCATGCCGTCGGCGTCGCTCGCCTCGCCCAGGGCGGTATCGACCACGCGGTGGCATTCGCCGTCGATCTGCACATTGCCCCAGCGCGGATGCTCGATGCGCAGGTTGACCGTGCCGGCGAGGTCCCCCTCGTCGCGGAAGCGCACCTTGGTCACCGCGGCGCCGAGCAGCAGCTGCACGCCCTCGCTGGTGCTGGGCGGGGTGATCTGGATCGGGATCAGGATCGGCCGCGCGGCGAAGCCGGCGCCGTCGCGGCCCAGCTGCACCTGCGCCGCGATCGCGCGGTTGATCGCGTTGAGGAACTGCCGGCGCAGATAGGCGGCCTCGAGATCGCGCCCGGAATCGTCGACATAGGAGGCGCGGAACAGCTCGACCACCGGCACGGCGGGCTTCTTCGCCGCGAAATCCGCCAGCTGCTTCGCGCGCCGGTCGGCGAAGGCGCGGTAATAGGCGGCGAATTGCGCGCGGCTGTCGGCCAGCGCCTGGTCCATCACGTCGGGATCGAACAGGGCGGCGCGGCGGCGGTCGAAGCGCGCGCCGGTCACCGCGTCGTCGGCGAAGTGCTGCACGTCATCGGCCAGGTCCGGCCATTCGCCGGTCACATAGTAGAAGCCCTTGCGCAGTTGCGTCGCCTGCCGCGCGATGTCGGCCAGCAGCATGCCGCGCATGGTCGCGTCGATCATCGCCTGGCGCTGCACCGCCTCGGCCGCCGGCAGCGATTTGAGGCCGGCAATGTCGGCGCGCAGCGCCCCGAGCTCGCCGAGATCGGCATCGAGGGCCGAGAGCCGCGCCAAGTCCGCCTGGATCGCCGAGGCGAGCGAGGCGCCGCCGGCGGCGAGGCCTTCCGCCTGGGCGATGATCGCGAAACGCTTCTCGTTCTTCTCCGGGCCGAGCAGGTCGAAGCTGTCGAGCCGCAGCTTGAGCTCCGCCGGGCCGAACTTCACCAGATCGGCGAGGCGCTGGCCGGTTTCCTGCACCGCGCGCATGGCCATGGCGTGGGCGGCAAGCTCGCCGGCGTTGCGCTGCTTGCCGGTCAGGTCGCCGATGACGGCGCCGAAATGCGCCTCCGCCGCGCTCCAGGCGGTGTTGAGGTCGCCCAGCGCCGCCGCATAGGCGGCATAGCGCGCGGAGACGTCGGCGAGGCTGGCGGGAACCTCCATCGGCCAGGAGCCGTCCTTGGCGCCGTAGTAGAAGCCGGGGCCGGTGGCGACGATCTTGCTGTTGCCCAGGGCGGCCGGCGCGGCGCTGAGGAATCCGAAGCTGACCGGGACCGGCACGCTGGAGAGGCTGCCGACCGCGCCGCCATAGGATTCGGCGGCGGTCTTGCGGCTGTCGTATTCGGCGCGCAGCTCGCCGTCGAGCTGGTCGACCTCGGCGATCTTGGCCTGGATGTCCTGCACCAGCTTCAGCAGCCGGCCGGTGTTGCGCGCGAGGCCCTGCCCGGCGGCGTCGCGCGCCGCGGCGGCGTTGCGCAGGGCGCGGTCGATCTGCTCGATCTGCTTGGCGGTGTTCGCCGGCCGGTTGGTGGTGATGGAGGAGGTGCGGGCCTCGTCCCACAGCTGCAGCAGTCCGGCCTTCTTCTCCGTGCCGAAGGTCTCGTCCAGCGCCTTGCCGAAGGCGGCGACGCGCTGCGCCAGGTCGGCCATCGGCACGTCGAAGGCGCGGCCGCCGAAGGGGTCCACCTGGTCGTCGATCTGGCGCAGGATGCGGCGCATCGACGCCGCCGATTGGCGGCTGGCGCGGGTGTCGAAGCGCGGCAGCAGCTCGGCGATCTTGGCGCGCAGGAACGCGTCGATGCCGGCGTCGAAGACGCTGCGCGAGCGCAGGCGCAGCAGCTTCGCCGCCACCATGTCGGGCCACAGCAGGCTGGTCTTGAACAACTCGTCATAGGCGGCGGCGCCGGCCTCGCCGATGGTGACGTCGTAGCCGGCCGACCAGACGTCCTTCGGCAAGCCGGAATCGAAGCCCTGGTCGGCGGTGTGATTGTGCAGCCAGCGCACCGGATCCTGCCGCAGCTGGGCCTTGGATGCCTCGGAGTCGCTCTCGCCCGGCAGGATCTCGCCGACCTTCAGGCGGATCATGCGCTTGGGCGCGTCGGCGGCGGGCCATTGCGGCGGCGCGGTCAGCTGCCAGCCCTGGGTGGTGAACACGAAAGGCACGGCGCGGGCATGCGACAGGTCGAGCGTGGTGGCGACGATCTCCACGCTCTGCTCGCGCCGCTGCGGCGGAACGACCAGCGAGATGGAGCCGCCGCCGGCGAAGCGCACGACATCGGCGCGCAGCCTGATCACCCCGTCGTCGAGCCGCAGCGGCATGTCGAGGATGATCTCGCGCGCGTCGATGACGATCTCGGAAACGTCCGTGAGCTCTCCGTCAGGCGCGGTGGCCAGGGCGGGGAACAGGGCCGGGTTGATCTCCACCACGTCGCCGACGATGCGGTAGGCGAAGCGCCCGTCATCCTCGCGCCGCAGGATCGAAATCTCGCGGTCATTGTTCCAAAAGGCAGCCGGGTCGATCCCGGCATCGGCCGCCGTCGGCCAAGTCAGCGGGACGGCGCAGCGGTCCGGCAGATCGGCGGCGGCGAGCGCCGCCGGCGCCTGCAGCATCGCGATCGCCGCGAGCACACAGCAGGACAGAAGCCGCATCTTGAATGGCGATGGTGCGCCGTTGGTCTTGGTCATCGGGGTCCGGGGATTGATTCGATCGAACGGCCTGGGTTGCGCGATGCCTCTCTTTGCCGAGGCTAGGCTTGGCTCCGGCGCGCCATGTCCCGCGCGCCGCGCCTGGGCGCTATGGCGTACCCGTTAATTGTTGCGGTAGATCGGTCACGCTCCTCGTCGACATGCCGTTGCTTCGCGCCGGCTGTTGGCTCCCCCGCGGCGCGACTATAGGCCGGGCGGCATGAATTCGCAAAGCCAGTTGCACTGCTCAATGTCGCCACAGTGCGCTGGATCACACCATCGGATCGCACGCCGTTACCTTCGGTGACGGGCCCGCTGGCGACGCGCGGCTGACGGCGGCGATGTCCATGCCGGCCGCCGCCCGGCGGCGCGATATCCCGCGCCTGGGCTCGGACCGGCCGCGAAGGTGGCTTGACAGAGACTGCGGGGCGGTATTGAAGTGCGTGCGATTGGAGCGTTCCAATAAGGAGTTTCCGTGAAAAGACTGCGCGTCGGGCTGGTCGGGGCCGGGCTGGTGGGCCAGGCCGAGCACGCCTTCTATCTGTGGGAGGAGCGCGAGCGCTTCGCCTTCGTGGCTTTGGCCGACGCCTCGGCCGCGGTGCGCCAGTCGCTGGGCGAGCGCTACGGGCTCGCCGAATTGCACGCCGATATCGGTGGATTGCTGAAATGCAACCTCGACGCGGTGGTCGTCGCGGCGCCGGATCCGTTCCATCCTGAGCTGGCGGTCGCGGCGCTCGATGCGGGCCTGCATGTGTTGTGCGAGAAGCCGCTGGCGCTCACCCTGGACGGATGCGACCGGATCAAGGCGGCGCGCGACCGCGCCGGACGCGTGCTGCAGGTCGCCTATATGAAGCGGCACGATCCGGCGTTCCGCCGTGCGCTGGAGTTGCTGCCGGACCGCATCTCCGAGGTGAAGCTGATTTCGGTCGA
The DNA here is from genome assembly GCA_039808885.1 of Dongiaceae bacterium. Classification (GTDB taxonomy): domain Bacteria; phylum Pseudomonadota; class Alphaproteobacteria; order Dongiales; family Dongiaceae; genus Dongia_A. Next base: position 74,515 of record JBDHTX010000020.1, on the reverse strand, counting down.
GGTCAACGATCCCGACCAGGACCCCTTCGTCGCGCATCTGCCGATGACCGTGCCGGGGGATCTGCCGGCCGCGCTGCGCGAGCGGTCGCGCGCCGCCGCGCGCGAGCAGCTCGGCATCGCCGCCGGCGGCGCCATGAGCGAGGCGGGAATGCGGGCCCTGAGCGGCGGGTTCCTCTCGTCCCTGGTGCATGACGTTTCCGTGGTGCACGGCGTGCTGGCGCATTATGGCTGCGAGCTGCCCGAGGCGGCGGATCACGGGGCCTTCTTCGACGACGGGCGGGGCGTGCAGCTCGGCTTCGGCCTGCCGGGCGGCGGGCGGGTCAGCATGACCCACCTGGCCCTGCCGGGGGTGCCCGACTACACCGAGCGCATCACCATCTATTGCAGCGACCGCATCGTCGAGCTCACCTTCCCGTCGCCGTATCTGCGCCACCTGCCGACACGCCTGACCCTGCGGCGGAGCGGCGGCGGCCATGCCCTGGAGACCCAGGATCACCGCGTCAGCTATGAGGAGGCGTTCCGCGAGCAGCTGCGCGCCTTCCACGCCGCCTGTTGCGGCACGGCGCCGGTGGCAACCCCGCTGGAGCAGGCGCGCCGCGATGTCGCGCTGCTGACCTCCGCCTTCCGCAAGGCGGCCGGCTGAGCCGGGCATGGCGAGGCTGGTCGACATCGCCGAGCGCGCCGGGGTCTCCAAGTCCACGGTGTCGAACGTCATCCGCGGCAGCGCGCTGGTCGCCGATGAAACCCGCCGCAAGGTGGAACGCGCCATCGCCGAGACCGGCTACCGGCCCAACGCCATCGCGCGGTCCCTGCAGGCGCGCAGCAGCAACGCCATCGGCCTGGTGGTGCCGGATCTGACCAATCCCTTCTTCGCCCAGTTGACGGTCGGCGTGGAGCGCGCCGCCGGGGCGCTCGGCTACGCGGTCCTGACGGCCCACACGGAATGCATTGCCGAGACGGAGAATGCCGCCGCGCTCGCGTTCATCGACCGGCGCGTGGATGGCGTGGTGATCGGCGGCCTGTCCCTGGGCGCGCTGCTGCCGAAGCTGCTGCTCGATCACGGCGTGCCGGTGGTGCTGGTGGGTGCGGGCGAGATCGACGACGCGCGGCCCGGGATCATCGATCACGACACCGAGGCGGCGATGGAGGCGGTGGTGCGGCATCTCTACGATCTGGGTCATCGGCGGATCGGCTTCCTGGCCCACGCCCTGCGCGAACATGCGGGCGAGCGCCGGCGCCTGGCCTTCGAGGCGGCGCTGGCGCGGCGCGGCCTCGCCCCGATGCTTGCCGAGGCCGAGGCGACGGCCCTTGTCGCGCATGACGACCTGCACGCGGTTGCCGCCATCGACCGGCTGGAGCGGGCCGGGCGCCGCGTGCCCGACGACGTCTCGGTCGTCGGCTTCGACGACGTGCCGCTGGCGTCGCATCAGCGGATCCAACTCACCACTGTGCGGGCCGACGCGGTGGCGATGGGGCATCGCGCCGGGGAAATGGTGATCACCGCGGCCAGCAGCGGCCGCCCGGCGGCCGAGCGCGAGATCATGGCCAGCCCGCTGGTGGTGCGAGCCACGACGAAAGCACCCGCCTGAGACGAGCGCCATCCGGCGTGGCGCATGCCGGCCCGCCGCAATGCGGTTCCTTGTAGGACCGGCTTCCCCGGCGCGAGTCCGGCTCACCTGCATTGGTATAGGTCGGTGGAGTACACAACAGAATTAACGCGATCTTAAGCCGGTCGGCCAAAGGTGACGCTGGGACGAGGGCGGCGCCGGTGCGTCGCATGGTTTGCCCACCGAGCGCCTTGAAAAAGCATGGTTGCGTCGATCACAGACAGGCTACGGGAGGACCGCGACCGCTTCGTCGGTTTTGCTTTCGCCAATGCTGATCTGCTGCTGGAGCTGGATAGCGCCAGCCGCATCCAGTGGGCCGGCGGCGCGGTGAAGTCGATCCTCAGCCGCGATGCCGACAGCCTGATCAATCGTCCCCTGACCCACATCCTCACTGTGCAGGACGCTGCCCTGCTGATGGCCGCCCTGCGTGAGCTGCAGCCGGGCCAGCGCCGGCGCGGCCTGCACATGACCCTGCACAGCGATGACGGCGCCGGCCAGGTGGTCGAGGTCGGCATCTACCGGGTCCTCGACGCCTCCGAGCATCGCTACTGTCTGTCGATCACCCAGCTTCCCCTCGCCGCCGCCGACCAGGGCGCGGCGCCGCAGCGCGACCGTGTCACCGGACTGATGGAAGCGGTGGAGTTCACCCGCGCCGCCAACGGCGCCGTGCAATTGGCCAAGCAATCCGGCAAGGCCGCCTGCCTGACCTTGGTGGAGATCTGCCAGGAGGAGGAGCTGCGCCGGCTGCTCGGCCCCGACCGTTCCGAGGCCTTGATGGCCGAGATCGGCGCCCAGCTGAAGCTGCATGCCATCGACCACGACACCGCCGGCCGTCTGGGGGATGGCCGCTTTGGCGTCACCCATCTGGAGGAAGAGAGCCCGGCCGCCATCGTCGCCGCCATCGGCAAGGTGGGCGAAAGCTACGACATCGACAAGAATGCCCTGAAGATCAAGGAAACCACCGTCCGTTTCCAGAAAAACTCGCTGGGCGACGACGACGTCGAGGGCATCCTCTCGTATGTCGTGAACAAGTTCGGCGTCGAGGGCGGCGCCTCGATCGAATCCGGCACCGCCGACCACTATCTGCGGCGGAAGACGGCGGAGACCCTGAGCCGGGTCGTCGCCATGCGCGACCTGATCCACGAGCGCCGGATCACGCTGCACTATCAGCCGATCGTCAGCCTGGCCGACCGGCGCCATCATCACTACGAGGTGCTGCTCCGCTTCGCCGATGGCAGGTCGCCGTTCGAGGACGTGAAGTTCGCCGAAGAGATCAACATCATCCACGAGCTCGACCTGGCGGTCGCCAACGGCGCCATCGCGCGCATCCTGGAAGGCGCCGCCAAGAACCATCACCTGAGCCTGGCGGTGAACATGTCGGCGAAGTCGCTGCTGAACGACAGCTTCGCCGAGATGTTCGCCAAGATCACCGAGCGCCTCGGCACCGACCGCAAGCGGCTGATGATCGAGATCACGGAATCGGCGAAGCTGGAGGACCTGGGCCATGCCGCCCAGGCGGTGCAGCGCCTGCGCGCGCGCGGTCACGTGGTCTGCCTCGACGATTTCGGCGCCGGCGCCTCCTCGCTGCCCTATCTGCAGCAGCTGACCATCGACTACGTGAAGATCGACGGCGTCTATATCCGCAGCATCACCGACAGCCCGCGCGAGCGCGCCATCGTCCAGGGCGTGCTGACCACCTGCAAATGCCTCGGCATCAAGACGGTGGCGGAGATGGTCGAGAAGGAAGACCAGCACAAGTGCCTGATGGAGCTGGGGGTCGATCTCGGCCAGGGCTGGCTTTATGGCAAGCCGGCGGCGGAAATCCCTTCGCCCAGCATCGCCGGCGCGGTGCGCCTCGGCAAGCGCATGGGCGTGCGCGAGCAATGGGGCTGACGCCGGCCTGACGGCGTGTGCCTCCGGCCGGCCTTTTTCTTCCGGCGGCCTCTTTTCCCAGATGGTTGCGATTGCCAGGAGCGGCGGCAAAACCTACTTTGTCGCTCGCGACCGGGATTCGGCTCCCACCGGCCGTCCCGCCGCTGCGCATGAAGGATATCGCCTGACGAATGAGGTCCCTTGAAATTCCCCGCGGGCGCGCGCTGCCTCTGGGCGCGGCCGCGCTGATCGCAGTTGTCGTCGTCGTTTCCGGGCTGGATCTCTGGATATTGGACGCGCTGACGGGCCTCGCGGCGATCGTCGCGGGGTTCCAGGTCTGCGCGCGCCTGGCGCTGGGCGTGCCGGATGCGGCGATGCGCCGCGCGTGGCTGGCGGCGCTCATCCTCCTGGGCCTGGTCTGCGTCAGCCAGCTGGCCGGCCAACCCGGCGATCGCGGCACGTCCTGGCCCGTGATCGTGGATGTCGCCGACGGACTGCTGCTGCCGGCCGCCGCGCTGCTGCTCTGGCTGGGCGCGCGAGGGGAACCCATGCCGGACGCGGCGCGGCGCGCATTCGGCCCGGCCATTGCGATCCAGGCGGCGGGCGTGGCCGCGGTGCTGTGGAGCCACCTCGCCGGGCCGTCCGGCGAAGCGACGCCGCGACTGGTCGCCGATTTCCTGGCCCTGCTGTCGATGTTGCTCTACGCGCTCGGCGCTGCATGCTGCGTCGCCGCCGTGCGCCGCCGGCTGTTCGTCGAGCAGGGCCGCGCCGCCGACGTCGGCGATTTGGCCCGCCACCTGTTCGCCACCTCGCTGCTGTTCAAGAAGGTGCGCCATCCGCGCATCGGCAACTACACGCTCCCGGGCCACAAGCTGGTGCTGGACGTCGGCCGGTTCCTCTCGTGGTTCCCCCAGATGGCGCCGCTGGTGCGCGACCGTTTCGGAATCGGCATCTGCCGCCAGTTCCGCGACCTCTACGTCATCGCCTTCCGCCATGGCCTGGACACCCAGGCCTATTACATGTTCGAGCTGTTTCGCCCGCAGTTCCGCGCCCGCGCGTCGGGCTACCTGACGCGCTACGAGACCAAGAACGGGCTGTTCAAGGTGCTGACCTGGCAGGTGCCGAAGAGCCAGCGCCGGATCATGCTGGGCGACAAGCTGGGGGTGAATCGCATCTGCGAGGAGCACGGCATACCGACCATCCCGATCCTGGCCCTGGCCGAGGACGGCCAGCTGCAGCGGCGGTCGGAGCGGCCGGCGGAATTCGAGCAGGACCTGTTCATCAAGCCGCGCCAGTCGAAGGGCTCGCGCGGCGCCGAAGTCATTCGCTTCACCGGCGGAAAATTCATCACCGAAGACGGTACCGCGCTGGACCAGGACGGCCTGATGGAGCTGATCGCGCAACGCTCCAGGGGCCGGGCCATTCTGGTGCAGCCGCGGATCAGGAATCATCCCGGCATCGCGGATCTGGCCGACCAGGCGCTGATCCGAATCCGCGTCGTCACCTGCCTCGACCAGGGCGGCAGGCCGGTGATCACCCATGCGGTGCTGAGCAATCTCTGCAAGCTGGAGCCGAACTGGGTCACCGATTTCGAGTATGGCGCCGCGATCGACCTGCAGAGCGGCGTGCTCGGCCAGATGACCGGTGACAAGGGCCGGATGTGGCTGGACTGGTTCGACGAGCATCCGGTGACGCATGCCCGCGTGCGGGGGCGCACGGTGCCCTGCTGGAGCGAGGTGCGCGCCATCGCCCTGGCGGCGCATGCCGCCTGCCTGGACCGGCTGCTGGTCGGCTGGGACATCGCCATCGGGCCGCGCGGCGCTCTCCTGCTGGAGGGGAACTCCTATCCCGACGTGGATTTCCTGCAGCGCGCCTATCGCACGCCGATCGGGGATTCGCCGCTCGGGCCGCTGCTGTACGCCCGCCTGGTGGAAATCGAGCAGCGGACCGCCGCGGGAACATTGCGCGGTCCGCTGGACTACGACCGGCCCGCCGCCTCGACCTGACTTTCTCGCGGTGTCGCCGCCTTGCCCGCCCTAGGAGGCGCGGCGCGCGCAGGCTATAGTCTCCGGCGAGCGGGACTCAATTCGGGGGCTGGATTCTGGCGACTCTCAAGCAAGGCGAGACTCAGAAGGAAGGCGAGGCTGGCGCCGCAATCGCGCAGGACCGATCCGTCGTGCACAAGGGGCGTCGCGCAAGCCGGCGGCGAAGCTGGAAGCTCTCCGATTTCATCACTCTTGCCGGCCTTGCCGCCCTGCTGCCCTTTGCCTGGGCGCTGCCCGAGCCGCTGTGGTCGCCGCTGTGGCGCGGCGCGGCGCGCATCCCGCTGCTGACCAGCCGGCGCGCGGCGCGACGGACGGGCAAGAGCATCCGCGCCGCCCTCGGCGCGATCGACCCGCAAACGGCCGAGGGCATCGCCCGCGATCTGAAGGCCGCCATCTACGAAATGCGGATGCAGGATTTGCGGGCCTGGCGGCCGGGCGGCTGGCAGCCCCGCATGGTGCTGGAGGGCGAGGCGCATCTGCAGGCGGCGCTGGCCAAGGGCAAGGGCGCGATCCTCTGGCTGGCGCCGTTCGTCTTCAACAATGGCCCGACCAAGATCCTGCTGCACCGGAAGGGCTACCGCGTCTCGCATCTGAGCAGCCCGCAGCACGGCTTCTCCGACACCGAATTCGGCGTCGCCTATGTCAACCGCATCCGCTGCATTCCGGAGGAGCGCCACCTGGTCCAGCGCATCGTCTATGACCGCGCATCGCCGTCGACGGCCATGCGGCGGATGATGCGCGCGCTGAAGGACGGCGAAATCGTCTCCATCGTCGCCTCTGGCACGGAAGGGACGGAGATGGTGAAGGGGCCGGTGTTCGGCGGCCGCCTCTCCGTCGCGGTCGGCGCGCCGCGCCTGGCCGGCCTGACCGGGGCGCCGCTGCTGCCGGCCTTCACCGTGCGCGATCCGCAGGCCGGGTTCCGCATCGTCATCGAGCCGCCCATCGACCAGCGATCCGACCTGCCCACGGATGCGCGCGTGGCCGAGGCGATCGCCGAGTTCCTGCGCCGCAGCGAGCCCTGGGTGCGGCGCTATCCCGGGCAATGGCGCGCCTGGAGCAAATGGAAGCGGCCGCCACGGCCGGATTCAGCCGCGACCGCCTAGCAGCCGCTTGATCGCCGGCTTCAGCGGCCGGGCGGCGTCATCGTAGCCCTGCCAGGCCCTGCTCTTCCGCAACAGCGCCGGAACGCTGTGGATCGTGTAGGCCTGCGGATCGAGGCCGCTCTTCACCTGGCTCCAGGCGAGCGGCATCGACACCGTGGCGCCGGGTCGGGCTCGCGGGCTCAGCGGCGCCACCGCCGTCGCCATGCGGTCGTTGCGCAGATAGTCGAGGAAGATGCGGCCCACCCGCTTCTTCTTCGCCATGTTGACGGTGAATTTCTCGGGATCGTCCCCGGCCATGGCGGCGCAGACCGCCTGGGCAAAGGTCTTGGCGGTCGGCCAGTCGACCCGGTCACGCGCCGCGCTGACCAGCGGCACGACCACATGCAGGCCCTTGCCGCCGGTGGTCTTGCAGAAGGTCGCCAGGCCCAGCTCCTGCAACCGCGCGCGGATGTCCTGCGCCGCCGCGATCACCCGCGCGAAGGGCAGGTCGGGCGCGGGGTGACCGCCCAGGACTTGAACGCGCCGTCCAACTCCAGGCGCAGATCGTAGTGCAGGCGGCGGGCCGCATGCTTCTGGATGACGAAGCGCAATTCCTTGCCCGGCGCGATCCGGCGCTCGCCGCTTGGTTCGGTGGTCCGGCCGAAGTCGCGCTTGGCGCGGTATTTGGAGAGCTTCCGGTTGGACACGGGTCATCCTCCCACGCGACCGACATCCTCAGGCGCGCTTGCGCTGGGCGGGCCGGCTGCGGCCTGGCCCCGGCCAAGCCGCCGCGGTGCCTTTCCCGCCCGCGTGACGGCTTCCGCCGCACGCCTTTGTGCCGTCCCGCACCGGGGCCTGGCTTGACCGGAGTCAATGCGTCGCGCGGCCGGACCTGGGATGATTATTCGATTAGGTTCCCCGGCAATCACGATAAAGGTGCAGGATGAAGTTGAACGCGTTGGCGCTTGGCGCCGCAATCACGCTGGTTTCTGGCGCTGGTCTGGCGTGGGCCGATTGCCCGACGCCGCCGGGCCTGTCGGGCTGCAAGGCATGCCATGCGCTGGAGCCAGGGAAGGCGTCACGGGTCACCGGCCCGAACCTGGTCGGCGTTGCCGGGCAGCCGGCCATGCATGCGGCGGATTTCAAGGGCTATTCCGAGGCGATGAAGGCGGCGCAGGCCAAGGGCCTGACCTGGACCGACGAGAACATCATGGCCTATCTGCTGGATCCGAAGGCCTTCCTCACGGAGTTCAACGGCCAACCGCTGAAGAACGCGATGATGTTCCAGATGAAGGATGAGGCGAAGCGCCAGGCCGCGGTCGAAGGATTGAAGAGCATCGCCGCCTGCCAATAGCCGGCCGGCGCCTGGTCAAGAATCGCCCGTTTCCCCGCGAAAGATGCGCAGCAGGATCGCGGTATCGGCGATTTTGACCATGTCGCCGCTGGAGGTCACGCCCGCGGCATTGAGGCGCTGGAGATTCCGCGACAGGGTTTCCGGCTTGATGCCGAGTTTCTGCGCCAGCAGGGTCTTGCGCACCGGCAGCTGGACGCTGACCTGGCCCTCGCGCTCGCCGCACAGCGACAGCATGAACCCGGCGAGGCGTTGCAGCGGGGTCTTGGTCTTGACCTGGCGGATCTCGTCCAGCAGCAGAAGCTCCCACTGCCGCATGGAGCGGAGCATCTCAAGACTGCGCTCGGGCTCGGAATCGAGCACTGCCAGAAACTCCTTGGCGCCGATATGGAGCAGCAGCGTCCCGGCGACGGCGGCGGCGTTGACCGGGAATCCGCCCGACGAGAACATGGCCGCTTCCGCGAAGCTGGCCGGCGCGGCGATCAGCGCAATCGTCGTCTCCCGTCCGTCGGGCATCGTGGCATAGAGCCGCACAGATCCCTCGATCACGACGAAAAAGCGGTCGGCTGGATCGCCCGCGGAAAACAAGTGGGTGTCCTCTTCGTAGAGCGCCATCGAGGACGGCCCGAGCAGGGCCCCGAGTTCCCGCACGCTAAAGGGTTGCAGCAGGGGCAGCGCCACGGCCGCCGCCAGTTCCTGGTCGTTCGGCGCGCGCCGGCGGATCATGACAAGAGCGCCTTCTCGCCAGAGAGGTACAGGTGCCGCAGGTTGGACAAATCCGGCACCCGCAGGGTGGCGGCGTCGGCGGGATGCGCCAGCCCCATGGCCTCCAGCCGGGCCAGCGCGCGGGACAGAGTCTCCGGCTTCATGCCGAGGCGGTCGGCGACGGCGCGCTTCTCCGCCGGCAGCGTCAGTTCCGCTGCGCCGTTGCGCGCGGGCGTCAGCTCGACCAGGTAACCGGCCAGACGCTGCACGCTGTCGCGCAGTTTCAGATCGCCGAGCTGTCCAACCAGGTGACGCAGCCGCGCCGAGGTTTCGGCCAGCAGCAGCCGGGCGGCTTGCGGATGCGCGCGGAGGATCTCGGCAAAGAGGGCGCCGGGAACGGCGAGCAGCTGCGCGCCGCTGCTGCCCCCTTCGGCGGTATGGGCATAGGAGTCGCCATCCAGGGCGCAAAGAGCGCCGACCATCTGCGGTGCGGCCAGGGTTTCGATCTGCGTCCGGTTGCCGGATTTGTCGTCCTGCAGCAAATCCACGCGACCGCCGGCAATGACATAGAGCCAAATTGCCGCATCCCCGCGCGAGTACAGCGACTCCCCCGCCGCGAGGCGGCGTGGCGCCGCGCTCTTCGCCAGGCGCTCCAACCCTTCTTCGCCAATGCGGGAAAACACCCGGTTCCGGCGGAGCAGGTCTCGATCCGCAAGATGATCTGCCACTATGCCTATTTCCCTAAGACCAAATAACTAATCCCGACGCCGAATTGCGGGTGCCTCATACCCTGCGGCAATTTAACCGCATCCCGACCCCACAATCGAGCGGGGGCTTGATCCGAGTCAAGGAAACAGGCCCGAAGCCACTCTAGCTTCCGTCGCATCGCCGAATAGGACCGTACTCGGAGTGGAGTTCCGCCACTTGCCTTGGCTCCCTGGCCCATTGTCCCAAGACTGCCCGCCGATGCGGGCAAATCCACGCGGCATTCCCGGATGAGGCCGATGACGCCGTCCAATGTTGCGCGCGCGGTCTCCCGTTCGGCCAATCGCATGGCCCATCGCTGGGCCAGTCGTGGGCGCCGGCGCCGCTGGTTGAGCCTGCTGCTCTGCCAGGTCTTCGTGCTGAACCTGTTCGCGGCGTTGGCGGTCGACACGCGGCAGGCGGCGGCAAACTCCTTCGAATCGATCCTGCAAAGCGCGCGGTGTGGCGAGGCCTTCGCGACCGCCGGGGCAGCGCAGGCGGACTCGAGGCAGGTTGCCGCGGCGCAGGGTGCAACGCGGGATTCCGAGATGCCACGCGACCAGATGCCGGCGCGGGGGCATTCCTGCCCGCACTGCGCCGCCACTTGCACGATGGGCGGCGGGTCCACCCTCGGATTGCTGCCCGCGGGCGCGAGCGTCGCGCCGGTTCCCGGCGGACCCGCCGGGTCCAGCCACGTCCTCCACCTGGTGAGCGTCAAGCCGGCGCGCCTTCTGTCCGACGCCGCCGCCCAAGGGCCGCCGGCGCGGCGCGGCAGCCACGCTCAGTCGATATCGGTCCAATCATGAGAGCGATCCTTCCGGTATTGTGGCTGCCCCTGGTGCTGCTGATCGCACTGGTCCATCCGCTTTCCCCATCCTACGCCAAGAGCTTCGGCGCCTATCTGGTAGATGTGGCGCCGGCAGAGGTTTTCCCCGGCGCCGACCGGTTCGGCCCGGCCGAGGGCACGCCGCCGGCCATGGCCGCCTTCAAGGGCGAGCAACTGCTCGGCTATGTCTTCGAGACCAGCGACATCGGCTATTCCGGCAAGCCCGTACGCCTTCTGGTCGGCATGGACCAGGCCGGCGTGATCGTCGGCGCCAAGGTCAAGGAGCACCACGAGCCGATCCTGCTCGCCGGCATCCCGCCGGAGAAGCTCACCCAGTTCGTCGATGCATTGGTCGGCCGCAACGTGGTGGAAGCGGCGCGCAACAAGGATGCGCGCCAGGTCGACGCCATCTCAGGCGCGACCGTCACCGCCATCGTCATCAACGACAGCGTCACCCGCACCGCGCTGAAGGTGGCCAAGGCGCACGGGATGGCCGGCTTCACCGCGGCCGATTCCGGCGGTCAGGCCACGGAAACCAGAAGCCTCGCCGAAATCCCGTTCCAGGCCGCCGATTGGCAGACGCTGGTGGGTGACGGCTCGATCCGCCGGTTGCATCTGCTGAACAGCGATGTCGACGAGGCGTTCAAGAAGATCGGCGTCGGCAGCCCGGAGCCCTTCGCCAAGGCCGGCGTGCCGACCGAGGATTTCATCGATCTCTATGCCGCGCAGGTCAGCGTCGAGAGCATCGGCCGCAACGTGCTGGGCGACGCCGAATACCAGCGGCTCGCCGGCTGGCTCACGCCGGGGCAGGCGGCGATCCTGGTCGCCGCCAATGGCGACTATTCGTTCCGCGGCTCGGGCTTCGTCCGCGGCGGCATCTTCGACCGCTTCCAGATCGTGCAGGAGCAGACCACGATCCTGTTCAAGGACCACGACTACCGGCGCCTCGGCAGCCTTGGTCCGAACATGCCGGACTTCAAGGAGGTCGGGCTGTTCCGCGTGCCGGACTCCGCCGGCTTCGATGCCACGCAGGAATGGCGGCTTGAACTCCTGGCGCAGCGGCCGACCGGGCCGACGCAGAAGGCCTTCACCAGCTTCCCGCTCACCTATCGCCTGCCGGACCGCTTCATCAAGGTCGTGGCGGCGCCGGCCGCACCCGCCGCCCAGGAGGCGACGCCGACCGCGACGGAAGCGGAGGAATCCCCGGTGAACGATCTGTGGAAGCAGATCTGGCGGCAGCGCTCGGTCGATATCGCCATCCTGGCCTTGTCGCTGACGATTCTCACACTGATCTTCTTCTTCCAGGACGTGCTGGTGAAGAGGGCCAAGTTCTTCACCGCGCTGCGCATCGGCTACCTGCTGTTCAGCGTCATCTGGATCGGCGGCTGGGCGCAGGCGCAGCTCTCGGTGGTCAACGTCTTCACCTTCGCCGGCGCCTTCACCAGCGGCGAGTTCCGCTGGGAGCAGTTCCTGCTGGAGCCGCTGATCTTCATCCTGTGGTGCGCGACGGCGGTGTCGCTGCTGTTCTGGGGGCGCGGCCCGTTCTGCGGCTGGCTCTGCCCCTTCGGCTCGCTGCAGGAGTTGCTGAACCAGCTCGCGCGCCGGATCGGCATCCGCCAGCTGACGATACCCTTCCACTGGCATGAGCGGCTGTGGCCGTTGAAATACATCATCTTCCTGGGCCTGTTCGGCGTCAGCCTACACGAGATCGCCACCGCCGAGCGCCTGGCCGAGGTGGAGCCGTTCAAGACCGTCGTGCTGCTGCGCTTCCAGCGCGACCTGCCATTCATCATCTACGCCGTCGGCTTGCTCGGCATCGGCCTGTTCGTCGAGCGCTTCTTCTGCCGCTATCTCTGTCCGCTCGGCGCCGCGCTGGCGATCCCGGGACGGATGCGCCTGTTCGAGTGGCTGAAGCGGCGCAAGCAATGCGGCTTCGAGTGCCAGCTCTGCGCCAAGCGCTGCACCGTGCAGGCGATCCACCCGCTCGGCCAGATCAATCCCAACGAGTGCATCTACTGCATGCAGTGCCAGGTCATCTACTGGGACGACACGACCTGTCCGCCGCTGCTGCTGAAGAAGACGGGTCGCGGCAAGAAGCCGGCTCCGGCCGCCGCACCGCCAGCCACCGCGCGCCCGGCAGCACAGCCGAACGCGTCCACCAAGACCGTTTAACCTAGGGAGACGACCATGACCAAGGAAGCAAGAACGACCGAGCCCAAGGATGGCGTCAGCCGCCGCGACCTGCTCGGCGGAAGCGTTGCGATGTCGACCCTCGCCCTCGGCGGCGCCGCCGGCGTCGGCGTCGGCGCGGCGGCCGGCATCAGCCTGGCGCCGAAGGCGGTGCAGGCCGCCGAGGCCGACACGGCCAGCGTCCCGCCCGGCAAGCTCGACGAATATGTCGGCTTCTGGAGCAGCGGCCAGACCGGCGAAGTGCGCATCCTGGGCATCCCATCGATGCGCGAGCTGATGCGCATCCCGGTCTTCAACCGCTGCAGCGCGACGGGCTGGGGCCAGACCAACGAGAGCCTGAAGATCATGACCGAGGGGCTGATGCCGAAGACGCGCGAGCGCCTCGCCAAGCTCGGCCTGAAGACGTTCCTCAACGGCGATGCGCACCATCCGCGGCCGTCGGTCACCGACGGCTCCTATGACGGCCGTTATGTCTTCATCAACGACAAGGCCAATACGCGCCTGGCGCGCATCCGCCTGGACGTGATGAAGACCGACAAGATCATCGAGATCCCCAATGCGCATTCGATCCATGGCATGCGGGTGCAGCGCTATCCGAAGACCGGTTACGTCTTCTGCAACGGCGAGAACCGCGCGCCGCTGATCAATGACGGCCGCGACCTCGACGATCCGAAGAAGTGGGGCTCCGTGTTCACCGCGGTGGACGGGGACACCATGAAGGTGGCCTGGCAGGTCCTGGTGAGCGGCAATCTCGACAATTGCGACACCGACTACAAGAACCTGTACGCCGCGTCGACCTGCTACAACTCGGAGGAAGGCACCACGCTCGAGGAGATGACATCCTCCGAGACCGACCATGCCGTGTTCTTCGACATCACCGCGATCGAGGCCGGGGTGAAGGCCGGCAAGGCCGAGATGATCAACGGCGTGCCGGTGCTCGACGGCCGCAAGCAGGCCAAGTCGCCCTATACCCTCTACATCCCGATCGCCAACTCGCCGCATGGCTGCAATGCCGATCCCAGCGGCAAATACGTGGTCATCAATGGCAAGCTGTCGCCGACCACGACGGTGGTCGAATGGGACAAGCTGGCGGATGCCTTCGCCGGCAAGGCGGAGCCCGCCTCGGCGATCGTCGCCAATGTCGAGCTCGGCCTTGGCCCATTGCACACCTCGTTCGACGGCCGCGGCAACGCCTACACCTCGCTGTTCCTCGACTCGCAGATCGTGAAGTGGAACATCGACGAGGCGATCCGCGCCTACAAGGGCGAGAAGATCGACCCGATCAAGCAGAAGCTCGACGTCAACTACCAGGTCGGCCACGTCAACGCGTCGATGAGCGAGACCAAGGACGCGGACGGCAAGTGGCTGGTCGCGCTGTGCAAGTTCTCCAAGGACCGCTTCATCAATGTCGGCCCGCTGAAACCGGAATGCGAGCAGCTGATCGACATTTCCGGCGACGAGATGAAGCTGGTTCACGACGGCTCGAGCTTTGCCGAGCCGCACGACGCCACGATCATGAAAGCCAACATGATCAACCCGCTGGAGATCTGGAAACGCGACGACCCGATGTGGGAAGACGCGCGCCAGGCGGCGGCCAAGGACGGCGTGAAGCTGGAGGAGGACAACAAGATCATCCGCGACGGCAACAAGGTGCGGGTGTACATGACCTCGGCGGCGCCGAAGTTCGGGCTCGAGCAGATCAAGGTGAAGGTCGGCGACGAAGTGACCATCACCCAGACCAACGTCGACGACGTGGTTGACCTGACCCACGGGTTCACCCTGGTCAACTACGGCATCGCCATGGAGGTCGGGCCGCAGGCGACGTCGTCGGTGACCTTCATCGCCGACCAGCCCGGCGTGTTCTACTACTTCTGCCAGTGGTTCTGCCACGCGCTCCACATGGAGATGTCGGGGCAGCTGCTGGTCGAGGCATAGCCGCAATGCGGCGGCGGACAGCGATTGCGATCGCGGCGACGCTCTTCGCGAGTGTCGTGTCCGCCGCCGCCGGCGCTGCGACCATCGAGGTTGCGCCGGGCGGCGACGGCCTGGCGCAGGCGGTGGCGGCCGCTGCGCCGGGCGATGTCCTGCACCTCGCGGCCGGAACCCATGCCGGCCCGGTGGTGATCGAAAAGGCGCTGACCATCGAGGGCGATTCGCCCGACACCACCATCGTCAAGGGCAATGGCCAGGGCAGCGTATTCCGCGTGCTGGCCGCCGGCGTCGTCATCCGCGGCCTGCACATCACCGGTTCCGGCACCGACAGCAGCGGCATCGATGCGGGAGTCTATGTGGAGCAGGGGGCCGACGACCCCGTGATCGAGCGCAACTGGCTGGACCAGAACCTGTTCGGCGTCACCCTGCATGGTCCGAAGCGGGCCAGGGTCACCGACAACCGGATCACCGGGCGCAACGACATCTGGCTGAACAATCGCGGCAACGGGATTCACGCCTGGAACAACAGCGGCGCCCTGATCGCCCGCAACGAGGTCTCCGGCGGCCGGGACGGCATCTTCATGCAGCTTGGCCAGGACAACGTGATCGCCGACAACCGGTTCGAGCATCTGCGCTTCGCGGTGCACTTCATGTACTCGAAGCAGGGCTCGGTGACCGGGAACGTGTCGATCGGCAATCACATCGGCTATGCGCTGATGTATTCGGACCGTTTGAAGGTGGCCGACAACATCTCGGTGCGCGACCGCGACCAGGGCCTGATGCTGAATTCGGCGCGCAAGGCCGATGTCGAGAGCAACTATGTCTATGGCAATGCCGGCAAGTGCCTGTTCCTGTACCTGGCGCTCCAGAACAGGATCACCAACAATCGCTTCGAGAATTGCGAAGTAGGGGTCCACGTCACCGGCTCGGATGGCAACGTGATCGCCGGGAATGCCTTCATCGGCAACCACATCCAGATGCGCTATTCGGGAACCAAGGTCTACGAATGGTCCGACGGGCGGCTGGGCAACTACTGGAGCGACAACACCGCTTTCGATCTGGATGGCGACGGCGTGGCCGACACGGCGTATCGGCCCAACAACGTGGTCGACTGGATGGTCTGGCGCTACCCGTCTTCCAAATTGCTGCTTTCCAGCCCGGCCATGGAGCTGCTGCGCGCGGCGCAGAGCCAGTTCCCGGCGCTCTATCCCGGCGGCGTGGTCGATTCCTTCCCCCGCATGGAGCCGGGCCCGGCTCCCCACGAACTGCCCCCGGTTCCCGCCACGATCGAGTGGGAAGCCGGCAACGCGGATTCGAGCTCATGAACGCGATGGACCAGATGTCGACCCTCGAGATGGCGGCGCCGGCGATAGTGGCGCACGGCCTGTCCAAGCATTACGGGCGGAGCGCGGCGATCGAGCATGTCGATTTGACGCTCGCCCCGGGCTCGACGCTGGCCTTGATCGGGCATAACGGCGCGGGCAAGACCACGCTGATGAAGCTGATCCTGGGCCTGATCCGGCCAAGCGCGGGCAGCCTGTCCGTGCTCGGGGTCGAGCCGGCGACCGCTCCCCTCGAGCATCGCCGCCATATCGGCTTCCTGCCGGAGAACGTCGCCTTCCATGACGAGCTCAGCGGTGCGCAGACATTGCGCTTCTATGCCCGGCTGAAAGGCGCCAGGCCGGCGCAAGGCGACGCGCTGCTGGAGCGGGTCGGGCTCGCCTTCGCCGCCGATCGGCGGGTGAAGACCTATTCCAAGGGCATGCGGCAGCGCCTCGGCCTGGCCCAGGCGCTGCTGGGCGAGCCGCGACTGATGCTGCTCGACGAGCCGACGACCGGCCTCGATCCGGCTTCTCGCGTCGAGTTCTTCCGCATCATGCGCGAGCTGTCGGATCGCGGCGCCACGGTCATCATCTCCTCGCACATCCTGACCGAGCTCGAGGCGCGCACCGATCTGGTCGCGATCATGAACCGGGGGAGCCTTGCCGCCTTCGGGCCGCTGGAAGCGTTGCGCCGGCGCGCGGACCTGCCGGCGCGGTTCACAATTGCCGCGCCGCAGGGCGCGGGGCCGGTGCTGGCCGCCCTCAATGGGTTGGCCCTTCGTCATCGCCTGGCCGAGGATGGCCGTTCGCTGGAGGTCCAATGCCGGGTGGACGACAAGATGGATGTCCTGCGGCGGCTGGCCGGCCTGGGCGCGGCGGTCGCAAATCTCGACATCAGCCATCCCGGCCTGGATGACATCTATCGGCATTTCAGTCCCGAGCCGCCGGAGGAATCATGAGCGCCGTTCTCGTCGTCGCCGGCAAGGAGATCACCGACGGCCTGCGCAACCGCTGGGTGGCCGGCGCCACGCTGCTGCTGGCCGGCCTTGCCTTTGCGCTCACCTTCCTCGGCAGCTCGCCCACCGGCGAGCTCGACGTGAAGCCGATGGCGGTGGTCGTGGTCAGCCTGTCGAGCCTCACCATATTCCTGATGCCCCTGATCGCGCTCCTGATCTCGTACGACGCCATCGTCGGCGAGGTGGAACGCGGCTGCATGCTGCTGCTGCTCACCTACCCGATCACCAAGCGCCAGATCATCGCCGGCAAGTTTCTCGGCCACACCGCGATCCTGGCGATTGCCACGCTCGTCGGCTATGGCGGCGCGGGGATCGCGCTCGCGGTCCTCGGCGGCAGCGATGCCGAATCCTGGCGCGCCTTCGGCGTGCTGCTGCTGAGCTCGATCCTGCTGGGCGCTGCTTTCGTGGCGCTGGCATACTGGGTCAGCGCCTCGGTGCGCGAGCGCGGCACGGCCGCCGGCATCTCGATCGGCCTGTGGCTGGTCTTCGTGGTCATCTACGACCTGGGCCTGATGGGCGTCCTGGTCGCCACCAAGGGCTGGATCGACGACCGGGTCTTTCCTTTCCTGTTGCTGGCCAACCCGGCCGACATCTATCGCCTGCTCAACCTGACCGCCTTCGAGAACGTGCGGAAGTTCTCCGGCATGGCGGGGCTGAGCGAACAGGCGCAGTTCGCACCCTGGGTGCTGCTGGTCGCTCTGCTGGCCTGGATCGCGCTGCCGTTGGGCCTGGCCGGGTGGCGCTTCGCAAGGAGTGAATCATGATGCGGTTCGCGCGCCACCTGCTCGTTGCCGGCCTGCTGATGCTGCCGGGCTGCTCGGACGGCGACCGTGCTGCCTTGCCGGCGCCACTGGAGCCGGACGAGAACGCCATCGCCTATTTCTGCCGCATGTCGCTGCCCGAGCATGAGGGGCCGAAGGGCCAGGCCTTCATCAAGGGGCAGGACAAGCCGCTCTGGTTCGCCTCGGCCAGCGAGGCCTTCGTCTTTCTCGAGACGGAACTGGCGCAGCCGCGCGACCTGCTGGTGCTCTACGTCAATGACATGAGCCAGGGCAGCTGGGAAAAGCCGGCGCCGGGCGCCTGGATCGACATCCACAAGGCCGTCTTCGTCGTCGGCAGCAGCAAGACCGCGGCGATGGGCGGGCAGGAGGCGGTGCCCTTCGCCTCCGCCGAGGCGGCGCAGGCTTTTATCGGCCAGTTCGGCGGCCAGGTTGCCGATTTCGACGCCGCAGCGAAGGCGCTGGCCGTGGACCAGCCCGGCGCCGACGGCTGAGCAAGGAGGTCGACCATGATCGTATTGGACGAACGCTGGACGCGGCGGCGGGTGATCACGATCCTCGCCGCCAGCGCCGCCCTGCCGCTGGCCGGCAGCGCCGGCAAGGCCGGCGGGCCGGAGCCCTATCGCTGGCAGGGCATCGCGCTGGGCGCCAAGGCGGATCTGACGCTCTACGCGGCCAGCCGGGGCGAGGCCGCCACCGCCATCGATGCGGCGCTGGCGGAGATGGCGCGGCTGGAAGCGATCTTCAGCCTGCATCAACCGGGTTCGGCCCTGGTCCGGCTCAACCGCGATGGCCTGCTCGTCGATCCGCCGGTCGAGCTGCAGGCGCTGCTGTCGCAGGCGCTGGAGCTGAGCGATCTTAGCGGCGGCTGCTTCGATCCGACCATTCAGCCGCTCTGGAGGCTGCTGGCGGATCACTTCGCCAAGCCGGGCGCCGATCCGGCCGGGCCGCCGGCAGCCATGCTGGCGGCCGCGCGCGCCTTGGTCGACCACCGCGGCGTGATTGTCGCCGCCGACCGCATCGCCTTGGCGCGGCCGGGCATGCAGGTCAGCCTGAACGGCATCGCCCAGGGCTATGTCAGCGATCGTGTCGCCGGGCTGCTGCAGGCGCGGGGCTTCGGCCCGGCGCTGGTCAACCTGGGCGAGATCCTGGCGCTCGGCCGCAAGCCCGACGGCAGCGGCTGGCGCATCGGCCTCGCGGCGCCGGGCGTTGCCGCGCAATCCGTCGAGGAAGTCGAGATCACCGTCGGCGCGGTCGCCACTTCGGCGGCGCGCGGCCTGCTGTTCGACGCGTCCGGACGCTTCAACCACATCATCGACCCGACGCGGCTTGCCTGCGCCGCGCGCGACCGCTCGGTGAGCGTGCTGGCGCCGACCGCGGCCACCGCCGACGGCTTGTCGACGCTGGCGGCGTTGCTGCCGGATCCCGAGCGCGACTTGCCGCGCCATCTGGCGCGGTTCGGCGCGCGCGCCTATCTCCGCTCCGGCCCGCAAGCGCCGGGCGTCTGGCTCGGCTGAGTTCCCGCCGTCCGTCGCGGCTCACCGGTTGTCGCGCGGACAGGCGATGGCCGAGGCCGATCAGCCCTTCGCCGCCACCAGCTGCTGCGCCATGGCCTTGATCAGGCGCGGCAGGTCGTAGGGGAAGCGCGCGGTGATCAGGTTGCCGTCGATCACGCAGGGCTCGTCCAGGACCGTCGCACCCGCGTTCTCGAGGTCGATCTGGATGTTCCAGACTGCGGTGGCGCGCTTGCCCTTCAGGATCTTCGCGCTGACCATGACCCACTGGCCATGACAGATCGCGGTCGTGGGCTTGCCGGCTTCGAACATCGCGCGCACGAAGTCCCGGGCGTGCTTGTCCGCGCGCAGCGCGTCCGGGTTCCAGCAGCCGCCCGGCAGGAGGACCGCGTCGTAGTCGGCGGCCCTGGCTTCATCGGTGTAGCGGTCGATCTTCAGCCAGCCCGCATTCTCCATCAGGCGGATGGCGAGGACATGGGTGGCGCATTGCGGCGGGAAGCGCAGGCCGAGCGTGGGGTGGAATTCACCAATGCGCGGCGAGACGACATGGACCGTGGCTCCATGTTCCGTGAGCCAACGCTGGGCGCCGATGATCTCCACCTCCTCCACGCCGTTGGTGCAGCAGATCGCGATACGCTTGCCCTTCAGCAGGCCGGGGTCCGACGGCGGATCGAACAGGAAGCTCTTCAGCTCGCGGTTCAGTTCGCCATCGGCCGTGACCAGGAGTTCCGTGGAGATGGACGGCACCGGCGAGGAGGACATCAGTTGCTGCATGCGGTCGAAGGCGGCCTGTGGCGAGGTGTTCATTCTTGACGCTCCCCGGAATGAATCTGGTCGTGCGAATGCGGCGATGCAGGGCCGATCGAAGCATCCGCGGCAGGTCTTTTCAATCGATAACGGCGGAGCGCCGCGCGCCTCGAGCGGCGGTGCGATGCCACGATCCGGTCGGTCGGCGACAACCGCTGCAAGCGCGGCCCCGCCGCAATCGTTGCCCCTGCGTGCCGTGACCGGCCCGGCCGCATCCGCCCGAAAGCCGTTCAGCCTCTTGAGATGCTTGAATTTATCCGAGCGAGCGTGATTGACGGGAACATCGGCCTCGGTACTGCCGGCCGCGCGGGATGCATCCTGTTGCAAGCGTGGGCCCGGCAGCAATGCGCTTGGCAACTTTCCATGCCATGAGTGATAATACCTCATTCCGCAGCCGAGGGGCGGTGAGGCGCGTGCGAGTGTCCAAGCCTTGTGCCGATGGTGTTCAATGTCTCTCCCGACGCAGGGGCGGGAGTCGGGCCGGCGCCTTGCGCTGGCCGGGCCCGGCAGGGTGCGTTGCCCGCGGTTGCGCCCCGCTGAGCTGTCCGGCCGCCTGCTCGCCGCGTGATTCGCTCGGCGCCGATCGCAGGATGTCCTCGCTGCGCCGCCGGATGTTCTCGTCATCCGTTGCTGCGCGACCCTCGGCCTCCGGCCCGGCCGTCGGCCCGACCCCGCCGCTGAGACTCGCGAAGGCGGCCCTTCCCCTGCAAAGCTCCGTTCCGCTTGCCGCACCGATCTGTTCGGATGATTTCGGCGCGGCCTCGTACATTTCTCCGCCGCCATAATTCGATCGCGCGGCGATGACTGCCGGATGTCGTTCCGGAGTAGGCGCCCTACTCAGGCTGACTGGTCGTGGCCCCACGTCCCGATTTGCTTCGGCGGCGACAGTATTTCTGCGCGCCAATTCAAGTATAGGCTATTGTTTTTACTTGATAAATTCTGCGAATTTTGATTTTTTCATTTGACTTCGATTGCGGAATTATTGTTCTTCTCCGGTCATGTGCCCCCGCGAGGTGTATGCCGCATGAAGATCGGAATGCTCACCGACAGCCTGCCGGATCTGGGCTTCGAGGCGATGCTGCAGGCGGCGGCGGAGACCGGCATCGAATGCCTGGAATTCGCCTGCGGCAACTGGTCGACGGCGCCGCATCTGGAGCTCGATCGCCTGATCGAAAGCGCCGCGGCGCGGCGCGAGTTCCTGGCCAAGGTCGCCGATCACGGCATGACCATCTCGGCTTTGAACTGCTCCGGCAATCCGCTGTTCCCCGGGGCCGAGGGCGCCCGCCAGCACGCGGTGACGCTGAAGACTTTCCGCCTCGCGCAGCTGCTCGGCATCGACCGCATCGTCATGATGTCGGGCCTGCCGGGTGGGCCCGGCGACGCCAATCCCAACTGGATCGTCACCGAATGGCCGCCGGAATGCCGGACCATCCTGAAATACCAGTGGGACGAGTGCGTGATCCCCTACTGGCGGGACCTGGTGGTCGTGGCGCGCGAGAACGGCATCCGGCGCATCTGCCTGGAGCTGCATGGCGCCCAGGCCGTGTACAACCCGCAGACCCTCACGCGCCTGCGCAACGCGGTGGGCGAGATGGTCGGCGCCAATTACGATCCGAGCCATCCGATGTGGATGGGCGCCGATCCGCTGGCCGCCGTGCGGGCACTGGGGGACGCGATCTACTACGTGCACGCCAAGGATACGCGCGTCGAGCCGATCCCGGCCGGGATCGACGGCGTGCTTGACACCCGCCCCTCCAGCGACGTGGGCGCGCGCACCTGGAACTATGTCACGCTCGGCTTCGGCCATGGCGAGGAATGGTGGCGCCAGTTCTGCGCCGCCCTGCGCATGGCCGGCTACGACGACGTCCTTTCCATCGAGCACGAGGATTCGCTGATCGACCCGCTCGAGGGCGTGCGGAAGTCGGTCGAGCTGCTGCGCAACGTCGCCTATCGGGGCGCGTAGGAGAGCGGCGGAGGAATTGGGGCGTGGATGGGGAGTTCCACGCCTGAACAAGGGGCCCGGCCGGCAGGCGGCCGCGCCGCAAACGTCCAGACGGAGGAGGGAATCATGAAAGTCACGCGTCGGTTCACGATGGCATTGTGCGCTCTGGCACTAGGGGCGGGCGCCGGCCTTGCCGTCGCCCCGGCCTTGGCCGACGACCCGGTCAAGATCGCGGTCGTCACCCACGGCCAATCGGCGGATACCTATTGGAGCGTGGTGAAGAAGGGCGTCGATGACGCCGCAAAGCTGATGGGTGCGGACGTGTCCTACCAGGCGCCGCAGACCACCGACTATGTCGCCATGTCGCGCATGATCGACGCCGCGGTGACGCAGAAGGTCCAGGGCCTGGTCGTGTCCATCGCGGATGCCGAGGCGCTGGGCAAGTCGGTCAAGGCCGCCGCCGATGCCGGCATTCCCGTCATCGTCATCGACAGCGGCGAGGACCAGGTGGAGAAGCTCGGCCTCAAGCTCTATGTCGGCACCACCAGCTACTTCGAGCAGGGCAAGCGCGCCGCCAAGCTGCTGCTCGCCGCCGGCGTGAAGAAGGGCGTTTGCGCCAACCATGAGACCGGCAACCTGGTGAATGAATCGGCCTGCGACGGATTCATCGAGGCGATGAACGGCAATGGCGACCGGGTGGAGATCAGCCTCGACCCGACGGAGACCGCGGCCCGCCTCAACGCCTATCTGGCCTCGCATCCGGACGTCGACGGCATCCTGGCGCTTGGCGCGCCCTCGGCCACCAACGTCGTCGCCGCGCTGCGCGCCAGCGGGACGCTCGGCAACTACAAGATCGGCAATTTCGACGTCTCCGGCGACACGCTGACCTCGCTCAGCGACAAGGAGCTGCTGTTCTCCTTCGATGCCCAGCAATACATGATGGGCTTCCTGCCGGTGGTCATGCTGACGCTCAACGCCAGATACGGCCTGCTGCCGATCAACAACATCTATACCGGGCCGAACGCCATCTCCCCGACCGACGTGGAGAAGATCATGGTGCTGAGCAAGAAGGGCATCCGCTAGCACGGCGGCAGCCTGGGTTTCCGTTTACCTGGTTGAGACCTGGCCGGCCGCGATCCCGGTCGGCCAGGCCGCTCATTGAATCGGCACGCGCAACATGCCAATCGACAGATACCGATTGATCGGCGGCGACGGGGAACGCGCGCGGGCGCGCGGGCTGGTGCAGGCCCAGTGGTACCGCTGCGACATCCCGAAAGCGGCCCGGAAGGCCCTGTTCCGGCGATCGGATGCCGTCGCGCTCCGCGACACGGCCATCTGGTACGGCCTGATCGCATTCGCCGGCTGGCTCCTGGCCGCGTCCTGGGGCACCGGCTGGGCCTGGGCCGCCTTCTTCCTCTACGGCACGCTCTATGCCGGGCCGGCGGATTCCCGCTGGCACGAGGCGGGCCACGGCACGCCCTTCGCGACCGACTGGATGAACAGGTGGCTGTACCAGGCCGCGTCCTTCCAGGTCATGCGCCGGCCGACGATCTGGAAATGGAGCCACGCGCGCCACCATACCGACACGCTGATCGTCGGCCGGGACCGCGAGATCCAGGTCAGGCTGCCGGTCCGGCCGCTGCGGCTGGTGGCCGACTTCCTCGGCCTGGAGCTGGCGCCGCGGGAATTCGCCGCCTCCGTGCTCAATGCCTGCGGCCGCATCGACGCGGAGGAGTTGTCCCTGGTGCCGGAGAGCGAGCATGCCCGCATCGTGGCGGAAGCGCGGGCCTGGATGCTCGTCTTCGCCGGCATCGCCGGCGCCGCGCTCTGGCTCGGCTCGTGGCTGCCGGTCCTCCTGCTCGGGCCGCTGCCCTCGGTCGCCGGGGCCTGGCTCTACAATTTCTTCGGCATCGTCCAGCATGGCTGCATGCCGGAGAACGTGCTCGACCATCGGCTCAATTCGCGGACCGTGCTGATCAATCCCGTGTCGCGCTTCCTCTACTGGAACATGAACTACCATGTCGAACACCACATGTACCCCTCGGCGCCCTATCACGCCTTGCCGGCGCTGCACGAGGCCATCCGGGCCGACTGCCCGCCGCCTTACCCGTCCATGTGGAGCGCCTACCGGGAGTTCCTTCCGGCCCTGTATCGCCAGTGGCGCGATCCCGCGCATCATGTCCGCCGTCCGCTGCCGTCCCATTGACTCGAGACGGGGCCGCCGATCCGGCCTTGCGAGGAGACCGCGGCAAGGCGCGGAGGCCCGAGCCAGGACGAGTTGGGCCGGTAAACGAAACCGATTGGAGCACGCGTGATGGAGACCGAGAGCAAGCTGGACCCCCTGACGCCCAAGGGCATCGGAAGCGACGCGGCGCGCATCCGCAAGAGCGGCGTCGTCGCGCGGCTGCTGCGCCGGCCCGAGCTCGGGGCGCTGTCCGGCGTCATCCTCATCTATGTCGTCTTCTTCCTGCTGGCGGGCGACAGCGGGATGTTCACGATCGACGGGATCATCAACATCCTGCAGGTGTCGGCGGAGATCGGCATCCTCGCCGCGGCCGTGGCCCTGCTGATGATCGCGGGCGAATTCGACCTCTCCATGGGATCGATGATCGGGATTGCCGGGGTCATCATGGGCCTTTCCGCGACGGTCTATGGGCTGCCGCTGTCGGTCTCTTTCCTCGTCGCCCTGGTGATCTGCGGCGGAATTGGCGCGCTCAACGGCTTTCTCACGGTCAAGACCGGGCTGCCGTCGTTCATCGTCACGCTGGCGTCGCTGCTCATCCTGCGTGGTCTTGCGATTTCCGTGACGCGCTATGTCAACGGCTATACCCAGATCCCGAAGATCATCCAGAGCGACCCCGACAGCTTCGTCATCGGCCTGTTCGGCGCGCGCATCGGCCAGCCGGTCTTCGCCTGGATGGCGGAGCATGGCTGGATCGCGGCCCGCGCCAACGGCCTGCCCGTGGTGGAGGGCCTGCCGGTCTCCATCGTCTGGTGGATCGGCCTGACCCTGCTGGCCACCTGGGTCCTGCTGCGGACGAAGTTCGGCAACTGGATCTTCGCGGTCGGCGGCGACGAGGGCGCGGCGCGCAATGTCGGCGTGCCGGTGCACGGGGTGAAGATCATCCTGTTCACGCTGACCGCCATCGCCGCGGTCCTGTTCGCCGCGGCCCAGATCCTCGAAGTCGGCTCGGCGGACACGCTGCGCGGCACGCAGAAGGAATTCGACGCCATCATCGCCGTGGTCATCGGCGGCACGCTGCTGACCGGCGGCTACGGCTCGGCCATCGGCGCGATGCTGGGCGCCCTCATCTACGGCACGGTCCAGATCGGCATCCTCTATACCGGCATCGATTCCGACCTGTTCAAGGTCTTCCTCGGCCTGATGGTGCTGATGGCCGTGCTGTTCAACAATTATGTGCGCCGCCGCGCCACGCAGGAACGCTGAGGAGCCCGGCATGACACCGATCATAGAGTTGAAGAACGTCAGCAAGTCCTTCGGCACCGTCGTCGCGCTCCAGGACCTGAGCTTCGCGGTCCATCCCGGAGAGGTGCATTGCCTGCTCGGCGACAACGGCGCCGGCAAGTCGACCCTGATCAAGATCCTGGCCGGGGTGCATGCGCCCAGCAGCGGCACATACCTGATTGACGGCGAGCCGATCCAGATGAGTTCGCCGCGCCAGGCCCTCGACCGCGGGATCGGCACGGTCTACCAGGACCTCGCGATGATCCCGCTGCTCAGCGTCACGCGAAACTTCTTCCTGGGGCGCGAGCCGACCTTGGGCTGGGGCCCCTTCGCGCGGTTCGACGTCGGCCGCGCCGACGAGATCGTGGTCAAGGAGCTGGCCGAGATCGGCATCGACGTGCGCGATCCGAGCCAGGCGGTCGGCACTCTCTCGGGCGGCGAGCGGCAGTGCCTCGCCATCGCCCGCGCGGTGCATTTCGGCGCCCGCGTCCTCATCCTCGACGAGCCGACCTCGGCACTGGGCGTGCACCAGGCCGCGATGGTGCTGAAATACGTCGCCCAGGCGCGCAACCGCGGCCTCGGCGTCATCTTCATCTCGCACAACATCCATCACGCCTACACGGTGGCCGACCGCTTCACCCTGCTCAACCGCGGGCGCAGCAAGGGCACCTATCTGCGCAGCGAGATCAGCCGCGATGAGGTGCTCAACGTGATGGCCGGCGGCGAGGATCTGCAACGCCTGGAGCGCGAGATCGGTCGGCTGGCGGAACGCAGTCCGGCCGGACAATAGGCGCCGGATTTCAGGAACACGAAGGGGAACAGGAATGGCAAGGATGGATCGCGTCAGAATCGGTGTGGTCGGGGCGGGGCTGATCGGGCAGGTGGAGCACATCCCGAACCTGCGCCGCCTGGAGAAGCTCTTCGAGATCGTCGGCATCGCCGATGCCTCGGCCGACATGCGGCGCGAGCTGGAAAGCCGCGGGTTCCGGGCCTTCGCCGGCTACGAGCAGTTGCTGGATGCCGGCATCGACGCCATCCTGATCGCCGCCCCGGACCAGTATCATGCCGAGATCACCTTGCAGGCGCTGGCGCGCGGCAAGCACGTCTTCTGCGAAAAGCCGCTCTGCTTCTCCGTCCCCCAGGCCGAGGAGATCGCCGCCGCCCGGGACAAGGCCGGCAAGGTGGTGCAGGTCGGCTACATGAAGCGCTTCGATCCCAGCTACGAGAAGCTGCTCTCGCTGCTGCCCAAGGACGCCGCGCAGCTGCGCCTGATCAGCGTCGAGGTGCAGGACCCGGATTCCTGGCCGTTCAACCAGCATCAGGGCGACTTCGTGAAGACCGGCGACATCCCGGCCGACATCATCGCCGACGGCAAGCGGCGGCGCGACGAGCAGGTGGCGCGCGCCGTCCATCGGCCGCTGACGCCGGCCGAGATGTGGGGCTACACGAATTGCTACTGCTCGAGCCTGATCCACGACATCAACGTCGTGCACGGCGTCCTCGAGGCGCTGAAGGTGGAGACCGGCAAGGTCATCGGCGCGGCCTTCTTCGCCGGCGGCGACGGCGGCCAGGGCAGCGTGCGGCTGCAGGGTTGCGACGCCATCTGGCAGATGTCGCATCTCTTCGTGCACAAGGTTGCCGATTACAAGGAACGGGTGACGTTCTACTTCAATGATTGCGTCTATGAGCTGACTTTCCCATCGCCCTATCTCAACCATTTCCCCACCCGGCTGACCGTGTCCCGGTCCGACGGCAACTGCTGGCAGGAGACGGAATACCGCGCCAGCTACGAGGAGGCCTTCGTCCGGGAGCTGATCGGGTTCTGGAAGAGCGTCACCGAGGGCGCGCCCGTCCGCAACACCGTCGAAGCCGCAACCAAGGACCTGCGCCTGGTGTCACAGCTGACGGCGGCGGCGATCGGGTGAGGCGGGCGGCGCCCGCATCTGCTGCAACTTCTTGACTGAATCCGCCGACTGCGGGCAGATGTCCCGAGGGTATCCGGCTTGCGCGTTGCCGATGCCCCGCTGATGTCGCGGCCGGTCACCGGCAACAGCAATGCCGTTCCATTTGACTGGGCCCAGGCGCATGCGGCACCGGGCAAAGCCCTGAAGGAGATGATCGTGGCGTCCAACATATTCAGCGGTTGCATTCCAGCCTTGATGACCCCGTGCAAGCCCGACCGCACGCCGGATTTCGAGGCCTTGGTGCGCAAGGGCAAGGAGCTGATCGCAGCCGGCATGTCGGCGGTGGTCTATTGCGGCTCCATGGGCGACTGGCCGCTGCTGACCGATGAGGAGCGCAAGACCGGCGTCGAGGCGCTGGTGCGCGCGGGCGTCCCGGTCATTGTCGGCACCGGCGCCCAGAATCCGGCGCGCGCCGCGTCCTTTGCCGCCCATGCCAAGAAGGTCGGCGCCAAGGGCCTGATGGTGATCCCGCGCGTGCTGTCGCGCGGCAGCGTCGTGGCCGCGCAGCGCGCCCATTTCGCCGGCATCCTGGAAGCGGCGGTCGACCTTCCCGCGGTTATCTACAACAGCCCCTATTATGGTTTCGAGACGAAGGCGGACCTGTTTTTCGACCTGCGCAAGCAATATCCGCATCTGGTGGGGTTCAAGGAGTTCGGCGGCGCGGCTTCGCTTACCTATGCGGCGCAGAACATCACCAGTGGCAACGTGGATCTGACCCTGATGGTCGGCGTCGACACCCAGGTCTTCCACGGCTTCGTCAATTGCGGCGCCACCGGCGCCATCACCGGCATCGGCAACGTGCTGCCCAAGGAAGTGCTGCACTTGGTCGCCCTGTGCGAGCAGGCGGCGAAGGGCGATGCGGGGGCGCGGCGCAAGGCGCTGGAGCTCGACCAGGCGCTCACCGTGCTTTCGACTTTCGACGAAGGCCCGGACCTGGTCCTCTACTACAAGCACTTGATGGTGATGGAGGGCAGCCCGGAGTACAAGCTCCACTTCAACGAGACCGACCGGCTCAGCGACAGCCAGCGAGCCTTCTGCGAGGCGCAGCTGCGCCAGTTCAAGGCTTGGTACGCGAAATGGTCGGCACCGCGCTGACGGCCCGCGCTACGCCGCGTCGCGCCGCCGCGGGGCCGGAACCGGCGCCTGATGACGGAGGATGTATTCGCGCCAGAAGGTGAAGATGCCGGCGCCGACCACGATCGCGGAGCCGGCGACGACGTTCCAGGTCAGCGTCTCGCCATAGAGCAGGATGCCGAATCCCGAGGCATAGACCAGGCTGAGATAGCTGATCGGCTGCACCGCGGAGGCGTCGACCAGCTCATAGGCGCGGATCACCAGGTAGTGGCCGGTCATGCCGGAGATGCAGAGGAACCCCATCCAGGCCCGGTCCCACCCCTGCAGATCGGCCCAGAAGAACGGCCCGACCAGGGTCGCCGCCACGGCGCCGGCGATGCCGGTGTAGAAGAAGCTGGTCGACGGCGGGTCGGTGCGGCTGACCAGCCGTGTCGCGATCAGATAGATCGCGTACATCGCGGCGCAGACGACTGGCAGGAGCAGCCAGGGATCGAGAAAGCCGCTGGTGTCGGGCTTGAGGATCAGCAGCACGCCGGCGAGGCCGGCGATGATCGCCGACCAGCGCCGCCATCCCACGTGCTCCCCCAGCAGCGGGATCGAGAGCAGGGTGACCAGGATGGGCGTCGCCGACAGGACGGCGGTTGAATGCGCCAGGCCGGCATGGGCAAAGGCGGTGATGACGGCCATGATCTCCACCGCCAGCAGGATTCCGCGCGCGATCTGCAGCACCGGCCGCGTGGAGCGGGCGGCCGCCCAGAGGCCGCCGCGCTTGCGCGCCGCCAGCAGAATGCAGAAGGCGGCGAAGGCCCAGTACCGGATCATGGTGACGAAGATGGGCGGATAGTGCTCGCCGAGATGCTTCGAAACCGCATCCTGGATGGAGAAGATCGTCGTGGCGGCGAGGGCGAACAGGTAGCCGTAGGCTTTGGATTTCATCCCTGCCTTTTAGCCGCGAAACCGGGTATTGACCACCGCCGGAACCGCATGGCGGTGCAGCAGCTTGCGGATTCAATGGCGGATCGTTCTGCGCCCGAAAGGCGGAAAACTCTGCGGACTTCCATTCAGATTGGAATGGTGGGTGCGACAGGGATTGAACCTGTGACCCCTACCGTGTGAAGGTAGTGCTCTCCCGCTGAGCTACGCACCCGACCCGGGACGGCCGCTGAACCGGCCGGCGATCCACGCGGGCGGCCCAGGGCCGGCACCGCGCAATCTGGCGGTTGTTTAAAGACGGGCTCCGAGGCTGTCAACGGCCGCCTTGCCCCGGCCCCGGATCCGGCCCGCTCCGCGCATTGTGACTTCCGGCGCGCTTGACAGAAGCGCCCCGCAGGCCCAGCTTCCGGTCTCGGGGGTGAGCGATAACCGCCTTTGAATCAGGAGCTTAGCCCTATGTCCACCCGCCGCCTCTCCGCTGTTCCGCTGGCCGCCGCCCTGGCGCTCGGCCTCGCCGCCGCGCCGGCCGCGGCGGCGCAGAGTTCCGCGCACCTCACCTATGTCGGCTATCTGGGCGGGGCGCCGGTCCTGTCGCTGCAGGCCAACATCGCCGTGCCCGAGGGCTCCAAGCCGGCGGAAGGCACCTATGTGGTGACGGCGGACATGGCGACCACGGGCAATTTGGCGCTGCTCTATCCCTTCACCCAGTCGCTGAAGGCGAGCGGCGCGCTGAAGGGCCACCGGCCGCAGCCCGCCAGCTACCGCTCCGACATGCGGGTCTGGAACCGCCAGGAATCGGTGGCTCTGACCTATGGCGCCAACGGCGCGGTGGCGATCCAGGCGGTGCCGATGACCCGCCAGGCGCAGCAGGCCCAGCAACAGGGCTATGCCAAGGGCACGATGGACCCGGCCAGCGTCATCGTGGCGGTGGCCAGCGCCTTCGCCCAGAGCGGCAATTGCGCCGGCCGCTACGCCCTGTTCGACGGCGCGCGGCGCTATGACCTGGTGCTGGAGCAGGGCGGCTTCACCGATCTCGATCCCCTCGCAGATTCCTACTATGCCGGCTCCGCCACCGAATGCACCGCGACGCCGGAGCTGGTCGCCGGCTTCCAGCAGACGGCCCTCAACGCCAATCTCTATCCGCAATCGGCGAAGCTGTGGATGGCGCCGGCCATCGCCGGCTTCCCCAGCGTGCCGGTGCGCATCGTGGCCGAGAGCTCCTTCGGCGAGATGACGCTCGAGCTCACCCAGGTCTCGCAATAGAGTCTCACAATAGGGGTCACAGGCCGAAGTTGTTGCGATCGGCCACCGCCGCGGCTTGCCGCCGCTGAGCCCTGCTGACTAAACTCGCGCCACTTCCGGGACGGGCGAAGGGGCGCGCCGATGGACGGGATCGCAGCCGCGTTGCAGGGCATGGGCGGCGCCTGGGGTGACCTGGCCGGCCATGTCTCCTATCTGATCATTGCGATCTCTTATTGGCTCACCAACATCTATTGGCTGCGCATCGCCGCGGTGCTCGGCCTGTGCTTCGAGGTCGCCTATTTCGTCATCGTCAGCGACGCGCTCTACACCGGCATCGCCTGGGATTGCATCTTCATCGCCATCAACCTGTTCCATCTCGCGCTGATGACGCGCGATCGCCTGCGCCTGCGCTCGGCGGAAGGCGATCTGGACCTGCTGCGGGCGATGTTCGACGGGCTGGACGATGCGCAGATCGGCCTGCTGCTGAAATGCGCCTCCTGGCGCAACATCGCGCCGGGCGAGACGTTGACCAGCGCGGGCCAGCCGGTAGCGGCGGTGATGATGATCGCGGAGGGTCAGGCCGCGGTCGCCATCGGCGGGCGCGTCATCGCCCAGATCAGCCGCGGCGCCTTCGTCGGCGAGATGGCGTTCCTCACTGATGAACCCGCCTCGGCGACGGTCAGCGCGATCCAGCCCTGCCGCATACTTTGCATCGACAAGACGCGGTTGAAGACGCTGCTGCTCAACGACCATCAGATCGCAGCGGTGATGCTCCGGATCCTGGGCGCCGATTTGGCGCAGAAGCTGCGCGCCCGCAACGTCGCCGCCGCCTAGTCGCCGGCTCCTAGAACCGCTCCACCGCCGCGCGCAGGTCGCGGAAGTCAGGGATGGTGAGCGGCGCTTCGGGCGCCACCATGCCGTAGCCGGACGGAATGATGATGGCGGGAATGCCGGCCGCTTCGGCGCAGGCGAGATCGACCGCGCTGTCGCCGACCAGCACCGCCTGGTCCGGCGTGCCGCCCAGGCGGCGCACGACCTCCCATAGCGGCTCCGGCTCCGGCTTCCGCTGCGGCAGCGAATCGCCGCCGATCACGGCGCCGAAATGGCGGTCCAGGCCGAAGGCGGCGAGGATCGCCTGGGTCGGCGCGAAGGGCTTGTTGGTGCACACGCCCATCCGGCAGCCGAGGCCGGCCAGCTCCGTCAGCGCCTGCTCGACGCCGGGATAGACGGTGGTCCGGCCGACGGTGTTCTCGCCATAATGCACGGTGAAGCGCGGGAACAGCTCGGCCGCGGTCAAGGCCGAGCCGACATCGGCCAGGGCCCGCTCCAGCAGCTTGGGCGCGCCGTCGCCGATCCAGCGGCGCACATGGGGGACGGGCACCGCCGGCAGGCCGAGCTCGGCGAACAGGGCATTGACCGCGGCGGCGATGTCCGGCGCGCTGTCGATCAGCGTGCCGTCGAGATCGAAGACCAGGACATGGCGCTTGAGGGACGCGGCCGGGGCCATAGTTTCGCCGTTTTCCTTGTGTTTCCTGAGGTCAGGGCTGGCGCGCGGCCTGCGCCACGGCCAGCTTGGAGTTGGTGGGGGGATATGGCATTTTTCGGCTGCCCGGTGCAACAAGGCCCGCGATCCCGCGCACCGGAGTCGAGTCCGACCAGTCCGCTATGCCGAACCAGCCAGATTGATGCCCCCAGCCAGACCTATGTCCATGCCAAAACAGAGCGCCGCCGCCATCCTCCTCGCCGCCGGCAAGGGCACGCGGATGAAATCGCGCCTGCCCAAGGTGATGCACCGGATCGCCGGCCGCACCCTGGTCGGCCACGTCCTTGCCAATCTGGCGCCGCTCGGCCTTGAGCGCGCCGTGGTCGTGATCGCTCCCGGCATGGATGACGTGGCGGCGGAAGTGGCGCCCAACGCGACGGCCTTCCAGGCCGATCAGCTCGGCACCGGCCACGCCGTCGGCTGCGCCAGGGCGGCGCTGGGCGGCTTCTCGGGCGACGTGCTGGTGGTGTACGGCGACACGCCGTTCGTCACCACCGACACGTTGACGCGGCTGCTGGCGCGGCGGCGGCGGGACGACAATCCCGCCGTGGTGGTGCTGGGCATGCGGCCGGCCGATCCCAGCGGCTACGGCCGCCTGATCCAGGCCGCCGACGGGACGCTGGACCGCATCGTCGAGCACAAGGACGCGAGCGAGGCGGAGCGGGCGGTCGGCCTGTGCAATTCCGGCGTCATGGCGATCGACGGCGCGGCCCTGTGGCCGCTGATCGACCGGCTCGACAACAACAACGCCAAGGGCGAGTTCTACCTGACCGACATCATCGCCCATGCGCGCAAGGACAAGCGTGTCTGCGCCTTCGTCGAGGCGCCGGCGGAAGAATTGCTCGGCGTCAACAGCCGCGTCGAGCTCGCGGCGGCGGAGGCGCTGTTCCAGGACCGCATGCGCCGCGCCGCGATGGAGGAGGGAGCGACGCTCACCGATCCCGCCACCGTCTATTTCGCCGCCGACACCAGGATCGGCAGCGACGTGGTCATCGGCCCCAACGTGCAATTCGGGCCCGGCGTCGAGATCGCCGACGGGGTCGAGATCCGCGCCTTCTGCCACATCGAGGGCGCCCGCATCGGAACCGGCGCGATCATCGGTCCTTTCGCACGGATCCGCCCCGGCTCGGTGATCGGCGATGAGGCGCATGTCGGGAATTTCGTCGAGCTCAAGAAGGCCGAGCTCGGCGCCGGCGCCAAGGCCAATCACCTCAGCTATCTCGGCGACGCGACCATCGGCGCCAAGGCCAATATCGGCGCCGGCACCATCACCTGCAACTACGACGGCTTCACCAAGGCGAAGACGCAGATCGGCGCCGGGGCCTTCATCGGCTCGGATACCTCGCTGGTCGCGCCGGTCACGGTGGGCGAGGGGGCGATCACCGGCGCCGGGTCGGTCATCACCCGCGACGTGGCGCCCGATGCGCTGGCCATCGCCCGCGGCGAGCAGGTGGAGAAGCCCGGCTGGGCAAAACGCTTCCGCGAAATGCAGAAGCCGAAAAGCAAGAAGGACTAAGACGCGATGTGCGGCATCATCGGCATCCTGGGCAAGAGCGACGTTTCCGGCGCGCTGCTGAACGGTTTGAAGCGCCTGGAATATCGCGGCTATGATTCCGCCGGCATCGCCACGCTGCAGGACGGAAAGATCGAGCGCCGCCGCGCCGAGGGCAAGCTGGTGAACCTCGAGGCGCTGCTGGCCAGGAACCCGCTGCACGGGCAGACCGGCATCGGCCATACGCGCTGGGCGACCCATGGCCGGCCGAACGAGACCAATGCCCATCCGCATGCCACCGACAAGGTCGCCATCGTCCACAACGGCATCATCGAGAACTTCCAGGAGCTGCGCGAGGAGCTCACCGCTGCCGGCCACGTCTTCACCACCGAGACCGACACCGAGACCGTGGCGCATCTGCTGACCGACCTCTTGAACAAGGGCAAGACGCCGGAGCAGGCGATGGACGCGACGATGGCGCGGCTGCACGGCGCCTTCTCGCTCGCCATCCTGTTCGCCGACCATCCGGATCTGATGGCCGGCGCGCGGCGCGGCTCGCCGCTGGCGGTCGGCTATGGCGAGGGCGAAATGTATCTGGGTTCCGACGCCATGGCCCTGGCGCCCTATACCAACCAGATCTGCTATCTCGAGGAGGACGACTGGGTGATGATGACCCGCAAGGGCGCCACCATCCACAACAACGGCAAGCGGGTGAACCGCGAGGTGCGCCAGACCACGGTCTCCGGCGCGCTGGTCGGCAAGGGCAATTACCGCCACTTCATGATGAAGGAGATCGCCGAGCAGCCGAGCGTCATCGGCGACACGCTGCAGGCCTTCGTCAACCCGCTGGAGCGCCGGATCGAGCTGCCGGCGCTGCCGGTCGACCTCGCCAAGCTGACGCGCCTCACCATCGTCGCCTGCGGCACGGCCTATCTCGCCGGCTACGTGGCGAAATACTGGCTTGAGCGCATCGCCCGCCTGCCGGTCGAGCTCGACGTCGCGTCCGAGTTCCGCTATCGCCAGGCGCCGCTCGAGCCGGGCGGGGCCACCATCGTGATCTCGCAATCGGGCGAGACCGCCGACACGCTGGCGGCGCTGCGCTACGCCAAGGCCAGGGGCCACAAGATCATCTCGGTGCTGAACGTGCCGGAGAGCACCATGGGCCGCGAATCCGACGCGGTGCTGCATACCCTGGCCGGCACCGAGATCGGCGTTGCCTCGACCAAGGCCTTCACCACGCAGCTGGTGGTCCTGGCGGCCTTTGCCATCGCCGTGGCGCGCGCCCGCGGCGCCATCGATGCGGGGCGCGAGGCGGCCTTGTCCACGGCGCTGCTGGAAGTGCCGGCCCGTGCCGCCGAGGTGCTGAACCATGACGAGGCGGTGAAGGCGCTGGCGCTGAAAGTGGCCGAGGCGCGCGACGTGCTGTTCCTCGGCCGTGGCACCTCCTACCCGATCGCGCTCGAAGGCGCCTTGAAGCTGAAGGAGATCTCCTACATCCACGCCGAGGGCTATGCGGCGGGCGAGATGAAGCACGGCCCGATCGCGCTCATCGACGAGAACGTGCCGGTGATCGTGGTGGCGCCGAGCGACGAGCTGTTCGACAAGACCGCCTCGAACCTGCAGGAGGCCCGCGCGCGCGGCGGCAGGGTGATCTTCTTCTCCGACGCCGAGGGCATCCGCCGGCTGGGTGGGGAGGCGATGGCGGCGATCGAGCTGCCCAAGGTCGATCCCTTCGTGGCGCCGATCCTCTATGCGATCCCGGTCCAGCTGCTCGCCTACCACGCGGCGGTGGCGAAAGGGACAGATGTCGACCAGCCGCGCAACCTGGCCAAGAGCGTCACCGTCGAATAGAGCGAATTCGCGCCGGACCGGCAGTATTTGCGGCCTCGCGACGGCGGCATGTTAAGGCCGGATTAACCAATCAGACCTGACAATCCCCTGTATTTCTGTATTCGGGGTCGTGATGTCGCAGGTTTGGGATATTTCCGTCCTGGTGGATGGAGTCGGCCGCATTCTCGAGGTGCGTGGCCAGGCGGAGCTGCATCTGGGCCAGGACGGTCGCGGCATGATCGGCAAGCCGGTCGCCGACTACATCACGCCGGCGGATGTCGGGCATTTCCACACCTTCTTCCGCAAGCTCAACCCCAACAGCGTCGCGCCGCGCTGCCTGATCCATCTGAAGACGCCCGCTTTCGGCATCCGCAGCTACGTGATGCAGGCGGAGCCGAGCGGCGGGCTGGAAAGCTTCTGGCTGCTCTTCGCCGCCGCCGGGCCGGGCGTTTCGGCGGAGGCGATCAAGGACGCCAAGTTCACCGCCCGCTTCACCGACGACGAGCGCATGATGCGCCTGATCGAGATGGTGGCGGCGGAATCCGAATCCACCCTCGACCTGACCGTCATCGCCATCGCCGCCCTGCGCGACCGCAAGCGCCGCTCGCAGCTGCAGAGCAAGAACGTCGACCTGCTCGAGGCCGAGCTGGAAGCGGCGATCCTCGACCTGGCCGAGGATGGTGCCGCGTCGAAGTCCGGCCCCGGCGAGTTCAGCGTGCTGCACAAGCACGACAAGTCGCCCGACGCCCTCGAATCCAATATCCGCGGCGTCGCCGACCGCCTGGGCATCAGGGAAGACGAGCTCGGCCTGACCTCCAAGACGGTCGAGATCGAGCCGGGCAGCACCGGCTCCACCATCCGCGAGAAGCTCGCTTTCGCCTATGAGGCGATCCGCGAGGATATCGACGAGTTCGACCGCACGGCGACGCCGGTCGACATGATGAAGGTGGTGGCCTTCGGCGTGCTGGCCCTGATCATCGGCGGCGCGGTGGGCGCCGTTCTCGCCTACATGCCCTAGACGGGCCCAGTCACAGTATCACGCCCCGACGCAGGGGCTGAGCGCGCCGATCGGCAACGCGGCGTCGTTGCCATGCGCGATCTTCAGCGAAAACGAGGCGAGATAGGAAAAGCCGGCATCGGCGATGGCGGCGAACTGGATCTCGCCGCTCGGCCGCTGATAGAGGATGAAACAGTTCGGCGCGTTGTCGTGGTAGTTCGGATAGGCGTAGCAGACCTGGCCGTTCTCCAGCCACCACTTGCCCGGATAGGTGCAGCCCTTTTCCCAATAGGCGGTGCGGCCGTCCGGCAAGTGGTATTCGATCCAGTTCTCGCCATCGGCATAGCGGCCATAGATGGTGAGGTCGTCGAGGATGCGCTTGGCCTCCGCCGCATCGGTGATCGCCCGGGCGTCCGGCGCCACGTCGGTCGGGGCGGCCTCGGGGACGCTGAGGCCGGGCGTGTCGGCCAAGGCGGCGCCTGGAGCCAAAGCGGGCGCCACAGCCAAGGCGGCGAACCAGAGCGCCAGGGTCAGACGCAGGCGGCGGGCAAGTTTCGACATCATCTCTGTTTCCGATCCATGGCCGTCGCGCGGCCGTTGCGGGAGAGTCTATCGCCCGTTTGTGGCGATGTCAGGGCTATAGGTTCATATCGTCGCTGATTCGCGACTTGGCGGCGCGGATGCGCTGCGCGCGTCGCCCCATGATCCGCGTGGCCGCCCTTGGTCAATCGCCGCGCCGCGGGACCCGGTGGCCGCCGGCCGGCCGGGGGTTGCGCGACGGCTTGCAGAGCCGCCGGGGACCAGGGCCGTTCCAACCGTCGGGCGAGGCGACATTTTTTGGCGGACCCCGCGCGGCGCTTGTTCAAGGCGCGCCCCTCGTATATAAAATGGGAAAGTTGATTTTTTTCCGGATAAATTACGTAAATGGACGCAATAGACCGAAAAATACTCGACTGTATCCAGTCGGATGGGTCGCTGACCTATGCCGAGATCGGCGCTGCCGTCGGTCTGGCCGCCTCTTCGGTCAATGACCGGCTGAAGCGGCTCCGCGCCAAAGGGGTGGTGCGCCGGATGACGGCGGAGATCGACCCCGTCGCCATCGACCTGAAACTGCTGGCCTTCATCCTGGTCGTGGTCGAAGACGCCGCGGCGGAGGCGGAATTCCGCAGCACCATGAAGATGGCTCCGGAAGTGCTCGAATGCCACCACGTCACCGGCGAATTCTCCTATCTGCTGAAACTGCGGCTCCGCGACACCGCGCAGCTTGAACGCTTCCTGATGGAAAGGCTAAAGGCAGTGAAGGGTATCGGCCGCACCCAGACCCTGATCGCCCTGTCCTCAAGCAAGGAGACGCATATTCTGTCCGCGCCGCAAACCGGCGACGTGGTCGGTCCGATCCTCAGGTCCGACCGCAGCGCCTGAGTCTTCCAATGCCAAAGTCTTTCGATGCAAGAGTCTTTCAATACCTGAGTTTCCCAATGCCTGAGTTTCCCAATGCCTGAGTTTCCCAATGCTTGAATTTCTGTGGGCCTCCATCTGGATGCTGGTGAAAGGGGCCGCCATCGGTTTCGGCGTGGCGGCGCCGGTCGGGCCGATCGGCGTGCTGTGCATCCGCACCACGCTGGAGCGCGGCCGCATCGCCGGCTTCTGCGCCGGCTTGGGCGCCGCCGTGGCCGACACGATCTTCGCCGGCGTCGGAGCCTATGGCGTCAATCTGGTGGGCGCCTTCCTCAATGCGGAGCTGATGTGGTTCCGCCTGATCGGCGGCGCATTCCTGGTCCTGCTCGGCGCCAACCTGGCGCGCAAGGAACCCAACCTGGCCAAGGCGGAGACCCAGGAAGTGCCCCAGGGCCTGCTCGCCGATTTCGGCATGACCCTGGTCCTGACCCTGGCCAACCCGACCACGATCCTGTCCTTCGCCGGCATCTTCGCCGGCCTCTCCGGCATCATCGGCTTTTCGGTGGACGCCATCCCGGCCCTGCTGCTGGGCGTCTTCATCGGCTCGGCGGGGTGGTGGCTGACCCTGTCCGGCATCGTCGGCCTGATCCGCCATCGCATCGACCACAGCACGATGCTGTGGATCAACCGCATCACCGGCTCGGCGATCGTCGCTTTCGGCCTCTACACCATCGGCTATCCGCTGGTTGCGGAGGCCCTGGCCCGGTGATAGCTTCCGCCCGCCCCGCCCGAGCAGGGCGGCGCACCCCCTTTAACCCCGGAAACGCTTGAGATTCCCATGTCGCTGGACAGCAAGACCGTTGCGCATATCGCCACCCTGGCGCGCATCCGCGTGCCGGCTGAGGATCTACCCGGCCTGGCGCAAGAGCTGAACGGCATCATGACCTGGATCGAGCAACTGAACGAAGTCGACACCACCGGGATCGAGCCGATGGCAGGCGTGCTCCACCGCAACCTGCCGCAACGCGCGGATGCCGTCACCGACGGCGGCTATCCCGACAAGATCCTGGCCAATGCGCCCGACGCGGCGCACGGCTTCTTCACCGTTCCGAAGGTGGTGGAATGAGCACTGAACTTACCGGCCTGACCATCGGCGAAGCGCTCGATGGCCTGGGCAAGAAGAGCTTCTCCTCGAAGGAGCTGACCGAGGCGAGCCTCGCCGCGATGGCGAAGCATCGCGACCTCAACGCCTTCATCGTCGAGACGCCGGAGAAGGCGCGGGCGATGGCGGCGGCCGCCGACGCGCGCCGCGCCAAGGGCGATGCCAAGGGCCTGCTCGACGGCATTCCGCTGGCGATCAAGGATCTGTTCTGCACCGAGGGCGTGCAGACCACCGCCGGCTCGCACATCCTCGAGGGCTTCAAGCCGCCCTATGAATCGACCGTCACCGCCAATCTGTGGAAGGCGGGTGCCGTCATGCTGGGCAAGGTGAACATGGACGAGTTCGCCATGGGCTCCAGCAATCTCACCTCCTATTACGGCGGCGTCGGCAATCCGTGGAAGCGGCGCGGCGACAACCGGCGCCTGGTGCCCGGCGGGTCCTCCGGCGGCTCGGCCGCTGCCGTCGCCGCGCGCATGGCCTTCGGCGCCACCGCAACCGACACCGGCGGCTCGATCCGCCAGCCCGCCGCCTTCACCGGCACCGTCGGCATCAAGCCGACCTATGGCCGCTGCTCGCGCTGGGGCATCGTCGCCTTCGCCTCGTCGCTGGACCAGGCCGGGCCGATGGCGCGCAGCGTGAAGGATTGCGCGCTGATGCTGGGCGCGATGGCCGGCTACGATGCGAAGGATTCCACCTCGGTCGATCTGCCGGTGCCGGATTACGCCAAGGCCATCACCGGCGATATCCGCGGCATGAAGATCGGCATTCCGAAGGAATACCGCCTCGACGGCATGGCGCCGGAGATCGAGAAATTGTGGGCCGATGGCGCCGAATGGCTGAAGAAGGCCGGGGCGGAGATCAAGGAGATCTCCCTGCCGCACACCAAATATGCGCTGCCGACCTATTACATCATCGCGCCGGCGGAAGCCTCCTCCAACCTCGCGCGCTATGACGGCGTGCGCTTCGGCCTGCGCGTGCCGGGCGAATCCCTGGACGACATGTACGAGCGCACGCGCGCCGAGGGTTTCGGCAAGGAAGTGAAGCGCCGCATCCTGATCGGCACCTATGTGCTTTCCGCCGGCTACTACGACGCCTATTACGTGAAGGCGCAGAAGCTGCGGGCGCTGATCGCCCGCGACTTCGAGGAGGCCTACAAGGAGGTCGACGCGGTCCTGACCCCGTCGACGCCGACGGCGGCCTTCGCCGAGGGCGAGAATACCGACGATCCGGTGCAGATGTACCTGAACGACGTCTTCACCGTGACCGTGAACCTCGCGGGTCTTCCCGGCATCTCGGTGCCCGCCGGGCTTGATTCGAAAGGCCTGCCGCTCGGCCTGCAGCTGATCGGCCGCGCCTTCGACGAGGAGACCCTGTTCAAGGTCGCCGGCGTGATCGAAAGCAGCGCCGGGTTCAAAGCCAAGCCGGAGGGATTCTGATCATGAGCGAGAAGGATCTGATCGAGGGGCGCACCGGCAAGTGGGAGATCATCCTCGGCCTCGAAGTCCACGCCCAGGTGATCTCGGAATCCAAGCTGTTCTCCGGCGCCGCCACCACCTTCGGCGCCGAGCCCAACACGCAGGTCAGCCTGGTCGACGCCGCGATGCCCGGCATGCTGCCGGTGATCAACCGCAAATGCGTCGAGCAGGCGGTGAAGACCGGCCTCGGCCTGCAGGCGGAGATCAACCTGAAATCGGTGTTCGACCGGAAGAACTATTTCTACGCCGACCTGCCGGCCGGCTACCAGATCTCGCAGTACACCCAGCCCATCGTCGGCAAGGGCACCATCATCCTCGACCTGCCGGAAGGGCAGAAGCGCGAGGTCGGCATCACCCGCCTGCATCTCGAGCAGGATGCGGGCAAGAGCCTGCACGACCAGCACCCGACCAAGAGCTACATCGATCTGAATCGCGCCGGCGTTGCGTTGATGGAGATCGTGTCGGAGCCGGACATGCGCTCGGCCGAGGAGGCGGCGGCGTATCTGAAGAAGCTGCGCTCGATCCTGCGCTATCTCGGCACCTGCGACGGCAACATGGACGAAGGCTCCATGCGCTGCGACGTCAACGTCTCGGTCCGGAAGCCGGGCGATCCGCTCGGCACGCGCTGCGAGATCAAGAACGTGAACTCGATCCGCTACGTGCAGCAGGCGATCGAATACGAGGCGCGGCGCCAGATCGAGGTGATCGAGGAGGGCGGCGCGATCAAGCAGGAGACGCGGCTCTACGATCCGGGCAAGGGCGTGACGCGCTCGATGCGCTCGAAGGAGCATGCGCATGACTACCGCTATTTCCCGGACCCGGACCTGCTGCCGCTGATCCTCGACCCGAAGTGGGTGAACGAGATCAAGGCGACCTTGCCGGAATTGCCGGACGCCAAGCGGGCGCGCTTCGTGAAGGATCTGGGCCTCAGCGACTACGACGCCGGCGTGCTGGTGGGCGAGAAGGAGAGCGCCGATTTCTTCGAGGCGGTGGCCAAGGGCCGCGACGCCAAGCTCGCCTCCAACTGGGTGAGCTCGGAGCTGTTCGGCCTGTTGAACAAGGCCGGCAAGTCGATCACGGACTCGCCCGTCTCCGCGGAATCGCTCGGCGGGCTCATCGACCTCATCTCGGACAACACCATCTCTGGCCGCATCGCCAAGGACGTCTTCGCCGAGATGTTCGAGACCGGCAAGGCGGCGAAGGACATCGTCGAGAGCAAGGGCCTGCGCCAGGTGACCGACACCGGGGCCATCGATGCCGCGATCGACGACATCATGGCCAAGAACGCCGACAAGGTCGCCGAATACCGCGGCGGCAAGGACAAGCTCCTGGGCTTCTTTGTCGGCCAGGTGATGAAAGCAACCGGCGGCAAGGCCAACCCGGCGCTCTTGAACGAACGGCTGAAGGCGAAGCTGGCGGGGTAGCGTCGCCGCCGCGTGCTGTCTCACGGGGGCCTGTGAAGCGCGTCTCGCGGGACCGTCGCGTGCGTCCTCGCCTAGAGCCCGAGCGGGCGCATCTCCCGGATGAGTTCGACGAGCAGGCGCAGTCCGGTCGGAACCTGACGGCGGCCGGAGTAGTAGATGTGAAACCCTTCGCCCGTCGTGGCCCAGTCATTCAGAACGGGCTGAAGGACGCCACTTGCGAAATGCGGCCGGAAGACCGGTTCGCTGCCATAGATGATCCCGCAACCGCGTAAGCCGAGACCAAGAGCGGCCTGGGACGCATCCACTGTCAGGGGGCCAGGAGCCACCACGGCAATCGAGTCATCTCCCTTGTCAAACTCCCATTGATAGAGCTGACCATTGC
Source organism: Dongiaceae bacterium (assembly GCA_039808885.1). Lineage (GTDB taxonomy): Bacteria > Pseudomonadota > Alphaproteobacteria > Dongiales > Dongiaceae > Dongia_A. The sequence goes on along the minus strand of JBDHTX010000020.1, from coordinate 32,399 downwards.
CCAGACGGATGCGGATGCATCGATGCCGCTGCAGGTCATCTGGCGTTTTCGGTGCTCCGAAACGCTTCAGGTAGGACGGCGCGGCGGCGGCAACCCAGCGGATGTCCGCGGACAGGCGCTGTGCAATCATATCTTCTGGAACAGTGCCGCCGTAACGGATGCCGGCATCGAAGCCGCTCCCGATCACATCGATCAGCCGGTTGCTGACGCTGATATCGACCTCGACATCGGGATAACGCTCGATGAAGGTCGGCATCACGGGATTGAGCAACAGCGCGGCTGCGTCCTCGGGCACACTGATCCTGACGCGGCCCGCAGGCGCGTCGCGGTAGCGGTTCAGGTTTTCCGATGCCTCCCCAATCGCTTCCAATGGCCCCGCGATCCGGGCGAGCAGCTCTTCGCCGGCGGCCGTGAGCGTTACGCTCCTAGTGGTTCTGTTCAATAATCGCACGCCGCGACGGGCCTCGAGGGCGGTCATGGCATGACTCAGGGCGGATGTCGTGACGCCCAATGCCTGCGCTGCGCGCCGAAAGCTTCGATTTCGGGCGATCGCGAGAAAATAGGCGAAATCGGCAAGATCGGCGCGGCTGATTTCCATAATCCAGCCATAGCATATTATTGAGAAATTCTCATCAGTTTATTGCCTGCGCCGGGTCTAATTCCCGCGAACCGCGAGGGCTATGTTCCCTGCAGAGCGATCCGCTTCCATGAGCATTTCGCTGAGCAACCTGGGAGGCGGTCATGATCCGAACAGCGATGCTCCTCACCGCTCTCCTGGCGTCGGCTGGTGCCGCACAGTCACTGGAAGGGAATGAACCGATGAACATCACCCGCAAGGCTGATCTCAAGACCGTCGAAGGACCGGAACAGTTCTTCACCGGCAAGGCCACGATCACGGGGCAATTCCAGCGCGAAGATCCGTCGCGCGTGTCCGGCGCGATCGTTCATTTTGAACCTGGCGCCCGTACCGCTTGGCATACCCATCCGGCTGGCCAGACGCTGATCGTCACCGAGGGCGTTGGTTGGACCCAGATCGCCGGCGGCCCGAAACATGAATTCTATGCGGGCGACATCCTCTGGTGCCCGAAAGACAAGAAGCATTGGCATGGCGCCACTGCGCATGAGGCCATGACCCATATCGCCATTCAGGAATCGGTCAACGGAAGCCCGGTGACTTGGATGGAGAAGGTGACCGACGAGGAATATCTCGCCCCGCTGGCGAAGGATTGATCCCATGCCGCACGTTATCGTGAAGCTTTGGCCGGGCAAGACCGAGGATCAGAAACGCAGACTGTCGGACGCTATCGTCCGCAGCGTCACGTCCATCCTCGCCTATGGCGACGATTCCGTATCAGTCGGATTTGAGGAAGTGTCTTCCCCGGATTGGAATGTCGGGGTCGTCAAGCCAGACATCCTCGACAAGTGGGACACGCTCACCAAGAAGCCGGGTTACGTCACCCGGGAGAGCGGCAAGCAGCGATAGTCCACACCAAATGGCAGGCGGTCGGCGCTTCTCAATGCATGACCTGGAAGCGTCTCTGAGCGCGAACGGATGACTCGTTGCGACCCGGTATCAGCTGAAATTCATGAAAGGATAGTCACATGTTCAACGATGAAGGATTTGCCCTGTCAAACGGCGTGCGGATCCCGCAGGTCGGCCTCGGCACCTGGATGATCCCGGACAAGGCTGTCGCCCAGGTCGTGCGCGACGCGCTGGAAATCGGCTATCGCCATCTCGATACGGCCCAGGCTTACGCGAATGAGCGCGGCGTGGGCGAGGGTGTGCGAACCGGCGGCGTTGCCCGTGACCAAGTGTTCGTCACGACCAAGCTCGCCGCCGAGCTCAAGGACTACAAGAGCGCGCTCGAAAGCATCGATAAATCTCTCAAGCAGATGGCTCTCGACCATCTCGACCTGATGCTGATCCATAGCCCGCAGCCGTGGGCCGAGTTCCGTGCGGGGCGGCACTTTCACGAGGGCAATCTGGAAGCTTGGCGGGCTCTCGAAGAAGCGCACAAGGCCGGTAAAATTCGTGCGATCGGGGTTTCGAACTTTGAGCGCGCCGATATCGAGAACCTGATCGCGAACGCCAGCGTCGCGCCGATGGTGAACCAGATCCTCGCGCATATCGGCAATACGCCGTTCGATTTGATCGACTATTGCCGCGGCAAAGGGATCCTGGTCGAGGCCTACTCCCCGGTCGGCCATGGCGCGGTACTCAAGAACCCGAACCTCGCGAGCCTCGCCAAGAAATATGGCGTCGGAGTCGCGCAGCTGAGCATTCGCTACTGCCTCCAGCTGGGCCTGCTGCCGCTGCCCAAGACGGCGAACCCTGATCATCTGCGCAGCAACATCTCGCTGGATTTCGTGATTTCGGAGGCTGATATGGATGTTCTCAGGGGAATCCAGGGCGGTAGCGACTATGGCGAGGCCAGCGCCTTCCCCGTATTCGGGAAAAAGCGCCACGTCGATTCCGTATCGTCGGCCAACTGATCCAGAATCCCAACTCATGCAACCCGGGGCCAAATGCGCCGTGCTCGACGACCAGTTCGGAGGCACAGTGCATTGCAGAAGAAGGGTCGCCGTTAGGCGTAGCCGCACCGCAGGAACCTCAGAAGAAAGAGCGGCGGCGTCTCTTCCTATCCTGCGGGCACGGAAGTCCAGCCCCAGGTCCGGTGGACGGCTATCACCGCAAAGAGCGGCACGCAGCGGGGTAGCGGCGCGGGGCGTGCAAGCTGAGAAAACATGATTCGGGCCTAGTGCGAATGCGGCTCGACAGGCTCGGAAAGTAGGCCCATGCTTGGAAGATGCCGGGCTGGGACGATTCCAAGGGCAGCATAGAGGCGCTCCATCGATATTGGAACAGCCGCGCTGGCGGACTTGCACCGCAGCGCAGTGACATCGAGCCGGCGGATATCAAGCCGCTGCTGCCCTTTCTCTACATCGTGCGGTTCGAGCGCGATCCCTTCCGGGTATGCTACGTCCTGACCGGGACGGAGGCCGACCGCTGGAACGGTTTCAGCCTCACCGGGCGATACGTCGACGAGTTCCTGGCCACCGACATACATGGCGCCAACCGCATCTTGCTCGATGCCTATACCAAGGCCTTCGAAACCGCGGCTCCGGTTTTCGGCACCTACACCTGGCCGACCCGCGCCGGCTATACGCTGAATGTCCGTTTCGGCATGTTCCCCTTGCGTGTCGGCGAACACATTCAACAATGCCTCGCCATCGAGGACTATTCGGGCTTCTCACGAGTGATGGCCGACGACAGCATCCCCTTTGAGAGGTCGCCGCCGAAACTCTCGGGCGACACCAAAGACTAGCGGAGGCGCGGCTTGTCCTGCCGGAACTTTCCCGTCGGCGGGCGCCGGTGACATCTTTGCTTCGGCCCCTGCGAGACCGCGATCGTGTCTCAGCCAAGAGGCAAAGCTGGCCGGCTACCCGGCCCGCGTGACGGATCGTCGTTCGGCCGCGGTCGGGCGCGGGGTTTGCGCGGTCAACGAGAGCGCGAACCATTTCGGGAAGGCGCGGCACAAATGGCGCGCGCCGGTCAGCTGGATTTTTCCCGCTTGCAGCGCCTTGGCGAGCGGGATGTCCCCCATCCAGAGTCCGATCATGTCCCGCGACGTCCCGGTCACGTAGCAATCCACGTCCTTGCCGGGGTCCTCGTAGCACAGGTCGATTTCGCCATCCCGGCAGACCAGCCACCAGTGGCAGAAGGTCGTGATGTCGGTGAACTGGAAGCACAGGACCGTTTCGCCCTCCGGCAGGGCCGCGCCGTCGATCCGCCGCTGGATGTCGAACATCAGGAAGGAGACGTCGAGATCGCTGGGCGCCATCTTGTCGCGCGCCCAGCGCATGCCCCAGACCGCCAGGGCCTCCATCACGCCGGACAGTTCCCGCCCCGCCGCGGTCAGGTGATAGGCAAATCCCCGATGGCCATTCAGGCGGCGCCGGATGATCACGCGCCGCTCCTCCAGCTCCTTCAGCCGCTTGCTGAGAATGGTCGGCGAGATGCGGGGTAGTCCGCGTTGCAGGACGTTGAACCGGCTGCTGCCCAGCAGCAGCTCGCGGATGATGAGGATCGCCCAGGGGTCGCCGATGATCTCGGCTGACTTGGCGATCGGGCAGAATTGACCGTATTGGCGCATCGCGTGTGTCTCGCTTGCCGAACCTGCTCCGTCAACTACGCAAAGTGTAGTTGATTGCTCCGGGTTGCGCAGTATCCGACCGGGCTGGTCCTGGCCTAGTCCATGCCGCCTGGCCGGATTGGCCTGCGGCAATGGAGATGAGGATGATTCGCTTTCTGGTGAGCATGCTGGAGATTTTCGGCGTGGTGTTCCTGCGGTTCCACCTGGTTCCCCGGCTATGGTGCGTCTGGCTGGTCGGCGTCAATCTCACGTGTCTCTGGTTCATCGGGCATATCGAGGCGCAGGTCGTTCTGGCCGTGACCGCGGCGGCCGTCGTCACCCAGACCGTGGTCTACCAGCACATCGGCTTCACCCGCATCCTCGGCACGGCGCACCTCATGTGGCTGCCGATGTTCGCATGGATGGCCATGCGCCTCGACGCGATCGCCGCCGATCCGGGCCTGGCCAACTGGCTCGCCCTGCTGTTCGCCACCAACCTGGTTTCCGCCATCGTGGACACCATCGACGCCACGCGTTTCCTGCGCGGCGAGCGGGCGCCGCATTATTGCTGGAACCCGGCCGGCCAGGGATGATGTCTGGCGGATGTCAGGCGGCCAGGAACGGCAGCAGCGCCGCCAGCACCTCTTGCGGCTTCTCCTCCATGACGAAATGCCCGCTGCGGATCACGGTGCCGCGCACGTCGTCCGCCCAGCGCTTCCAGATGTCGACGGCCTGGTTCTCGCCGGTCGAGAGATACTGGTCGCCGGAAATCACCAGGACAGGGCAGCCGATCTTGCGCCCGGCCTTGCGGTCTTCCCGGTCCTGGGCGTCGTCGAGGGTGTAGCCGGCGCGGTAATCGGCGCAGCTGGCGGCGATATTCTCCGGCTTGCGGAAGCAGCGGCGGTATTCCGCTAGGGCCGCCGGGTCGAGTGCGGCGTAGTCGCCGCTCCACAGCCGCATCAGGTAGTCCTGGAAGAAATCGGGGTCCTTCCCGATCAGCCGCTCCGGCAGGCCGCCGTCGCGCGCCAGGAATCCCCAGTGGAAGGTGTTGACGGCGAATTTTCGGTCGGCGAGGTCCCAGTATTCCGCCGTCGGCAGGATGTCGACGACGCAGAGCTTGGCGATCGCCTCGGGGTGATCCAGCGCCAGGCGATAGGCGATGCGGGCGCCGCGGTCGTGCCCCGCCACCGCGAAGCGCCGGTGGCCGAGCGCCGCCATGAGCTCCACCATCTCCCCGCCCATCACCCGCTTGGAATAGGCGACGGAGTCCGGGTCCGGCGCCGGGGCGTCGCTATCGCCATAGCCCTTGAGGTCGGGGCAGATGACGGTGAAATGCCGCGCCAGCTCCGGCGCCACCGCATGCCAGGCCAGATGGGTCTGCGGATATCCATGCAGCAGCAGGAGCGGCGCGCCGCTGCCGCCGATCCGGAGGTTGAAGCTGACGGAACCCACCGGAACCCGCCGCTGCTCGAAACCGGGAAAAAAGCGCATCGCTGCTGTTCCTGCTGCCAAGGCCCTGGAATCCGACTATGCTCCGGATCGAAAATCCAGGGCCATTTGCGCCAGGGTCGACTTTATCAAGAATCCGTTTTCCACGGTCAGGACCTGTCATGATCTTTTCCGAGCCGCTCCCGCAACCCGATCCGTTGCGCGCCCGCCTGCGGGCCCATTACCGCGCCGAGGAGGCCGGGGTGGTGGAATCGCTCCTGGCCCAGGCCGAGCTGCCGCCCGCCACCCAGGACCGCATCGCCGCCCGCGCCCGGGCGCTGGTCGAGAAGGTGCGCGAGAACCGGGTCGGGCAGGGCGGCATCGACGCCTTCATGCACGCCTATGAGCTCTCCTCCAAGGAGGGCGTGGTCCTGATGTGCCTGGCCGAGGCGCTGCTGCGCATCCCGGATTCCGAAACCGCCAACATGCTGATCAAGGACAAGCTGCGCGACGCGGATTTCGAGCGCCACCTGGGCGAGAGCGATTCGATGTTCGTCAACGCCTCGACCTGGGCGCTGATGCTGACCGGGCGCATCATGCAGATGGATGCCTCGAGCAGCGACCTCAAAGGCATCCTGAAGCGCCTCATCACCCGTTCGGGCGAGCCGGTGATCCGCCAGGCGGTGACCCAGGCGATGAAGATCCTCGGCCGTCAGTTCGTCATGGGCCGCGACATCGCCGAGGCGCTGGACCGCGCGCAGGCCATGGAGCGCAAGGGCTACCGCTACTCCTACGACATGCTGGGCGAGGCGGCGCGCACCGCGCATGACGCGGAGCGCTATTTCGACAGCTACCAGCGCGCCATTGCCGCGATCGGCAAGGCGGCGGCCGGGCGCGGGCCGATCCAGAGCCCCGGCATCTCGGTGAAGCTCTCGGCGCTGCATCCGCGCTACGAGATGGCGCAGCGCCACCGGGTGATGAACGAACTGGTGCCGCGCCTGGTCGAGCTGGGCAAGGCGGCGAAGGCGCACGACATCGGCTTCACCATCGATGCGGAGGAGGCCGAGCGCCTCGACATCTCCCTCGACATCATCGAGGCGGTCTCCGCCAGTCCCGCGCTCGGCGGGTGGAACGGCCTCGGCCTCGCCATCCAGGGCTACCAGAAGCGCTGCCTGCCGCTGATCGACTGGCTCGCCGATCTGGCGCGCAAGCACCGCCGCCGCCTGATGGTGCGCCTGGTGAAGGGCGCCTACTGGGACAGCGAGATCAAGATGAGCCAGGAGCGTGGGCTGCCGGGCTATCCGGTTTTCACCCGCAAGGCGACGACGGACGTCTCCTACCTCGCCTGCGCGCGGCGGCTGCTGGCCGACGCGAGCGCCTTCTACCCGCAATTCGCCACCCACAACGCGCATTCGCTCTCCGCCATCATCGAGATGGCGGGCGGCGAATCCGCGGCGCGCGACAAGCTGGAATTCCAGCGCCTGCACGGCATGGGCGAGGCGCTCTACGACCAGGTGACGCCGCCCGAGGCCATGGGCATTCCCTGCCGCGTCTACGCCCCGGTCGGCAGCCACGAGGATCTGCTCGCCTATCTGGTTCGGCGGTTGCTCGAAAACGGCGCCAACACCTCCTTCGTCAACCGCATCGTCGACGAGAAGGCGCCGCTGGACGAGATCGTCGCCGATCCGGTGGCGCGCGTGCGCAAGCTGGCCGAGAAGCCGCATCCACGCATCCCGCTGCCGCACAACCTCTACGGCGCCGAGCGGAGGAATTCCGCCGGCCTCGACCTCTCCGATCCCGACGTGCTGACGCCGCTGGCGGCCGAGCTCGACGCCGCCGCCGCGCGCGGCTGGAATGCGGCGCCGATCGTCGGCGGCCGCGAGCAGGCCGGCAAGGCGCTGCCGGTGCTCGATCCCGCCGACACCCGCCGGCAGGTCGGCCAGGTGGCCGTGGCGACGCCGGAGCAGGTGAGCGACGCCGTGGCCCGCGCGGCGCGCGCTTTCCCCGACTGGTCGGCGACGCCCGCGAAAGAGCGTGCCGCCTGCCTGGACCGCGCCGCCGATCTGCTGGAAGCCGCCCGCGCCGATGTCCTGGCGCTCTGCGTGCGCGAGGCCGGCAAGACCATTCCCGACGCGGTTGCCGAATTGCGCGAGGCGATCGACTTCCTGCGCTACTACGCCGCCCGGGCCCGCGCGGATTTTTCCCAGCCGATGGCGATGCCTGGACCCACGGGCGAGCGCAACCAGCTCTATCTGCACGGCCGCGGCGTCTTCGCCTGCATCTCGCCCTGGAACTTCCCGCTGGCGATCTTCCTGGGCCAGGTCAGCGCCGCGCTCGCCGCCGGCAATTGCGTGATCGCCAAGCCGGCCGAGCAGACGCCGATGATCGCGGCCTTGGCCGTGCGCCTGCTGCACAAGGCCGGCATTCCGGCGGAGGCGCTGCATCTGCTGCCGGGTGACGGCCCGTCGGTCGGCGCGCCCTTGGTCAACGACCCGCGCATCGCCGGCGTCGCCTTCACCGGCTCCACCGATACGGCGCGGCTGATCAACCGCGCGCTGGCCGGCAAGAACGGACCCATCGTGCCGCTGATCGCCGAGACCGGCGGGCAGAACGCGATGATCGTCGATTCCTCCGCCTTGCCGGAGCAGGTGGTGCGCGACGTGCTCATCTCCTCCTTCCAGAGCGCCGGCCAGCGCTGCAGCGCGCTCCGCGTCCTGTTCGTGCAGGAGGACATCTCGAAGAAGCTGACCGAAATGCTGGCCGGCGCCATGGCCGAGCTGAAGGTCGGCGATCCGGGCCTGCTGGCGACCGATGTCGGCCCGGTGATCGATGCCGAAGCGAAGGCCAATCTCGCCCAGCACACCCAGCGCATGAAGCGCGAGGCGAAGCTGATCCACGAAGTGCCGCTCGGCCCGGATTGCGCCCACGGCCACTTCTTCGCCCCCGCCGCCTATCGCATCGACGCCTTGTCGCGCCTGGACCACGAGGTGTTCGGCCCGATCCTGCATGTCGTGCATTACGCGGCGGACCGCCTGGACGACGTTCTGGACGCGGTGAACGCGACGGGCTACGGCCTCACCTTGGGCGTGCACAGCCGCATCGACGGCAAGGTCGCCTACATCACCGAGCGCCTCAGGGTCGGCAATGCCTACGTGAACCGCAACATGATCGGCGCCGTGGTGGGCGTGCAGCCCTTCGGCGGCGAGGGATTGTCCGGCACCGGGCCGAAGGCCGGCGGCCCGCGCTACCTGCACCGCTTCGCCACCGAGCGCACGCTCACCATCGACACCACGGCCGCCGGCGGCAATGCCAGCCTGCTCAGCCTGAACGAAGAGGGGGCCGCGTAGCGGGATGGCGGGTGCTGGCAGCCCGTTTCCGGCGCCGCGCCCGATCGATCGACGGATCGCGATCGCGGTCCTGACCCATGCCGATCTCGGCTTCGATCCCGGCACGACGCTGGCGCGCATCGCGCTGGAGCACTGGACGCCCGCCGGGCATCGCATCCTGCCGCACCGTGGCCTGGGCCCGCCGCCGCCGGCCGATCTGGCGATCCTGCATATCGGATACACGGTGACGCCGGAGCCCTATCTCGAGCTCGCCGCGCGCTATCCGCGCACGATCAACGGCGCGGTCGCCGACACGCTGAAGCGGAGCGTTTGCACCGACCTCGTCGGTCGCGAGGATGCCTATGACGGCCCGGTGATCGTGAAGACCGATCTCAACCATGCCGGCAAGCCCGAAGCGCGCCGGCGCTGGCGCGAGGCCGGCAGCCTGAAGCGGATGTGGCTGCGGCTGGAGCGACGGCTGCCGCCGCGCTGGTTCGGGCAGCTCAAAGGCAACAGATACCGGGTCGTGAAAAGCAAGAGCAGAGTGCCGGATTGGGTCTGGCGCGCGCCCGGCCTGGTGGTGCAGCCGCTGCACACGGAGCGTCATGGCGCGCTCTATGCGATCAACCAGTGGTACTTCTTCGGCGACCGGGACTGCGTGTCGACGATGCTCGGGCGCAAGCCGGTGGTGAAACTCGCGAACACGGTGGAGCGCCTGCCGCTTCACGGGGACGTGCCGGAGGCCCTGCGCCGCCGCCGGGCCGAGCTGAAGTTCGACTACGGCAAGTTCGACTTCATCATGGAAAACGGCGCGCCGGTCCTGCTCGACGCCAACAGCACGCCGCATGAAGGCCGGATATTCCCGACCCCGCCGCGCGAAACCGCGATCTGCGCGGCGCTGGCGGAGGGACTCGGCGCCTATCTCGCCTGAGCCGCGGGCGAGGCCGGATGCGCGCGCCCAGGTGCGCCCGAGCGCGCCGAGGCGCGTTCAGGCGCTGCGCACGGTCTGCAGGAAAGACGCGACCTCCTGGTGCAGGCGGGAGCCGTTGCGCGCCAGCTCGGCGGCGGCGGCCAGCACGTTGCTCGCTCCGGCGCTGGTGTGCTGGGCGGCGTCGGTCACGCCGGTGATGTTGGAGGACACCTCCGACGTCGCGGTCGACGCGCCCTGGACGTTGCGCGAGATTTCCTGCGTCGCGGCGCCCTGTTCCTCGACCGCCGAGGCGATGGCGGTGGAGATTTCATTGACCCGCCCGATGGTCTGGGTGATGGCGCCGATGGCCTGGGCGGAGACGCTGGTGGCGTCCTGGATCGCGCGCACCTGTCCGGCGATCTGGTCGGTGGCGTTGGCGGTCTGCGTCGCCAGCGTCTTCACCTCCGAGGCGACCACGGCGAAACCCTTGCCGGCTTCGCCGGCGCGGGCGGCCTCGATGGTGGCGTTGAGCGCCAGCAGATTGGTCTGGCCGGCGATCTCGTTGATGAGGGTCACCACCTCGCCGATCTTCTGGGCGGCATCCGCCAGGGTGCGCACCTTGTTGTTGGTGTCGTCCGCCTGGCTGACCGCGGCGCCGACGATGCGGCTCGATTCCGCGATCTGGCCGCCGATCTCACCGATCGAGGTGGTCAGCTCCTCGGTCGCGGCGGCGACGGTCTGGACGTTCTGGTCCATTTCCGCGGCCGCCGAGGCGACGGCGATGGATTGGCGCGAGGTCTCCTCGGTCGCCGCGGCCAGGGATTCGGCCGTGGCCTGCAGCTCGGTCGCGGCCGCGTTCACGGCGTCGACAACGCCGCCGACGCTGGCCTCGAACTTGTCCGCCAGGTCCAGCATGGCCTTGCGGCGTTCTTCCGCGGCGCGGATCTTGGCCTGCTCCTGCTCGAGGCGCAACCGTTCCGCCTCGATCATGCTCTCCTTGAACACCAGGACCGAGCGCGCCATGTCGCCGAGCTCGTCCTTCTGCGCGGTGCTCGGAATGGCGATGGCCTTCTCGCCGCCCGCCAGGTGCTGCATCGCCGAGGACAGCGAGACCACCGGCCGGGAAATGGCGCGGCCGATCAGCCAGGCGAGCGCCACGGCGATCAGCAGGCCGGCGAGGCTCAGGGCGGCCGTGGTCAGCTCGCTGAGGCTGATGACGCGCTCGGCCGTCACGTAGACCTTGCTTTCCTCTTCCTCCGCATTGCCGGCAAGCTCGGCGGCGGATTGCAGGGCGGCGGAGCCGATGGCGTCGATGCGGTCCTTCACCGCGCTTGCCAGTTCCTGGTCGAGAGCCTCGCCCTGGTGGAAGGCGTCCTCGTACTGCTTGAGCAGCGCGAGGGCATCGGTCAATTGCGCGCGGTACGCCGCGCTGGAGGATTTCGCTTCGAGCCGGGCGGCGAGGTCGCCCAAGGACTTGAAAGTCGCATCCGCAGCGCCGGCATCCGCCGTCTCGTGGCGCTGGAGCATGAGGTTGGCGTAGAGCCGCGCCTTCAGCGCCTCGCTGAGCGCGGTGGCGGCGACATAGGCGGCGTCGGCGTCGCCGGATTGCGCGGCGGACTTGGCCACCGCTTCGAGATTCTGGGTCAGCTTGGGGCCGAGGACGTCGAGCGTGCCGCTCGCGATCTGCTCGCGCCGCTGCTCCATGTCCGCCACGTCGCGCAACCCGTCGATGAACTTGCCGAGGTCGGCGGACAGGCTGCTGAGATCGGCGCGCTCGGCATCGTCATTCGACAGCGCGGTGGCGTCGGCGATCTCCTTCTGGATCTCGGCCTCGCGGGCCTGCGCGTTCGCGGCGCCCTGTGGATTGGCGGTCTGCGTGAAAGTCTCGACGTCGCGCATCATTTCCGTCATGTCGCGCTCGATCGAGATCGCGTCGATGGCGAGGCTCGCCTGGCTCGAATAGCTGCCGAAGTAGCCCGCCGTCTTCGATGATCCGAGATAGGAGATGCCGCCGACAATCGCCAGGATCAGCATGGCGAGGCCGAAGCCGGTCGCCATCTTGCCGCCGATGCGCAGGTTGCGGAACCAGCCGGGCCGGCCTTCCGGGGCGGCGCCCAGCAGAGATGTCGCGTCGACGTATGCCAACTTATCCTCCAGCGATCGGGTCGCGATGGCACCGCTGCCTCGGCCGTCACTGGTCGCGTGAGGCCAGGCAATCTCGCTATCGTTGGGCCTGACCCTAACGGCGAGAAATGAAAACAGAATGAAGGGCAGCTATATCGAAAGTTGTAGCCGCCGGCATCTATCGCAGGGGAATTTTCGCTGACTTATCGACGCCGCCGGAGGATTAACTCGACTTATTCGAGAGTCGCGTCACGTGCCCCATCTTGCGCCCCGGCCGGGCCTCGGTCTTGCCGTAGAGGTGCAGCTTGGCGCCGGGTTCGCTCAGGATCTGCTTCCAGTTGGCGACGTCGTCGCCAAGGAGGTTCTTCATCACCGCATCGGAATGCCGTTCCGGCGAGCCCAGGGGCAGGCCGCAGACCGCGCGGATGAACTGCTCGAACTGGCTGGTGACGCAGGCGTCGATGGTCCAGTGGCCGGAATTGTGCGGCCGCGGCGCCAGCTCGTTCACCAGCACGTCGCCGGATTTGGTCACGAACATCTCGACACCCAGAAGCCCGACCAGCTTGATCTCCTGGGCGATGTGGCGGGCGATGGCCTCGGCCTTCTGCGCCGTGGCGGCATTGATCCGGGCCGGAGCGATGGTGGTGTCCAGGATGTGGTGACGGTGCTGGTTCTCGACCGGGACATAGAGCTCCATGGCGCCGTCGATGCCGCGCGCGATCACCACCGAGATCTCGCGCTGGAAATCGACGAAGGCCTCGAGGATCGCCAGGCTGCCGCCCATGGTCGCCCAGACCGGGCCGAGGTCGGTTTCCGGGTCGATGCGCACCTGACCCTTGCCGTCATAGCCGAAGCTGGCCGATTTCAGCACGCAGGGCCGGCCCAGCGCCTGCACCGCCTGGGGCAGGGCCTCCTTGTGCGCGACCTCGAGGTAGCGCGTGGTCGGCACGTTGATCGAGGTGAGGAAGTTCTTTTCCCGCAGCCGCTGCTGGGTCAGGTGCAGCACGCGCGGATTGGGCCGCGTCGGCTTCAGGGCCGCCAGGGCCTCGGTCGCCGCGGAAGGCACATTCTCGAACTCGAAGGTGACCACGTCGACCTTGCGGGCAAAAGCCTCCAGGGCGGCGATGTCGTCATAGGCGGCGACGGTCGTGGCGGCGGAAACGTCGGCGGCGGGCGCGCCCTGGTCGGGGCAATAGATGTGGCAGCGATAGCCGAGCCGCGCGGCCGCCATCGCCGCCATGCGGCCAAGCTGCCCGCCGCCCAGGATGCCGATGGTTCCGCCCGGTGGAATGATCTGGCCTTGATCCGCGCTCATGCCGCGTCCAGTTCCTGTTTCATTGTTCTAATCCCGGGTCGGCGCCTCGGCCACGGCCTCGGTCTGCTTGCGCCGGTGGTCGTCCAGCTTCCGGCTCAGTTCCGGATCGGCGAGCGCCAGGATCGCCGCGGCGAGCAGCCCGGCATTGGTGGCGCCGGCCTTGCCGATGGCCAGCGTGCCGACCGGGATGCCGGCCGGCATCTGCACGATCGAGAGCAGGCTGTCCTGGCCCTTCAACGCCTGCGATTCGACCGGCACGCCAAGGACGGGCAGGGAGGTCATGGAGGCCGCCATGCCGGGCAAATGCGCCGCCCCGCCGGCGCCGGCGATGATGACCTTCAGGCCGCGCTCGCGCGCGCCTTCGGCATAGGCCACCAGGCGCTTCGGCGTGCGATGGGCGGAGACGATGCGGACTTCGTGCGGGATTCCGAAATGCTCCAGGATTTCAACGGCATGCCGCATGGTGGCCCAGTCGGACTGGCTGCCCATGATGACCCCGATCAGCGGCGCGCGTTTGCGCTTGGACATGCGTCGGACCCCCGTCCCGAAAGAGGCGGCATTATAGGTGCCCGCGACCCAAGCGCAATGAACATTGCGCGAACATGGGCCCGGCGTCCGAGCTTGCTTAAGGCCGTATTAACCAGCCTGGCCTAGCATCCGACCGCGTATTCGCCTTATCTCTCACGGCGGCCGGCGGGCCACGGGACTCGGGCCGGAAGGGCTTCCAGGAAACTGCGCTGATGAGAATCCGCAACAACGTGCCGCCCGGATCGACCGCACGGGTCGCCACCGCCAAGTCGGTGAGCCGCGCACGCGCCGCGGAAGGCGCCAGCGCCACCTCCGCCACCAATGCCGCCAGCGTCGCCGCCCCCTCGGACCAGGCATCGTTTCTCGGGCTCAGCGAAACAGAGCTTTCTCCTAATGTCCGCGCCGCGCTGCAGGCGCTGCTGGAGGAGGTCTCGCGGCTGCGCCAGGAACTGGACCTCACCCGCCGGCGCATCACGCATCTGGAGCGCATGGCCGATGAGGATTCGATGCTCCCCATCGCCAATCGGCGCGCCTTCGTCCGCGAATTGACCCGGCTGATCTCCTATTCCGAGCGCTACGGCACCGCCGGCAGCGTGCTCTATTTCGACCTCAACGGGATGAAGGAGATCAACGACCGCTTCGGCCATCCCGCCGGCGACGAGGCGTTGCGCCATTTCGCGGCGCTCCTGGTCGCCAATGTGCGCGATTCCGACGTGGTCGGACGGCTCGGCGGCGACGAATTCGGCGTCATCCTGGCCCAGGCCGACGAGGCCCAGGCCCGCGACAAGGCGGCGTCCCTGGTCGAGGTCGTCACCACCCAGCCGCTGGTCTGGCAGGGCGAGACCCTGAGCCTGTCCTGCGCGGTGGGCATTCATCAGTTTTCCGGCCGCCAGAACGCCGATGAGGCGTTGAGCCGCGCCGATGCGGACATGTATGATGAGAAACGACGTTATTATGCGGAACTGGGCAAGCAGAAGCAGGATTCGGAAACCTGATCCTGCCGGCAAGGCTTGGACCGCCGAGCGGACAGAGCCGATAGAGCCAGAATGTATTTGAACGCAGCCCGGCATTTGCCGACCATCACCGAACTGCACGAGTACTGGCTCAGCCGCTGCCGCGGCCGCATCATGCCGGGCCGCGCCGATATCGACCCCGCCGAGATCGCATCTCTGCTGCCGCATGTCGCCCTGGTCGACATTGAGTACGATCCGTTCCGGGTGCGCTATCGCTTGGTGGGCACCAAGATGGTCGAGTATGTCGGCCGCGATTTCACCGGCCTCTATCTCGACGAAGTCAGGTTCTCCAAGCCGGACGAGATCCTGGCACTGTACCGGCGGGCGACGGAGCTGCGGGTGCCGACCTTCCGTTCAACCACCTGGCGCGGTCCCGATGGCAGCGTCTGGGCCTTGGAGAACGCCATCCTGCCGCTGTCGGAGGACGGCGTGCTCGTCACCCAGTGCCTGGCAATCGAGGATTTGCAGGACAGCCGCGTCCTGGCGCAGCAATCGACGCCATAAGGCTGGCCTGCCATCGCCCTCAGGCGATGATGTCGGGCAGCAGCTTGCTTTCCAGCTTGATGATCTGATCCTTCAGCGCCAGCTTGCGCTTCTTCAGCCGCTGGATCTGCAGCTGGTTGAAGGGGGCGGTTTCGGCCATGCGCTGAATGACTTCGTCGAGGTCACGATGCTCGCTGCGCAGCTCTTCGAGCTTCGCCCGCAGCTCATTCGTCCCGATAATGACCGTCACCGACCGATGCCTCCGTAAAGAACGGCCATCCTAGCGCAAGATGGGGCCTGCCGTCACGAATTTGCAGGGTCCGCCGGGCACCTTGCGCCGCCAGCCCCGAGCCTCTAAACAGGGCGGAAATCCTCAATTTCCGGCTTGGCGGCCGGCGGCAGGGTGGCGATGGCTGGCGGCTTCGATCTGATCCTGGCGGGCGGCACGGTCGCCACGCCCAACGGCCTGGAAAGCTGCGATGTCGGCGTCTCCGGCGGCCGCATCCGGGCGATCGGCAGCCTCACCGCCGCGGCCGCGGCGGCGCGGATGGATTGTGCCGGGCTCACCATCCTGCCCGGCGTGATCGACACCCAGGTGCATTTCCGCGAGCCCGGCCTCGACCACAAGGAGGATCTCGCCTCCGGCTCCGCCGGCGCCGCGATGGGCGGCGTCACCGCCTTCTTCGAGATGCCCAACACCAACCCCAACACGCTCACCGAAGCCGCGCTCAACGACAAGCTGAAGCGCGCCAAGGGCCGCGCCTGGGTCGACCACGCCTTTTTCATCGGCGCCACCGACGACAACGCGGCGGAACTCGCGGCGCTGGAGCTGTTGCCGGGCTGCGCCGGGGTGAAGGTGTTCATGGGCTCCTCCACCGGCTCGCTCCTGGTCGCGGATGACGATCACCTCGAGGCGGTCCTGCGGCACGGCCGCCGCCGCGTCGCCATCCACGCGGAGGACGAGCCGCGCCTGCGCGAGCGTCTGGCGCTGGTGAAGAACGGCGCCGATCCCTCCATGCATCCGGTGTGGCGCGACGAGGAAACCGCGATCAAGGCCACCACGCGGCTGCTGCGGCTGGCGCGTCGGGCGGGGCGACGGGTGCATGTGCTGCATGTCTCGACCGCCGAGGAGATGGACATCCTGGCGGCGAACAAGGATATCGCCACCGTCGAGGTCCTGGTCAATCACCTGACCCTGGCGGCGCCGGATTGCTACCAGCGTCTCGGCACCCTGGCGCAGATGAACCCGCCGGTGCGCGACGCCCGTCATCGCGACGGCCTGTGGGCGGCCCTGCGCAGCGGCGTGATCGATGTCATCGGCACCGACCACGCGCCGCATACTTTGGAGGAAAAGGCGCGGCCCTATCCGCAGAGCCCGTCGGGCATGCCGGGCGTGCAGACCCTGGTGCCGGTCATGCTGGACCATGTGAATGCCGGGCGCCTCACCTTGCAGCGCTTCATCGACTTGACCAGCGCCGGGCCCGCGCGCATCTACAACATAGCCGGCAAGGGCCGCATCGCCCTCGGCTATGACGCGGATTTCACCGTGGTGGATCTGAAGGCGAAGCGCACCATCACCAACGCGATGATGAAGACCAAGAGCGGCTGGACGCCTTTCGACGGCATGCCGGTGACCGGCTGGCCCGTCGCCACCGTCGTGCGCGGCAACATCGTGATGCGCGAGGACGAATTGATCGGGGCGCCGCTCGGCGCGCCGGTGCGGTTCCAGGAGACCCTGCAGCGGGAGGCGTCAGCATGACCGGATCAAGCATCATCGGCTGGTCGCATCTGCCCTTCGGCAAGCATGCCGACAAGGACATCGAGAGCATGATGGTCGAGGCGGGCGCCGCCGCGCTCAGGCATGCCGGCGTCGCCCCCGCCGATGTCGACGCGATTTTCGTCGGCCATTTCAACGCCGGCTTCTCGCCCCAGGATTTTCCGTCTTCGCTCAGCTTCGGCATCGACCCCGCGCTGCGCTTCAAGCCGGCGACGCGGGTGGAGAATGCCTGCGCCACCGGCAGCGCCGCCGTGCACCAGGGCATGATCCAGATCGCCGCGAAGCAGGCGCGCATCGTGCTGGTCATCGGCGTCGAGCACATGACCGCCAATGATGGCGCTGCCATCGGCCGCAACCTGCTGAAGGCGAGCTATGTGAAGGAAGAGGCCGATACCCCGGGCGGGTTCGCCGGTGTCTTCGGCCGCATCGCCGAGCTCTATTTCCAGCGCTACGGCGACCAGTCGGACGCGCTCGCACGCATCGCCGCCAAGAACCACAAGAACGGCGTCGACAACCCCTACGCCCAGATGCGCAAGGACCTGGGCTACGAGTTCTGCCGCGCCGTCTCTGACAAGAACCCGCTGGTGGCGGGTCCCCTGAAGCGCACCGATTGCTCGCTGGTCTCCGATGGCGCCGCCGCTTTGGTGCTGGCCGACCTCGACGTGGCGCTCGCCGCCGAGCGCGCCATCCTGATCCGCAGCGCGGCGCAGGTGAACGACTTCCTGCCCATGCGCGCCCGCGACATCGTCGCCTTCGAAGGCTGCCAGCTGGCCTGGCAACGCGCGCTGGGCCGGGCGAAGCTCACCCTCGACGACCTCAGCTTCGTCGAGACGCATGATTGCTTCACCATCGCCGAGCTCATCGAATACGAGGCGATGGGCCTCGCCAAGCCGGGCGAGGGCGCCCGCGCCGCGCTCGAAGGCTGGACGGAGAAGGACGGCAGGCTGCCGGTCAACCGCTCCGGCGGCTTGAAGGCAAAGGGCCACCCGATCGGCGCCACCGGTGTTTCCATGCACGTGCTGACCGCCATGCAGCTCGCCGGCCAGGCCGGCGACATGCAGCTGAAGAACGCCAGGCTGGGCGGCATCTTCAACATGGGCGGCGCCGCGGTGGCGAACTACGTCAGCATCCTGGAGCCGCTGCGGTAGCGCCGGAGGCGGAGCGCTGCCACGTGAAGCCGGCAATTGGCGCGAATTTGCGCCAATTGCCCGATGTTGCCTGCCGCGCCCGCCTGCCGGATGATGACGCACCCCAACCACATGGGTGACGCGGATGCGCCGGAACCTGCTCGCGAGTGTGTTCTGCGCGGTGTTGCTGCAGGCGTCTGCGGCATATGCCGATGCGTTCGATGACGCCAATCAGACCCTGCAGGACGGCGATGTCGAGAACGGACTTGCGGCCATGAACGCGCTGGCCGAGGCGGGCGACCCGTCGACCCAATACAAGGTCGGCGTGGCGCTGATCAACTACAGCAGCGAAGATGGCGTCCGCTGGATCGAGACCGCCGCCAACCGCAACCACGCCGAGGCGCAGCGCGAGATCGGCATGCTCTACGCCAACGGCATCGGCGTGCACCGCGACCTGCCCAGCGCCTTCAAGTGGCTTTATCTGGCGCAGGAGAACAAGCTCGACGAGGCGACCCTGGCCGAGACGCGCCGCGTGGCCAGGCAGGTCTTCGCCGAGATGACCCGCCGCGAGCGCTACAGCGCCAAGCAGCTCATCCGCTACTGGGCGCCGAAGCAGTAGCACGATCCCCAGGACTTGGCCGCCGGCACCTGGCCGCCTGCACCTGGCCGCCGGCATTTGACCGCCGGCACTTGCGCCCCGCACTTGACCGGGGCCCCTCCGGTTTGCGAGCCTCGCACGCAGCCAGAACCGGAGTTCCCATGTTCAAAGCCCTTCTGCTCACCGAGAAAGACGGCAAAGTCACCTCCGAGATCACCCAGCTCGACGAGGAGCGCCTGCCGGAGGGCGATGTCATCGTCCGGGTGCAGTATTCGACCTTGAACTACAAGGACGGCCTGATCCTGAACGGGCTCGGCCGGCTGGTGCGGAGCTATCCGCACATCCCTGGGGTCGATTTCGCCGGGGTGGTGGAGGCCTCGCAGCATCCGGGCTTCAAGCCCGGCGAGAGCGTCATCCTGACCGGCTGGCGGGTGGGCGAGGTGCATTGGGGCGGCTATGCGGAGAAGGCGCGGGTCAAGGGCGACTGGCTGGTCAAGCTGCCGGCGGACCTCACGGCGCGCCGCGCCATGGCCATCGGCACGGCGGGCTTCACCGCCATGCTCTGCGTCATGGCCCTGGAATCGCATGGGCTGAAGCCGGGCGCCGGCGATGTGCTGGTGACCGGCGCCGCCGGCGGCGTGGGCAGCGTCGCCACCGCGATCCTCAGCAAGCTCGGCCATCGCGTCGTGTGCTCGACCGGCCGCGCCGGGACGCACGGCTATCTGAAGGATCTCGGCGCCGCCGAGATCATCGACCGCGCCAGCATCGAGAAGCCGTCGGGCAAGCCGCTGGAAAGCGAGCGCTGGGCGGGCTGCATCGATTCCGTCGGCGGCGCCACCCTGGCGGCGATCTTGCCGCAGATGAAATACCGCGCCAGCGTCGCCGCCTGCGGCCTTGCCGGCGGCACCAAGCTGGAGGCGACGGTCATCCCCTTCATCATCCGCGGCGTCAACCTGCTGGGCGTCGACAGCGTCATGTGCCCGGCGGAGCAGCGCCGCGAGGCCTGGCGGCGCCTGTCGGTCGACCTGCCGGCCGAGAAGCTGGATGCGATGATCGAGCCGGCGAAGCTGGAAGACCTCGCGCGCCTCTCCAAGCAGATCCTCGAGGGCCAGGTGCGCGGCCGCGTGGTGGTGGAGATCGGCGCCTAGACGCCGGTTTGTTGTTCGCGCCGAAAATATTGTGGTCACCCCGGCCTTGAGCGGGGGTACATCGCCGCCTACGCGCTCTCCGTCGACCCGGTGATGCGGTAGAGCCGCTTCACCTCCGCGGCCGCGAGGCGCGTTTCCTGGTCGGGATGCAGGCGGCGCACGAAGATGCCGTCATGGGTGCGGCGCAGGAACTGGCGCACCATGCCGCGGCCGTCGCTGAACTCGACGGCGACGAAGCAATTGGGGGTGATCGGGCGGTTGGGATTCACGTAGAGCAGTTCGCCGGCCAGGTAGCGCGGCTGCATGCCGTCGCCATCGGCGTAGAGCGCGAAGGCATTGGCGACGCCCCGCAGATTGGCCGGCCGCTCGACGAATTCCTTGGCCTCCTCGTCGACGAACCAGAAGCCGTCCCAGCCTTCGCGGAAGGCGCTGTTGACCGGCAAATCGCGCTGCGCCGTGGCGGCGTTCAGGCTGACCGGGCGCGCGGGGCCGGGAGTGGCGCGTGGGGCCACGTTCTGGCTGCCTTCGATTCCGGCCAGCTGCAGCACCGCGCCGGTGGCGACGCCCTGGCGCACGAACATCTCCTCGAGCGCGCGGGCCAGCTCGAACGGCAGGTATTTACGCTTATAGCGATCTTCGTAGTGCTGATAGCGGGTCAGGCTCCAGCCCAGCGAATCCGAAACCGCGCGCATGGTCAAACCCGCTTGTTCCCGCAGTTCCTTCAAGCGCCGCGCGACTTCCGAAACCTCCGACATGGTGTCCCGTCCCAATCCCCTGACCGCAAAGACCGTAACGCAGTTTACGTTATGCGGCAAACCGATGCAACGGGCTTGCACCGCTGCCGCGGGCGCGCCGCATTCCCGCCACCTTCGGCGGCCAAAACGATGCGGGAACCAAGTGCCGCCCGCGGCATTGGGCCTTGCGCGGCCAGTTGCAGTGGCGCGGGTTCATTGCGCGTGTTTCGTGGCGCGGGGGCGTTCCAGAGCATGAGACCTTACTGTCGGACGAATGATGCGATTTGACCTGCCTGCGCCGCCGCGATCTTGCACCGCTGTTGCCGCCGCCCTGATCGTTGCCATGATCGCCGCTGGGCCGGCGGCGCGCGCCGAAGACACCTGGCGTTTTACCGCACTGGAGGAGAACGATTCGATCTGGTCGGACAGCGACAAATACTATTCGCAGGGGCTGGGCTTCTCGCTGCTGACCGGCGACCTGGCCGAGGACGGCGGCGGCAACGCGCCGTTCGACGTGCTGGCCGATTGGGGGCTGTTTCCGGATGCCGCCGGCTGGCGCGCGCGGCGCTACGAGATCCTGCTCGGCCAGCAGATCTTCACGCCCGAGGATACCGGCCGCAGCGATCCAGATCCGGACGATCGGCCCTATGCCGGCTTCGTCTATGGCGGCCTGGGTCTGATCCAGGACACCGACCGCCGCCAACTCGATCACCTGGAGCTGATCGTCGGCGTGGTCGGCCCGACCGCCTTCGGCGAGACGGTGCAGAACGACTGGCACCAGTATATCGGCATCGCCGAGGCGCAAGGCTGGGACCATCAGCTGCATGACGAGCCCGGCGTGATGCTGAGCTACGAGCGCAAGTGGCGCTTCCTGGCGCCGCTGGGCGACGGTTTCGGCGCCGATTTCATCCCCGAGGCCGGCGCCACGGTCGGCAACGTGATGACCTATGGCGAGCTGGGCGGCCTGCTGCGCATCGGCCGCAACCTGCAGGCGGATTACGGTCCGGCGCGCATGCGCCCGAGCCTCTCCGGTACCAGCTACTTCAACAGTGACGACATGGTCGGCGATTTCGGCTTCTACTTTTTCGCCGGCGCCCAGGGCCGCGCGGTGACGCGCAACATCTTCCTCGACGGCAATACCTTCCGCGACAGCCGCGACGTCGACAGCGAGCCGCTGGTGGCGGATCTCACCGGCGGCGTATCGCTGTTCTGGGGCGACGATGTGAAGCTCGACGTGATGACGATCCACCGCACCAAGGAATTCGAGGGCCAGGACAAGGCCGCGGATTATGCCGGCATCAACCTGACTGTCGGCTTCTAGCGCGGACTGACCAGCAGGCGGTGCTGCAGCGCCGTGCCGATGACCCGTCCCAGGCGATCGGCATCCATGCCCGGCCCGCAGGCCTCCGCCGCCAGGGACAGCGTGGTCCGTTCGCGCGCCGCGTTGAGGAACAGCACGGCGTCGGATTCCAATGCCTGCACGACAAGCATCCGCTGGGGGCGGCAGACCAGGAGCGCATGCGGCCGCGGCGTCATGTCGATGCCGCCGAGATCGGGCTGCGGCGCCTGGTGCGCCTGCCACAAATCCACAATCGGATACATGAGCGAGAGCAGCCTTGCATGCCGGGCCAGCCGGATCGGCAGGTCGGCAAGGGCTTGCGGCGGGACGCGCGCCATCTCTACATCGCTGAGCAGCGCCTCGACCGGGGCGTTAAAGGCCTCGATGCGGGCGAACTCGAAGCGGGCCATTTCCGGCACATAGGGCAGGGACGTGAGCTCCGCCAGGCCCGCCAGGTAGTCGGCGAAGCCGGCGCCGTATTCGAACAGGCAGGGCCTTTCCGGCGGGGCGCGCAGGATGAAGGTCCGCGCCGCCTGCGCGAAGAAATCCTCGCCCAGCAGCTGCAGCGTCACCGGGAAATTCGCCTTCAGCGCCTCGCCGAGGCCGATCAGGAAATTGTTGCGGTAGATGCGCAGCCGTTCCTCGGCGTCGAAGGCGTCCTCGACGATCGCCGGGGCGATGGCGGTGGTGCTTCCGTCAAGCAGGAACGTGCGATAGGCGCCCTGCAGTTCGGCGAGGTTCATGCCGGCACGCTCTGCCGGACCCGGCGCGGCGCCATGGCAAGGCGCGCGCCGGCATTTGCCGATTCCGCCAGCAGAACGTCGAGATCGGGAATCTGGCTGTCCCATTCGATCAGGGTGGGCAGCGGCCCGAGCATGCCGAGGGCGCGGTCATAGAGCGCCCAGACCTCCTCCGACACCGGCGAGCCGTGGTCGTCGATGCGGATGGCGCGGTTGCCGACGCTACGCAGGTGGTGGCCGGACAGATGGATCTCGCCGATCGGCAGCGCCGACACGGCATCGAGGTAGCCGATGGCGTCGAAGCCGTGGTTCTGGGCCGAGACGAAGACGTTGTTGACGTCGAGCAGCAGGCCGCAGCCGGTGCGGGCGCAGAGTTCGGCCAGGAATTGCGGCTCGGCGCGGTCGGATTGCCGGTAGCGCAGATAGGTCGAGGGGTTCTCCACCATCACCGTCCGGCCGAGCGCGTCCTGGAACTGCTGCACGTTGGCCGCCATCACGCCCAGCGCTTCCTCGTCGTAGGGAATCGGCAGCAGGTCGTTGAAATAGGCGCCGCCGGTGACGCTCCAGGAGACGTGGTCGGAGACCGCCGCCGGCTCGATCCGCCGCACCAGCGCGGCTATGCGGTCGAGGTGATCGCGATCCAGCCCCTCGACGGACCCGAGCGACAGCCCGACGCCGTGCAGGCTGATGGCGTAGTCGGAACGGAGCGCCTCGAGCAGCTCCGGCGCCGCGCCGCCACCCAGGAAATTTTCGGTATGGACCTCGAGCCAGGCGACATGCGGCCGCTCTTCGGCCAGCTGGGCGTGGTGCGCCGCGCGCAGCCCGATGCCGGCCGCGATCGGCAGATGCGAAGACGAGGGTAGCCGCGAATCCTCCAGCATCATCAGCCGCTCTGGTGGAAACCTTCGGCCGAAATCGGCGCCGGCTTCGCGCCGCCGCCCCAGATGATCAGCGGCCGCAACCAGGCGAGTTCAGCCTTGTCATCATAGCTGATCCGACCGTCCTCTGTCAGCGCGACGCCGAGAAGGTCCCAGATTTGACTCAGGGTCATCGCCGACCCGCGCGCCACGAAGCGGTCGGCCAGGGGGACCAGGGTGGGGGTGCCCAGAAGCGCGTCGCAGCGGCCGAGCAGCTTGCGGGTCTGCCATTTGACGGTGGCGTCGGCGCCATCGGCCAGGACCGCGCGCAGGCAATCGCTGAAGCCGATCTTGCCGCCGCTGGCCTGCAGCGCGTGGATCTCCGCCATCAGCACGAAGATGGCGCCGCCCCAGTAGATGCCGCCGCGCCCGGCATTCTCCAGGCCGCTCTCGGTCATCGCGTTCACGCCGCGCGGCATCTGTGAGATCCATTCGCGCCAGATCTCGTCCTCGCTCTTCCAGCCCGCCCGGGCGCGCAGCACCGGCTCGTAGAAGGTGGCGATGCCTTCGTTGAGCCAGGGGCCGGTGTCGCGCATCAGCGGCGAGCCGAGATGCAGGAACTCGTGCACCAGGACCCAGTCGTTGTAGAGCTCGCCCGTGGTCGCCTGCTTGCCGACCAGGACCGTCACCACCGAACCGCCCAGCGACATGACCCGGCCGAAGGGCACGCCGCCCTTTTCGCTCGGCACCAGCACGACCAGGCCGCCCTGGGCCGGGGACCGCGCCCAGAAGCGCCGGTTGCCCTGGGCGACGGCGGAGACCCAGGCCGAGATGGTGGCGGGCGGCAATTGCAATGCGTTGCCCGGCAGCGCCAGCTTCAGTTCCGGATCGCCGGGCACGGTCGCCACCGGGACGTCGCCCAGGAGCAGCGGGCCGACCTCGTCGATGCGCAAAAGCGGAACGGAGTAGCGGCCCTCGGCATCCGGCTTCAACGCGGTGTGGAGCTCGCCGCCATCGGCGAACGCGATGCGGAAGCGGAGCGTCGCGGCCGCCTGGGTGTCCGGCAGCGGCAACAGGAAGCCGGGCGTCACCAGCACGCCGCCGCCATAGGGCATGGCCGATCCCATGTCGTTCTCGCCCGCCGCGAAGGCGCCCAGGTCGAAGGTGAAATGGCCCTTGCCGCTGCCGTATTCCGCGGGATCCGTGGTCCAGTGGCCGCGATCGCTGAGCGCGGTGAATTTCGCCACTTTCAAGACCGGGTCGCAATCGGCGCTGACCTCGATCCTGCTTGCGGCGCGGTCGAGGACGCGGATCGTGTAGTCGCAGACCGGGTCGTCGGCCAGGGCGGCGCGTCCAAGCAGGCTGGCGCAGGCGCCGGCCGTGAGCGCCAGGATCCACCGCAGGACGCGGTGCTCAGGCCGAGCCGGGTGAGTCATGGCTGATGTCCTCGAGGATGCCCCATTCCAGCCAGCCGCGCAGGAAGCTGGCGGCGCTCATCACCGCCGCCTCGGCATCCAGGTGGGCGGCGAGCAATTCGCAGATGTCGCCGAAGCTGGCGCCGCCGCGAATGGCGCAGAGCGCTTCGTATTCGAGCGTCTCCAGGGCGCGGAACTTGAGGTCGTAGCCGATGCGCCAGGCCATCAGGCCGCCGGAGCGCCGGGCGGACCGGTCGACGCTTGCCGTCGGATCGGCGAGCAGAAGCGGCCGCGCGATGTCCACCGGCGTCGCGACCGCGAACAGGTCGAGAGTCGGATGCAGGGCGAGCCTCAGCCCACCCCAGAACTCCGCCGGAATCGCCGCCAGCTCGGCAACGCCGATGGCGGGCGCGTCGGCCGCGTCGAAGGCGTGCGCCAGCGCCCAGTCGAAGCGCGCCATGTCGGCGATCCAGGGGTCCTCGGCATAGGGTGGTTCGGTCGCCACGAAGTGCGGCAGCAGCCGTCCGGCCCAGCGGATCGAGGGAGTGATCGAGGGATGGCGGGCGATATAGGCCCGCGCCAGCTGGGCGAAGGCGGCCTCGCCCAGCAGCGCCTTCAGGCCGGGAAAATCGACGCCCAGCACTTCCACCAGCCGGGCCCAGTAAGCGTGCTCGTAGACGCCGAACATGGCGGCGGCGTCCTCGCGCGCATTGCCCCGCACCAAAGGCAGGATCGCGCGCGACCTGCCAAGCAGGCCGTCCTGGAACAGACGCTCGATCTCGTGGAGCTGCATCACGCCACCTGCTGCGCCTGGCGGCGTGCGTCCGTGGCGATCGCCCGCGCCTGGTCCAGCTCGGCGACCAGCTCGGCGAAGGGCGGGATCTTGTCGTCGCGCTCGATCATGGTCGAGACCGGCCCGAAGCGCCGGATGGCATGGGCGTAGAGCCGCCATACGCCGTCGACCACGGGGTGGTCGTGGGTGTCGATGATGTAGGTGCGGTTGTTCTCGTGCCCCGCAAGATGCATGTAGGCGACCGAATCCGGCGCGATCGCGTCGATATAGGCCTCGGCCGCGAAATCGTGGTTGAAGGCGCTCACATAGACGTTGTTGACGTCGAGCAGCAGCTTGCAGCCGGTGCGGCGGGCGAGCTCGGCCATGAACTCCCATTCGGGAATCGACGAACCGGCGAAGGTCACATAGGTCGAGGCGTTCTCGATGGCGATGACGCAGCCCAGATGCTCCTGCACCTGGTCGATGCGGCCGCAGACATGGGCCAGCGCCTCCTCGGTCAGCGGCAGGGGCAGCAGATCGTGCATGTTGAGGCCGGCGACGCCGGTCCAGCACAGATGGTCGGAGATGATCGCCGGCTCCACCCGCTTCGCCAGCGCCTTCAGCTCATCCAGGTAGGCGTTGTTGAGCGGATCGGTCGAACCGATGGACAGCGACACCCCGTGCATGATCACGGGATAGCGCTCGCGGATCGCCGTCAGGTTGGCGAGCGGCCGGCCGCCGGCCAGCATGTAGTTCTCGGAGATGATCTCGAACCAGTCGACGCGCGCCGCCGCGGCGGCGTCCTCGCCGAGGATCGCCGGATAGTGCTGCGGCCGCAGCCCGAGGCCGAAGCCAAGCTGGGTGACGTCGCGATTCGACATGCTCTGTCCGGATTGGGGCCGGAACGAAAAGGGCGCCGGCCGATCCCGGCCGGCGCCCCGATCTCAACCGGTTATCGAGTTAGCCCTCGATCACGGTGCCGCCGGCCGCGGTGCAGGCCTCGGCGCTCGACTGCTCGACCCAGCCCTGGCCCTTGCAGGCGTTCTGGCCCTTGCAGGAATTGCTGGCGCTCTTGCAGGCGCTCTGGCCCTTGCAGGCGTTGATGCCGCCGCAATGCACGCTGTCGGCGCTGGCCGGAGCGCTGGTCAGGCTGATCGCGCCGCCCATCAACATGGCTGCGGCCGTGGCGGCGAGAGTGGCGCCGGTAATCTTCCGAATGGACGTCATGGAAAGTCTCCTGAGCTCTAGGTTTCGGTCTTACGCAGCGGGTAGACGGTAGCGTTTCCGCCGCCAGCGTCGAAATCACCTTTGTGTGAAATAGTTAACAGCAGCGCTGCGGCGTTCGGCAAGGTTGCTTTCGATGATGTCGGGCTATATCTAAGGCGCGCGTCATTAGGGCAGAAGAACTGTCATTTCCGATGGATCATCTCGACCGGCTGGAAGCGCAGAGCGTCTACATCCTGCGCGAAGCCTTCAACCGCATCGACAAGCTGGCCATGCTCTGGTCCCTGGGCAAGGACAGCAACGTCATGGTGTGGCTGGCGAAGAAGGCCTTCTTCGGCCATGTGCCGTTCCCGGTCATGCATATCGACACCGAGAAGAAGTTCCCGGAGATGTATGCCTTCCGCGACCGCTATACGCGGGAGTGGAACCTGAACCTGATCGCCGACAAATGCCCGCCGGTGGAAGAGACCGACCCCAGCCTGCCGCCGGCCGCGCGCTCGGCCGCGCGCAAGACCCTGGGCCTCCGGAACGCCATCGCCAGGTACGGCTTCAACGGCATCATCGCCGGCATCCGCCGCGACGAGGAGGCGGTGCGCGCCAAGGAGCGCGTCTTCTCGCCGCGCGGCGAGAGCGGCCAGTGGGATTTCCGCGACCAGCCGCCGGAGTTCTGGGACTATTTCAACACCGACCTGCCGAAGGGCACGCATCTGCGGGTGCATCCGCTGCTGCATTGGACCGAGATCGACATCTGGCGCTACATCGCGCGCGAGGGCATTCCGGTGGTCGAGCTCTATTTCGCCAGGGACGGCAAGCGCTACCGGTCGCTGGGCGACCAGGACATCACCTTCCCGGTCGAAAGCAACGCCAACACGGTCGAGGAGATCATCGCCGAGCTGGAGACGACGCGGGCCCCCGAACGCGCCGGCCGCGCCATGGACCGCGAGACCGAGGACGCCTTCGAGCGCCTGCGCGCCACGGGCTATATGTGAGCCGGCGATGAGCACCGAAACCGATCTGATGCGCATCGTCATCGTCGGCCATGTCGACCACGGCAAGTCGACCCTGGTCGGCCGCCTGTTCCACGACACCGGCTCGCTCCCCGAGGGCAAGCTGGAGCAGATCCAGGCGATGTGCGCGCGGCGCGGCATGCCGTTCGAATGGGCGTTCCTGATGGACGCGTTCCAGTCGGAGCGCGACCAGGGCATCACCATCGACACGGCGCAGATATGGTTCCGGACGCCGAAGCGCGGCTACACCATCATCGACGCGCCCGGCCACCGCGAGTTCATCAAGAACATGATCACCGGCGCGGCGGCGGCCGATGCCGCGATCATGCTGATCGCCGCCGGCCAGGGCATCCAGCAGCAATCGCGCACCCATGCCTTCCTGCTGAACCTGCTCGGCATCCGCCAGATCATCGTGATCGTCAACAAGATGGACCTGGTCGGCTGCGCCGAGGGCCGCTTCGAGGCGATCAAGACCGAGTATGTCCGTTATCTCGGCGAGATCGGCATCTCGCCCAGCTTCGTCATCCCGGCGGTGGCGCGCGACGGCGACAACATCATGCACCGCTCGGAGCGCATGCCGTGGTATCGCGGCGCCACGTTGGTTTCCGCGCTGGACAGCTTCCACGGCCAGGGCGAGCTGGCGCATCTGCCGCTGCGCCTGCCGATCCAGGACGTCTACAAGTTCGACGATCGCCGCATCCTGGCCGGGCGCGTCGTCAGCGGCCGGCTGCGCGTCGGCGACCGGCTGCTGTTCTCGCCCTCCAACAAGACGGCGCGGGTGAAAAGCATCGAGGCCTGGCACGCGGCGACGCCGGACGAGGTCGGTCCCGGCGAATCCATCGGCATCACCATCGACGAGCAGCTGTTCCTCGAGCGCGGCGAGTTCGCCAGCCACGAGGACACCCCGCCGATCGAGACCAACGTCTTCCGCGGCCGCATCTTCTGGCTCGGCCGCGCGCCGCTGGTGCCCGGCGCCGCCTATCGCCTGCGGCTGCAGACCCGCGAGGTTCAGGTGATCGTCGAGCGGATCGAGGCGGTGCACGATCCCGACGCGCTGACCCAGCGCCCGGCGGAGAAGGTCGAGCGCAACGAGATCGCCGACGTGGTGCTGCGCTCCTACGCCATGCTGGCGCTGGACGAGGCGACGCAGAACCCCAAGACCGGCCGCTTCGTGCTGACCGACGGCGCCAACATCCTGGCCGGCGGCACCGTCAGCATGCGCGACTATCCGGATCAGCGCCAACTCGTGACGGTGAAGTCGACCAACATCACCACCGTCGCCCATCGCATCAGCGCTGAGCAGCGTGCGCAGCGCCACGGCCACAAGGGCGGCGTGCTGTGGTTCACCGGGCTGTCGGGCGCCGGCAAGTCCACCATCGCCATGGCGGTGGAGCAGGAGCTGTTCCGCCGCGGCTACCAGGTCTACGTGCTGGACGGCGACAATGTGCGCCACGGCCTCAACGCCAATCTCGGCTTCTCGCCCGAGGACCGCGCGGAGAACATCCGCCGCGTGGGCGAGGTCGCCGCGCTCTTCGCCGATAGCGGCCAGATCGTGGTCACCGCCTTCATCTCGCCCTATCGCTCGGACCGCCAGCGCGCCCGCGCGGCGGCGGGCGACGGCTTCCACGAGATCCACATCAAGGCGAGCCTGGAGACCTGCGAGAAGCGCGACCCGAAGGGTCTCTATCGGCGCGCGCGCAGCGGCGAGATCGCCGAGTTCACCGGCGTCACCGCGCCGTACGAAGCGCCCGAAGCGGCCGAACTCACCATCGAGACGGATTCGCTTTCCGTCGAGCAGAGCGTCGCCGCCGTGCTCGCCTACGTCGATCGGAATTTTCGCAAAACACGCTGATCGGCATAGCCAGGTTCCGAGTCCCTCGGATATGCGTAACTCGATGGAATGCTACAAGAATTTGACGACGATTCTTTGGACTTGCGGAGCCGAAACCGGCTGCATAAGGTGCCAGCCTAACGAAGCGCACGGGGATTGGTTAAGAAATCCTTAACTCCGTCGCGACAGGGGTGGTTGGTCGCACCTGATTTTTAATGTTCGCAGCTCCGCTGCCCGTGGGTTGAGGGACCCCAGGGCTGCGGCGGAGTCTTTTGTTCAATGCTTCATCCTGTTTGGGGGTTTGGCAGCGATGAATGATCTGAAGATGAAGATTGCTGAATTCGTCCGGCGATGGTTCGCTCCGCGCGAGATCATCGTCCGCACCAGCGGTCGCATCCAGTTCATCTGCCTCTCCACGCGCGCGCAGTTGATCGCCGCCACCGTGATCGGCGGCGTGGTGTTCGGCGCGCTCGGCGCCTCGATCAACCTGGCCGTCGAGCAGCTCAACCAGTATTCCCGCGACATCGCGGTGCGCCAGGCCGAATCCGCCTACAACGAATTGCTGACCGCGTTCGGCGACTACGTGGCGCGCGCCGGCGACACCATCGCCGCCGCCGATGCGGAAGTCGCAGCGCTGGCCGCGCGCCGGGAGCCGGGCTCCACCGCGCCGGCGTCGGTTTCCGATCAGACGGAAATGCTGGCAAGCATCGCCGGCCGCGGCGATGCGGTGCTGAAGGACGCGCTGCGCGACCGCCTGTCGGCCTTCGAGACCGACCTGCGCACCGTGTCGGAGCGCAACAAGTCGCTGGTGGCCGAGCTTTCCAACGTGAAGCGCGAATTGCAGCAGGTGGAATTCGAGCGCGACGCGGCGATCGAGGCGCGCCAGGCCAAGGCGGCGCAGCTGGCCGAGGAGATCAGCAAGTCGCGCCTGCTCAGCAACCGCGGCGACGCGTTGCAGCGCGAGCTGGCCGATGCCACCGAGCGCGGCGCCAGCTCGGAAGGCCGCATCAACGCGCTGAACACGAAGGTCGCGGCGCTGGAGAACGAACTCGAGAAGACCAACCGCCACGCCGACGACATCGCCCTGCAGGCGCGCCAGCTGACCGCCGCCCTGACCGCGGCTGTCGAGCAGCGCAACCGCCTGCAGAGCGACCGCGCCAACCTCTCCGGCACCATCGGCGATCTGAAGACGCAGCTGGTCTCGCTGCAGGAGAGCCAGGCCAATTTCGTCTCCGATCTGGCCGAGCGCGCGCGCGACAACGTCGACCTGATGGAAAAGACGGTCGAGATGACCGGGCTCGACGTCGAGAAGCTGCTGGCCGATGCCGCGGCGCAGATGCCGGGCCAGGGCGGTCCCTATATCCCCGATGTCGCGGGGGCCGAAGCCGCCGACAATTCCGGCGGCCAGAAGCTGATGGCCAGCGTCGAGACGCTGGGCGACGAGGTGGAGCGCTGGGAGCGGCTTCAGCTCATCCTGCGCTCGCTGCCGCTGACGGCGCCGATCGACAGCTACTACATCTCCAGCGCCTTCGGCGCCCGCATGGATCCGTTCAACGGTGAACGCGCGATCCATGAGGGCATCGACATGGTCGGCAAGCTGCGTTCAGAAGTACTGGCGACGGCGCCGGGCACGGTAATTTTTGCCGGGTGGAAGGGCGGCTATGGCCGGGTGGTGGAGATCGACCACGGGCTCGGCATCACCACCCGCTACGCGCATCTCTATTCGATCGACGTGAAGGTCGGGGATGCCGTGGATTATCGGCAAGTTGTCGGCAAACTCGGCAGCTCCGGCCGCAGTTCTGGACCGCATGTCCATTTCGAGGTACGATACGCCGGCAAACCCCTCGACCCGATGGGGTTCTTGAAGGCGGGCCGATATGTTTTCAAAGGCTAGTAAACCAAGCCAGTCAAGCAGCGGCGGCAGCGAGCCGTCCCGTTCCAACCTGAAGAGCTCGGTTCCTTCGATCATCAGCGCGGATCTGCGCATCAATGGCGACCTGATCTGCAGCGGCGACGTGCAGGTCGACGGTTGGGTCGAAGGCGATATCCAGAGCCGCAATATCGTGATCGGCGAAGGCGCCACGGTGCAGGGCGGATTGCAGGCCGAGACCGTGCGGGTCTGCGGCGTGGTGAACGGGCAGATCAAGGCCGATTCCGTGGTGCTGGAAAAGACCGCCAAGGTCACCGGCGACGTGCTGCACAAGACCCTGGCCATGGAGCAGGGCGCCTCGCTCGAAGGCATGTGCCGGCGGCTCGACGGCGGAGCGTCACTCGGCGCTTCGACCGGCAAGCCGGCCGAGACGAAGCCGGGGGACCTCAAGCTCGGCGACGGCAAGCTCGGCGAGACCAAGCTCGAGACCAAGTCGGGCCTGGGCGAGGCCGGCGGCTCGGCGTTTGCCCGCTCGACCTGACGGCAAGACGGCTGGCTGAGACCTGAAAGGGCGGCCGCGCGCTAGGTAGTGGACTCATAAGTTCGGGTCCAGAGGCGGGTTGAGGCAAGGGCGACGGCGGCGAGAAAGTTCCTGGCGAGCTTGTCGAAGCGGGTTGCGACGCGCCTGAAGTGCTTAAGC
>JBDHTX010000019.1:0-81089 GCA_039808885.1 Dongiaceae bacterium | reverse complement strand
CGCACCAGGCACCAGCAACACCCAGATCCAAGATCCAACGGTCACGGCAAAAGCCCGGATACCTACCCAGACACCGCCGCCCGCGAATCCCTTCTCATACAATGAACTTGTCAAATAGCAGTGGCGCCGCACGCACGACGCTCAGGCCCGATTCGGCCGGAGACAAACGCACAATATAGCGATGCCAAGTAGGTGATTCAAGCGCCCAAAGGACGCGTCACCCTTCAGATCCGATGTCCCGAAGGCCCACCGTTTCCAGAGCCGACCAAGAACCAGCGGCCCCGTTCGACGGCGCGGTTTCTACTGGAGTCGGGGGGAAGTGTAAAGAAAAAAGCGCAACAATCTTATCCACAGACCACCCCCGCCAAGCCCCGGACTCTCCCGGCAAAAAACGGCCACAGACACCGCCTTGACGCCCCCGCGGCGCAAGCCGAAAATTGGCTTTGTCGGGGCATCGCAGACCCCCGGCTACCCCAAGATGCGCGGTTTCTAGATACCAAGCCTGGCATCCAAGCTCTGCTCCACCTGGGACGCCCAAAGGCGTCAGGGAGAGCAATGCCATGGCACCCAATCACCCCTCCTCCGACCATTCCTTGAGCATCTCGGCTGCCGCGCTGGCGCGCACCCTGGGGACCGCCGACCATCCGCTCGTCATCGACGTGCGCCGGGAAGCGGCCTTCCAGAAATCGTCCGACCTGATCTGCGGCGCCTTGCACCGACGGCCGGAGGCGATCGAGCACTGGCACGCCGCACTCGCCCGCGCTCGACAAGTTGTCACGGTCTGCGTCCATGGTCGCGAAGTCGGCCAGAACGCGGCGGCCTTCCTGCGGGAACGGGGCTACGCCGCACGCCACCTGGTCGATGGGATCGAGGGTTGGCTGGAGGCCGGATTGCCATCGTTGCGGAAGACCGAATTCTATGACGGCAGCCGGGCCACGCGCTGGGTGACCCGCGCGCGGCCGAAGATCGACCGCATCGCCTGCCCCTGGATAATCAGGCGCTTCATTGATCCGCGCGCCACGTTCCACTATGTCCCGGCGGACGATGTTCTTGCCGCGGCCAAAAGGCTCGATGCCATTCCGTTCGACATTCCCGGCGTCCGCTTCTCGCATCGCGGTCCGCGTTGTAGCTTCGATTCCATGCTTGACGATTTTGCCTTGCGCGATCCGGCCTTGGTGCGGGTGGCCGACATCATCCGTGGCGCCGATACATCGACCCTGGAGCTGACGGCGCAATCGGCCGGCCTCTACGCCATCTCGCTCGGTCTCGGCGACCTGATCGAGGACGACAATGCGCTGCTGCAAGCCGGCATGACGCTCTACGACGCGCTCTATCGCTGGCAGCGCGATCTCCGTGCCGAAACCCATGCCTGGCCGCCGCGCGACGCGGCTGCGGGAGCTCCGGCATGATAGACGCCGAGCATCCAAGCTTCGCCGAGGCGACCCGCCTGTGGTTCAAGGTCGGTTGCCTCGGCTTCGGCGGGCCGGCCGGGCAGATCGCGCTGCTGCATCGCCTGGTGGTCGACGGCAAGAAATGGGTGTCGGAGGCGCAGTTCCTGCATGCGCTCAATTTCTGCATGCTGCTGCCGGGGCCTGAGGCGCAGCAGCTCGCCACCTATCTCGGCTGGCTGCTGCACGGCGTGCGCGGCGGGCTCGTCGCCGGCATCCTGTTCATCCTGCCCGGCTTCTGCGTCATCCTCGCGCTCAGCGCCGCCTATGCGGCCTTCGGTCATCTGCCGTGGCTGGCCGGGATATTCTTCGGCCTCAAATGCGCGGTCATCGCCCTGGTGGCCGAGGCGCTTTGGCGCGTCGCCAGGCGGGCCCTGAAACGCCGCATCGACTGGATCGTCGCGGCGCTCGGCTTCCTCGCGCTCTTTGCGCTGCACATACCCTTCCCCATCGTCATCCTGGCCGCCGCGGGGATCGGCCTGGTCGCGGCATGGCGCAGGGGCAGCGACAACACCGCGCAGGCTGGCGCCGAAGCCGAGGATCGCATCATCACCATGCAGGCGCCGAGCCGCTGGCGCGTGACGCTCGTCGGCGGGGCCTTGTGGCTGGGTCCGATCGTGCTGTGCGCAATGCTCCTGGGCGAGACGCATTTGTTCACGCAACTCGGCTGGTTCTTCGCCAAGATGGCGGTGGTCACGTTCGGCGGCGCCTATGCGGTGCTCACCTATGTGGCGCAGCAGGCGGTCGAGCATTACGGCTGGCTCTCCACCGGCAACATGATCGACGGACTGGCCCTGGCCGAAACCACGCCCGGGCCGCTGATCCTGGTGCTCAGCTTCGTCGGGTTCTATTCGGCGCATCAGCAACCGGGCATCCTGCCGGCGATGCTGGCCGGACTGCTCGGCGCCGGCTTCGTCACCTGGGTCACCTTCGCGCCGAGCTTCATCTGGATCTTTCTCGGCGCGCCCTATGTCGAGCGCCTGCGCCGGAACCGCCTGCTCTCGGCCATGCTGGCGATGGTGACCGCGGCGGTGGTCGGCGTGATCGCCAATCTGGCGCTGTGGTTCGCGCTGCACGTGCTGTTCGCGCAGCTGCAAACGGCCAGCATCGGGTGGGTCGAGTTCACCTGGCCCTTGTGGCGCAGCGCGCAGGCTGCCGCCATTGCGCTGTCGCTGCTGGCGGGCGTGGCGCTGATCGGCTTGCGCATCGGCCTGGTGAAGGTGCTGCTCGCCGCCGCCGCCTTGGGCTATCTGGCCCAGGTCAGCGGGCTCGCCGGCTAGAACAGGCCGAGCTCGCGCAGCTCCGCCAGCATCTTCGGCGGCATCTCGCCTTCCGACAGGGCGCTGCTCATCGCCTGGCGCTGGTTGCGCAGATCGGGCGGCGCATCCTCGGCCTCGAGATAGCGCCAGCCCTGGAAGGCGCGGCGCGGACGCGGCTCGACCAGGATGACGGTCGGATCATAGACGATGGCGCAATAGGCCTGGCCGTCTGCGTCCGTCACCTCGTCCAGGCGCAATATCCGGTGCCGGACGCGGATGACGCCCTTGATGACCCAGTAGAGCGAGCCGCCGTCGAGCACCTCTTCGGCGCGTTTCGGGAACATGCGGGTCCAATGGCTGTCCTCGACCGGCTTGTTGCGACGTTCCGCCTTCTTGGCAATACGCTCGCGCTCCTTGACCAAGTGAGCTACGTCACTGACACCGACGCAAAGTTTGACCAGATGTACCGTCATATCTCGCGAAATCGTGATGTGTGGCGAGGGCCGTTTGGCCGTCAATTTAGACGTAACTGATTCCCCGAGGAGATCGAGATGTCCAGAACTCTAGCGATCTTTCTGCTCGGCGCCGTGGTCGCGGCCTGCACGCCCGGCCGCATTGATCGCGTCGGCGTCGATTCCAGCTATCCGGCGCAGCAATACCAGTTCGTCCCCTACACCAAGGCGATGAAACTGGACGTGTCGGGAAGCCTGTTCGGCATGGAGCAGGCGGCTTTCAACCAGCTGGTTTCCGATGCGGTCCAGCCGCCGGGCGTCGTCGAGAGCGATTCCAGCCCCTATCGCGTGCACATCGCCTTCAACGGCACGCGGGTGACCGGGCAGAACATCGCCTGCCAGGCCTCCGGCGCGCAAAGCGCCCCCAATGGCGGCGACGTCTGGATCGTGGCGGCCCTGTGCCCGGGCAGCGGCCCTGCCCTGACCTATCTCAGCGGCTCGGTCTCGGACATCGCCGGCCCGGCGGATCCGCGCTTCCGCCAGTTCCTCCGCAACGCGGTGGTACGGCTGTTCCCGCGGCCGAGCAACGACGACCGCAACGACCGCGACAATTGCATCATTCCGGGATGTTGAGGCCGGTCAGCGGATCAACCGGCTGACCGCCTTGAATTCCGGCGTTCCGGCTTGGCGCAGCCATTCGAACAGCACCATTTCGGTGGTCGCCAGCCGGACGCCCGCCGCCTGCAGCCGCTGCAGCGCGATGGCCTTGCTGGTTTCGGCGCGGGAGCTGACGGCATCCGCCACCACGGTGACGTCGCGCCCCGCCGCCGCCATTTCCAGGGCGGTCTGCAGCACGCAGACATGCGCCTCGATGCCGAACAGGATGGTCTGCCGGCCGGCGCCGGACAGTGCCTGGCGCAAGGCGGGATTGGCGTAGCAGGAGAATTCGATCTTCTCATGGACGGCATTGGCCGGGGCGTGCCGGGCCAGGTCCGGGACCGTGCGGCCCAGGCCCTGCGGATACTGTTCCGAGACCAGGACCGGCACCGCCAGGATGCGGGCGGCCTCGAGCAGGCGGATGCCGTTGGCGGTCACCGCCGCCCCCTCGGCCATCGCCGGCAGCAGGCGTTCCTGCACGTCGACCATCAGGACCTGTGCATTTTCCCTTTGCAGCAGCATGGCGTCCGTAACCTTTCCCGAGTCGGCGCGTTAGGGGTTCCTAAACCGCAGGGGGGCTAAATCGGCAGTTAGGCCCTTCATTTCAGGGCAAACATAGGGCAAATCGCGGGCCGTTGAATTGACAAAGCGGCCCCCGGCCCTATAGTGCGCGCGACCTTTTGGCAGCGGTTCCGGGCCCCCTGCCTCTTGATCGCCGACCGGCGAAACTGATCGATGCCCGCATCATGAGATAATGACGTTTGACGAGCTGGGGCTTAACCCCGAAATCCTCAAGGCGATTGCCGAAGTCGGCTATCAGCAGCCCACCCCCATTCAAGCGCAAGCAATTCCCGTGGTCTTGATGGGCCGCGACGTGTTGGGCTGCGCCCAGACCGGCACCGGCAAGACCGCCGGCTTCACCCTGCCGATGATCGAGATCCTGAGCAGCGGCCGCGCCAAGGCGCGCATGCCGCGCTCGCTGATCCTGGAGCCGACTCGGGAGCTGGCCGCCCAGGTGGCCGACAACTTCGAGAAATACGGCAAGTACTGCAGCCTGAACTACGCCCTGCTGATCGGCGGCGAGAGCTTCGTCGACCAGGAAAAGAAGCTGGACCGCGGCGTCGACGTGCTGATCGCCACGCCGGGCCGCCTGCTCGATTTGTTCGAGCGCGGCAAGATCCTGATGAACGACGTCAAGATCCTGGTCATCGACGAAGCCGACCGCATGCTGGACATGGGCTTCATCCCGGACGTCGAGCGCATCGTCGGCCTGCTGCCGAAGCTGCGCCAGACGCTGTTCTTCTCCGCCACCATGGCGCCGGAGATCCGCAAGCTCGCCGACGCCTTCCTGATGAACCCGAAGGAGATCACCGTCGCGCCGCCGGCCACCGCCGCGGCCACCGTGATCCAGGGCCTGGCGGTGGTGCAGACGGAGGAAAAGCGCGAGGCGCTGCGGCGTCTGCTGCGCGCCGAGAACGTCACCAACGCGCTGATCTTCTGCAACCGCAAGCGCGACGTCGAGATCCTCTACAAGTCGCTCACCAAGCACGGCTTCGACGCCGTGCGCCTGCATGGCGACATGTCGCAGCCGGCGCGCACCGAGACGCTCGACAAGTTCAAGAAGGGCGAAGTCCGCCTGATGGTGTGCAGCGACGTCGCCGCGCGCGGCATCGACATCAAGGGGCTCAGCCACGTCTTCAATTTCGACGTGCCCATGCATTCCGAGGATTACGTGCACCGCATCGGTCGCACCGGCCGCGCGGGCCGCGAGGGTCATGCCTATACCCTGGCGGCGCCAGCCGACGGGAAATACCTGGCCTCGATCGAGAAGCTGTTGGGCACCACGATCCCGCGCATCGAGATCGAAGGGCTGGATACCGCCGCCTTCAGCGAAGGCAAGGAGCGCGGCGGCCGGGACCGCGGCGGGCGGGATCGCGGTGGCCGGCCGAGCCGTCACGACCGGGGCCAGCAGCAGCGCGAGAAGCGCGAACGCAAGACCGAGGAAGTCATCGATGCGGTCATTCCGCATCCGGAGCAGGAGATCACCCGGCATGCGGTGCTGGAGGCGAGCGTCGCCCTGCCCCAGCCGGAGCAGGCGCCGCATCCGAACCGGCATCAGCGCCGCGCCGCCGGTCGTGATCAGGGCGGGCGCGACCACGGCGAACGCGAGCAGCGTGGCGCCGAGGTGCCGGCGCCACGGCCGCAGAAGCATGGCGGCGGCCACGTGCACCACGAGCACGACAGCGCCATTCCCGGCGTCGCCTTCGGCGACCACACGCCGGCCTTCCTGCTGCGCCGCGCGCGGCCTGGCGAAGCGCGCTAGCCGTCTGATCCTGGAAATTTGGGGCGCGGAAGTTTCCTCCCGCGCCCCGGTTTCATTTCAATGGATGCCACGATCTAGTTGATGACGTCGTCGGTCTGCCCGGTTCCGTCATCGTCGCTGGCCGCAGTGTCATAACCTTTGATCTTGTTCGCTTCGTCGGCGATTTCCTGCGCCAGCGCCGGGTCCAGGTCGTGCAGGGCGGGATTTTCCGGATCGTCCTCGGCCAGGCGGTCGACCACGGCCTCCACCTGTGCCGCGGTGACC
Organism: Dongiaceae bacterium; assembly: GCA_039808885.1. GTDB lineage: Bacteria > Pseudomonadota > Alphaproteobacteria > Dongiales > Dongiaceae > Dongia_A. The sequence continues at coordinate 74,686 of JBDHTX010000019.1, read as the reverse complement.
GGCTTGTTGGTCATTCCGGCCATGAGGGCACCGAGATCCGCGACCGTGATCGGATCAGCTTCAGGGTCCTCACCCGGCGCGGCTTCCGGGTCGAGGAATCCGCCCAGGGCTTCGGCGAGTTCCCGGGCCATGCCGAGCGGCGAGTTGGGGCTGGCATTGGCGATCGCCTGGGGCGATGCGTGCAGCACGCCGTTCAGCTTGCCCAGGGCATCGGGCGACAGGGATGGATCATCGGCAAGCTCCGTCTTGGTCGGCTTGTGGGCCTTCACGTCCGTCGGGGCGGTCGTCGCATCGGCGTTGCTCGCTTGGGCCCCTGCGCCATTGCCACCGCCGGCATTGCCATTTCCGTGGCTGCCCCCGTTGCCATGACCGCCGCCATTGCCACCGCCATGGGCGCCGCCATTGCCGCCGCCATTGCCCTTGGCGTAGGCCGCCTGCTCGAGCTCGAGCATGGCCAGCGGGAGCGGCGCGAGTGACCCGATCAGGGTGGCGAGGATGAAGGGGCGCAAGGAAAGGCGGGACATGGCGGTGGTCCTTTCTGCAGAACAGCTGATGTTGAGTCAGTGGACCACTTGTAAGCTGAACGCAAGCTGAATGGGTTTCCTTTTTCCATTTGATTTTAAAAGGTTTTTATCGATCTCCGGGAAGGAAATCGATCCCGTTGACAGGAATAGGCAAACGGAACAAAAAGAGAACATATCTGTTCTCCTGATGTGTCCCGATGACCGCGCGACTTGACCTTGCCCAGCTGAAGCGGCGTATCGCGGCCATTTCGGCCGTGCGACCGGAAGCGCCGGACGATGCAGCCCTGTTGTCCGTCGGCGTGCCGGTCATTGATGCCACGCTGCGGATGGCGGGCGTTCCGGCCGGCGCCGTGCATGAGGTGGCGGGCCTTGGCGTGGACGAGGAACAGGGCGCGGCCGGGGCCGCCTTCCTGGCGCAGGGTCTCGGGGCCAATTCCGGAAAAGGCTGGATCCTCTGGGTGACCCAGGATGCGGACCTCTACGCCCCCGGCCTTGCGGCGCTCGGCCTCGATCTGCGGCGGCTGATCCTGGTCGCGGCCCGGCGCGATGCCGAGGTCTGCTGGGCGCTGGAGGAGGCTTTGCGCAGCAAGGCGCTGGGCGCCGTTCTGGGCGAGATCGGCGCGGTGACGTTGACGGCCACGCGCCGTCTGCAGCTCGCGGCAGAGCAGGCCGGCATTCCCTGCTTCCTGCTGCGGCGCTGGCGCAACGGGGAACTGGCCGCGCGGCACCGGGCGCAGCCGATCGCGGCGGCAACGCGCTGGCGCGTCTCCAATGTGGCGCAGGAAGCGCGCGCGATCAGGTCGGAACTGGGGCCGCTGTTCCGGCGCGTGGATCTGTGGCGATGCCGCAACGGACAACCGGCATCCTGGGTGATGGAGATGGGCCATGATGACCAACAGCGGATCGCGGCGTTTCCTCTCGCTGTGGCTGACGCATTGGCCGACCGACCAACACCGGCGGCGCTTGCGGCGACGGAGTCCAACGCCGCGCTCATCCCCCTCGCCCGGCGCGACGGCGCCGCTGGCGCAGCCCTTGGTCTTGGCGGCGCAAACCGGCAACCGGCAGGAGATCCAGGCCGTCGATCCGCAGGCCGCTAGGCTCGGCGTGAAGCCGGGCATGGCGGTGGCCGATGCGCGGGCCTGGCTGCCGCAGCTTGCCGTCGAGCCGCACGACCCGGCGGCGGACGCCGTTGATCTGCGCCGCCTGGCCGATTGGGCGACGCGCTTCTCCCCGCTGGTGGCGCCGGAAGGCGCGGACGGCCTGCTGCTCGACATCGCCGGCTGCGCGCATCTCTGGGGCAGCGAGGCGAGGATGCTGGCCGATCTCGACCGCCATCTGCGCGCCTTCGGCATCCATCACCGCGCCGCCATCGCCGACACGATCGGCGCCGCCTGGGCCTTGGCCCATTACGGCACGGGAGATCACCTGATCGCGCCGCAGGGCAACCTGCGCCCCGCGATCGAGCAATTGCCGCCGGCCGCCTTGCGATTGCCGGAGGATCTGTGCGCGCAGCTGAAGCGCCTGGGCCTTCATCGCATCGCCGATCTCTGCGCCCTGCCGCGCGCCGCCTTGGCGCGGCGTTTCGGTGCGTTGCTGATCGACCGGCTGGACCAGGCGCTGGGCCGGCGCGACGAGGCGCTCTCCCCGCTCCTGCCGCCGCCGCAATGCTATGTGCGCCTGGATTTCGCCGAGCCGGTCTCGCAACGCGCCGGCATCGACCGCGCCCTCCTCCTGCTGCTGCAGCGCCTGACCGAGGCCCTGCGCCCGCATGAAAGCGGCCCGCGCAAGCTGGAGCTCGCCTGCTATCGCCTGGATGGCGAGACTCAGCGCCTGTTCGTCGGCACCGCGCGGGCGAGCCTCGATCCCGCCCATCTGTTCCGGTTGTTCGAGGACAAGCTGGACGCGCTCGCCCCGGAGGAAGGCTTCGAGGCGATGCGACTTGCCGCCGGCGAGGTCGAGCGGCTGCGTCCGCAACAAGGCGATCTCGATGCGGCGGAAGCCGCGTCGCAGGATCTGGCGCCGCTGATCGACCGGCTCAGCAACCGGCTGGGCGAAGCGGCGGTGCACCGGGTCGAGACGCGCGAAAGCCATATCCCGGAACGCGCCGTGCGGCGCCTGCCGGCGTTGGCGGAAAGCCCGCGCCTGCACTGGCCGAAGGCCGCGCAGCGCCCGGTCCGCCTGCTGCCGCATCCCGAGCCGATCGAGGCGGTGGCGCCGGTGCCCGACGATCCGCCGGTGCAGTTCCGCTGGCGCCATGTCCTGCATCGCGTGCGCGCGGCGGAAGGACCGGAGCGCATCGCGCCCGAATGGTGGCTGCCCGGCGCGGAGGATGCGGAGATCCGCGACTATTACCGCGTCGAGGATGCCGAGGGACGCCGCTACTGGCTCTACCGCGCCGGCCTCTACCAGGCCGACCCGGCGCCGCGCTGGTACCTGCATGGGATGTTCGGATGATGGCGGGAAAATACTCCATCGTCATTGCCGGGCTTGACCCGGCAATCCAAGTGCTTTCCGCGCCGGCATCAAGAAACTTGGATCACCGGGTCAAGCCCGGTGATGACGACTAAGTTCTGGAGCAGACTTTGTCTCTTCCACCCGTCGAGTTGCAGGCCGCCACCAACTTCTCCTTCCTGCAGGGCGCTTCGCATGCGGAGGAACTGGCCTTGCGCGCGGCCGGGCTGGGCTATGAGGCGATCGGCATCGCCGACCGCAACACGCTGGCCGGCATCGTTCGCGCCTTTGACGGCTGCAACAAAGGCGGCATCCGCCTCGTCGTCGGCTGCCGGCTCGACCTGCGGGACGCGCCCAGCCTGCTCTGCTATCCGCAGGACCGCGCCGCCTATGGCCGGCTCTGCACCCTGCTCACGCTCGGCAAGCGGCGCGCGGAGAAAGGCCAATGCCTGCTCTCCTACCAGGACGTGCAGGATCATCGCCTGGGCCAGCATCTGGTGGCCGTGGCGCCGGAACAGCTGGATGAAGACTTTGCCGCCTTCCTGAGCCGCTTTCGCGGCGATGTCGGCCGGCACGCGCATCTGGCCGCCAGCCATCTCTATCGCGGCGACGATGTGAAACGGATCCGCCTGCTGGCGGAACTGGCGGCGCAGCACCACCTGCCGCTGATCGCCACCAACGACGTGCTCTATCATGCCCCGAAGCGGCGGCCGCTGCAGGACGTGATGACCTGCATCCGCGAGCATGTCACCATCGAGGAGGCCGGCTTCCGCCTGCTCGCCAATGCCGAGCGGCACCTGAAATCGCCGGACGAAATGCGCCGGCTGTTCAAGCGCTGGCCGGAGGCGCTGGAGAATGCGTCGCGCCTGGCCGACGAATGCCGCTTCTCGCTCGCCGAACTGCGCTACGACTATCCCAGCGAGCCGGTGCCGGAAGGCTCGACCCCGCAGCAGGAGCTGGAGCGCCTGACCTGGCTCGGCGCCACGCGCCGCTACCCTGACGGCGTGCCGGCCAAGGTGCGCGACACGCTGCAGCAGGAACTGAAGCTGATCGCCAGCCTCAACTACGCGCCCTATTTCCTGACCGTGCAGGACATCGTGCGCTATGCCGAGAGCCAGAACATCCTGTGCCAGGGGCGCGGCTCGGCGGCGAATTCGGCGGTCTGCTATTGCCTCGGCATCACCGCGGTCGACCCCACCAAGGTCGATCTGCTGTTCGAGCGCTTCGTTTCCGCCGAGCGCAACGAGCCGCCGGACATCGACGTCGATTTCGAGCATGAGCGCCGCGAGGAGGTGATCCAGTACATCTACAGGAAATACGGCCGCGACCGCGCCGGCCTGGCGGCGACGGTGATCTGCTATCGCCCGAAAAGCGCGCTGCGCGAGGTGGGCAAGGTCTTCGGCCTCAGCGAGGACGTGCTCAACCGCCTGTCCAAGGCGATCTGGGGCTGGGGCGAGGACGACATCGTGCAGGAGCATATCCGCGAGGCCGGGCTCGATCCGCGCGACCACCGGTTGGGCAACACCCTTGCGCTGGCGCGCGAACTGATCGGCTTTCCCCGCCACCTGTCGCAGCATGTGGGCGGCTTCGTCATCACCCGCGGCAAGCTCAGCGAATCCGTGCCGATCGAGAACGCGGCCATGGAGGACCGCACGGTCATCGAATGGGACAAGGACGACCTCGATACCCTGCGCATGCTGAAGATCGATGTGCTGGCGCTGGGCATGCTGACCTGCATCCGCAAGGGTTTCGAGCTGCTGCAGAAGCACAAGGGCGAGGCCTGGTCGCTGGCCACGGTGCCGCCGGAGCAGCCCGATGTCTACGGCATGCTGTGCAAGGCGGATTCCGTCGGCGTGTTCCAGGTCGAAAGCCGCGCCCAGATGACCATGCTGCCGCGTCTGCGGCCGCGCGAGTTCTACGACCTCGTGGTCGAGGTGGCGATCGTGCGCCCGGGCCCGATCCAGGGCGACATGGTGCATCCCTATCTGCGCCGCCGCCTGGGCCAGGAGCCGGCGACCTATCCCAAGGAGGAACTGCGCGAGGTCCTGCACAAAACCTATGGCGTGCCCCTGTTCCAGGAGCAGGCGATGCGCATCGCCATCGTGGCGGCCGGCTTCACACCTTCGGAATCCGATCAGCTGCGCCGCGCCATGGCGACCTTCCGCAAGGTCGGCACCATCCACACCCTGCGCGCCAAGTTCATCGACGGCATGACCGGCCGCGGCTACGACAAGGATTTCGCCGAGCGCTGCTTCAGCCAGATCGAGGGCTTCGGCGAATACGGCTTTCCTGAGAGCCATGCCGCCAGCTTCGCGCTGCTGGTCTATGTCTCCGCCTGGATGAAGTGCCGCTATCCGGCGGTCTTCGCCTGCGCCATCCTCAATGCGCAGCCGATGGGCTTCTATGCGCCGGCGCAACTGGTGCGCGATGCGCGCGATCACGGCGTCGAGGTGCGGCCGGTCGATGTCAATGCCAGCGACTGGGACCATACCTTGGAGCCGGGGGAGCCGGCCGCGACCGGCGCGCTCGCCTTGCGCCTCGGTTTCCGCGGCATCGCTGGATGCCGGGCGAAGGATGTCGCGCTGCTGCTGAAATCGCGCGGCGCCGGCTATCGTTCGCTGCATGAACTGTGGCGGCGGAGCGGCCTCGGCCCGGCGGCCCTCGAAACCCTGGCCAAGGCCGATGCCTTCGGCTCGCTCGGCCTCGATCGCCGGCGCGCCTTGTGGCAGATCCACGCGCTGGGCGAAGGCCAGCTGCCGCTCTTCGATCTCGACCTTGCCGCGGCACCCGATCCCGGCTGGCCGTCGCACATCCCCGCCGAGGATCTGGGGGCGCCCCTGCCCGACATGAGCCTGGGCGAGCATGTGGTGGAGGACTACACCGCCCTCGGCCTGTCGCTGCGCGCCCATCCGCTGAAGCTGCTGCGCCACCGCCTGCAGCCGCTCAAGGTCGTGCCGAGCCGCGACCTGGCCAACGCGCCGAACAACGGCCGCCTGCGCGTCGCCGGACTGGTGCTGGTGCGCCAGCGCCCCGGCACCGCCAGCGGCGTGATCTTCATGACCCTGGAGGACGAGACCGGCGTCGCCAACATCGTGGTCTGGCCCAAGGTGTTCGAGGAGTTCCGCCGCGTCGTCCTGACCAGCCGGCTGATCGGCATCGAGGGCAAGCTGCAGCGCGAAGGCCTGGTGATCCACGTGATCGCGGAGAAGGCCGTCGACCTCTCGCATCTGCTGAACGACCTAGGCCAGGAGGATGGCAACTGGGACCGCGCCATCGCCAATGCCGACGAGGTCAAGCGCGCCGTCACCGGCGACCAGCGCCTGATGCGCCTGCGCAGCCGCGATTTCCACTAGCAACGCCGCGCGCGACAATGATCCGGCCTTGGAAATGGCGGACGGTGACAGTCCGGCCGCGCTTTGCTAAGCCTGGGCGCGACATCACGTCTCCAGGCCGAGAGCATGAACAGCCAAGCCATCCGCGACGCCGCCGAACTGCTCTGGATCACGCGCCTGCGCCAGGAGCGGATCGACGCCCTGCCGCCCGATCTGCGCCCCGCCACGCTGGCCGAAGGCTACGCGATCCAGGATGCCATGGTCGCCTGCGCCAGGCAGCCGGTGGCGGGCTGGAAGATCGCCGCCACCAGCAAGGCGGGCCAGGCGCATATCGGCGTGACCGAGCCGCTGGCCGGCCGTTTGTTCGCGGATTTCGTGCTGAAGAGCGGCGCCTCGCTGCCGGCGAAGCCGCTGCACATGAAAGTGGTCGAGGCGGAGTTCGCCTTTCGCATGGGCCGCGACCTGCCGCCGCGGCCGGAACCCTATGGCACGGCGGAGGTTTGCCAGGCCGCCGAGGCGCTGCACCTCGCCATCGAGGTGCCGGATGCGCGTTACGAGGATTTCGCCCATGTCGGCGCGCCGCAGATCGTGGCCGACGACGGCTTCGCGTCCTGGTTCCTGCTCGGCCCCCGGCTGTCGCACTGGTCCGACCTCGACCTGCCGAAGCAGCCGGTGCGGGTTTTGCGCAACGGCATGGTCGTCGCGGAGGGCAGCGGCGCCAATGCGCTGGGCGACCCGCGCCTGGCGCTGGGTTGGCTCGCCGAGAACCTGTCGAAGCGCGGCATCGGGCTCAAGGCCGGAGACCTCGTCACCACCGGCACCTGCATCACGCCGGCGACGATCGGCCCCGGCGACAAGATCGTCGCCGAGTTCCCCGGCCTCGGCCAGGTGACGGCCGAGTTCAGCTGACGCGCGGGATTTCAGCTGACGCGGGGGATTTCAGCTGACGCGGGGCGTGACCGCGATACCGAGCCGCTTGAGCTCCGCGCGCAACCAAGCCTGCCCCTGCCGCACGGCCTTGTCTTCCAGCGCGCACAAGCGCAGTGGGTCCGCAGCCGCCAGCGCCGCGGCGTCCCACGGCCGCTGCAGCGGATCGTAGGGGCCTGGCTCCGGCCGGAACACGCCCTTGCCCCATTGGCCGTCGGCGCGCCAGTCGCGCACCGGCGCCTGATAGCCCCAGACGCTGGACATCAGGATGCGGTCCAACCCGGCATCGACCAGCCGCCGCGTGGCCTCGCCGATCGGCAGCACGCCGGAGCCGATCGGCACGCCGAGGATCAGCTTCTCGCCCGCCGGCGTCTCGCGGCAGGCATGATCCTTCAGATGCACCGAGCGGACATAGGGCAGCATGGCGTCGAGCGCGGTCAGCGGCTCCTCCCCCACCATCATGGAATTGCCGTAGTCATAGAGCCCGCCGACCGAGGGATGCTCGACGGCGGAGAGGATCTGCACCATCTCCGCGCCGGTGAAGTCCTCGTGGTTTTCCAGCAGCAGCTTGAGACCGGCGCGTTCGAAATGCGGCGCGGCGACGCGCAGATCGGCGGTGGTGCGCGCGACCGTCTCCGCCACCGTCCCGCCGTGGCGCATATAAGTGCGCAACTGCTCGGCGCCGAGCCGCTTGCACAACTCGATCATGGTCTGCAGGTGCGGCAGATCGGTGCCGCTGGTTTCGATGTCGCAGCGCAGGGACAGCTCCCGCAGCTTCTTCGCGACCGCGTTCTGATGCTCGATGGAGGTGCCGGAGAGCTGGCGATAGTTCGGGCCGTTCAGGTTGATGCTGACGCCGGTGAAGCCGTCCGCCGCCGTCCGCTCCAGGAACGCGAAGACGTCATAGCCCGGTGCGTGCAGATAGTGATGCTTGTAGCAATAGCTCTGCAGGAAGAGGTCGACCTGTTTCATTCCTTCGTCTCCAGACGGGCGAACAGCGCGGCCGCCGCCACGCGATAGCGCGCGGCCGCCTCCGGCCGCGTCGCCGCATATTGCTCCGAGCGCATGGCGCAATAGGCGGCCATGCGCCAATCATAGAACCGGCGCAGGATGCCGAGCCGGGCGACGACCGTGTCGTCGCCATACAGCGCCAGCAGGGCCCGCTCCTCCGCGACGCTGAGCGGCGTCCGGCCATAGAGGATCTGGAAGGCCGGCGACAGGAACGCCACCAGGTCTTCCACCGGGTCGCCCGCCGCCGGGCATTGCCAGTCGATGGCGATCAACCCGTCCGCACCGGCAATCAGGTTGCCGGGGCCGAGATCGGTATGGATGACGCCGCGCGCGACCTCCGGGACCGCGACCGGCTCCGGACGGGCCGCCCGCAGCCGGTCACGCAGATCCACGCTGCAATGAGCGACGAAGATCTCGGCCTGGTCCAGGATGTCGCGCGGCTGCATCGGCACATTGCGGAAGCCGGAAATGTCCGCGCGGCGAATGCGCCGCAGCAGGTCGGCGACCGCCGCCAAATCGCCGCTCCATTCCTCGCCGGCAAAGAACTCGTAGACCAGCACCGGCGCGTCCCCGGGGAAGAACGCGACCGGGCGCGGCGCCGCCTGAAGTGGCGACAGCCGCTGCAAGGCGAGATACTCCGCTTCGGGCAGGTTGGGATAAAGGCTCGGCGGCAGGTCGACGGCGAAACGCTTCACCACCCAGTCCAGGCCTTCGCCGCGCAGGCGAAAGACGGCGTTGAGGTAGCCGCCTGAGAGCGGCTTGGCGCGCAAGTCCCCGCCTGGATGCAAACCGACGGCGCGCAGGAACGCGATGGGCTCGAACGCCTCGGATGCCATCGCCGCAACTGCCCTTCCCGCCCACCGAACGCTGACACGCAACCGCTTGAAATCTAGAGGGATTTGCCCCTGGACAATGGTCGCGCCTCGGGTAGTCTAGCCGTCGATGCCGTCCGGCCGCAAGGCGCGCCGGCCCCCTCCACACATGATCGTCCGTTGATGCGCCGTCTCCTCGCCTTCCTGCTGTTCGCCGTTTCCTGCCTGACCGCCACGCTGCCGGCGCAGGCACAGGATTCGCCGGCCGAGCAGTTGCAGACCTGGGAGGCCAATCTCAGCGTGATCGAGAAGGAGCTGGCCGACAATCCTGACCTGCCGCAGGACCGCTACGACCAGATCCTGCGGTCGGTGACCAAGCTCATCGTCGACGCGCGCGCCCTGAGCAGCGCGCAGCAGGACCAGTCGCAGCCGATCCGCGGCCAGCTTGCCAGCCTCGGCGCGCCCCCGGCCGAGGGCCAGCCGCCGGAAGATCCCGAGATCGCCGCCACCCGCACCAGGCTGTCGGAGGAGCTCACCAAGTTCCAGGGCCGGATCACCCGCGCCGATCTGGCGATCACCCGGGCCCAGGCGGTGCAAGCCGAGATCGGCCGGCGCGAGCAGCAATTGACCCAGCGCAGGCTGGCGGTGCGCGGCCCCTCGCCGCTCCTGCCCTCCACCTGGCAGGACGCCCTCACCGACCAGAACGTCACCTATCGCTCGCTGCACGAGTCCCTGATGCAATGGTGGCGCAACCTGCAGCTCGCGCAGATGGACACGCTGACCATAATAAGCGCCATCGGCATCCTGGCCATCGCCGCGGTGCTGGCCTTTCCGCTCCGGCGCTGGGTGCTGTCGCGCTGGGGGCCGCGCGCCGAGATCGCGGAGCCCAGCTATACAAGGCGCATCGTGGCCGCCATCGCCGGGACCGTCGCGCGCGTGCTGCTGCCGGCGCTGGCCATCATCGCGCTGCATGGGTTGTTCGTCATCACCCTGCCGCAGCAGATCCAGAACACCGCCTTCCCGATCTTCGTGTTGGCGAGTGGCGGCTATCTGGTCCTGTTCTTCATCGTCTCGGGCCTCACCATCGCCTGCCTGTCGCCCGACTATCCGGCCTGGCGGCTGGTGCCGGTGCCGGCCAAAGCCGCCATCAAGCTCGGCCGCCGCGTGGTGACAGGCGCCCTCTGCTTCCTGATCCTGTCCGTCGTCATCAACGGGGTGTCCGATCCGCGCAGCCTGGCGCCCTCGGCCAGCTTCGCCTCGATCCTCGCTTTGGTCGCCAGCCTGATCGCGGTCATCGTCTTCCTGCCCGGCCTGCGGGCGAAATACTGGGTCAGCGACGCCCATTTCAAATCGCGGCTGTCCTGGGTGCTGCGCAGCCTCGCCGCCCTCGCCATCCTGGCGTCCCTGGTGGCCGCATTGCTCGGCTATGCCTCGCTGGCCAAGGACCTGCTGATCTCGCTGTCGGTGACGGCGACCCTGATCGGCGCCGCGCTGCTGCTGCGCGAGATCATCGGCGAAAGCATCCGCGCCTTCATGACCCCCGGCAGCCGGCTCTACGATGCCGTGTCGCGCACCACCGGCCTGTCGCCGGAGACCGGCCGGCGCCTCGCCTTCTGGCTGCGCCTGATGGCCGACGTGGTGCTATGGCCGCCGGTCGCCTATGTCGTGCTGATCGCCTGCGGCCTGTCGCCCACCTTGCTGAATGCCTGGACGGTCAAGTTCCTGACCCAGATCCGCCTCGGCGATCTCAACCTGTCCCTGATCGACATCGCCACGGCGATCGTCACGGTCGTCGTTGGTTTCCTGCTGGTCGGCGCCGTGAAGCGCTGGGTGCGCGAGCGGGTTATGCCGAACACCCAGCTCGACCTCGGCATGCAGAACTCGATCTCCACCGGCGTCGGCTATGTGGCCGGGCTGATCGTGCTGATGATCGCGATCATGGTGCTGGGGATCGATTTCTCCTCCATCGCGCTGGTCGCCGGCGCCCTCTCGGTCGGCATCGGTTTCGGGCTGCGCACGGTGGTGGAGAACTTCGTCGCCGGCCTGCTGCTGCTGATCGAGCGCCCGATCAAGACCGGGGACTGGATCGTCGTGGGCGCCACCGAAGGCATCGTGAAAAGCATCTCGGTCCGCTCGACCGAGATCGAGACCTTCGACCGCGCCTCGGTCATCGTGCCCAATTCGGCGCTGATCGCCAGCCCGGTCATCAACTGGACCCACAAGAACCGTATTGCCCGGGTGATCGTGAAGCTGAGCGTGGCGCCGGGTGCCGACGCCGAGGCCGTCCGCCGCATCCTGCTGCATTGTGCCGCCGAGGCGGAACACGTGATGAAGCACCCCGCCCCCAGCGTGATCTTCCGCGCCATCGGCGAGGAGAAGCTGGATTTCGAGTTGCGCTGCTTCGTTTCCGATACCGACTACTACCTGCCCACGCTGAGCGACATCAATTTCGCCGTCGATGCCGCCCTGCGGCGGGAGCGGATCACCCCCGTCGTCCAGGAGGCGACGGATGCGGCCGCCCCCCATATCGACCCGCATGAGGCGCAACGGGCCGCCGAGCCGCTATAAAGCCGCCGGCGGCCAGGTGTGGTAAATCTTTTCTTAAGAGTCTTTGCCCTGGGATAGCGCCAGGACGGACCCGCTGCGACGGAGCCCTGGGCCATGACATCCAAGATCAAGCGCATCCTCATCGTCGACGACGAACCGGAAGCGGTCGCTGCCATCGAACGCGTCGGCATCGACCTGCTCTGCGAGGTGACGACGCTTGAGCATACCAGCGCCTTCGAGCGCGTGGTCACGGAATGGGAACCGGACATCGTGGTTCTCGATGTCGGCATTCCCGACCGCGACGGCTACGAGCTGCAGAGCGTGCTCGCCAGCCTTAAATATCCCGGTGCCGTGGTAATGATCAGCGGCATGCCGCAGCAGGACCTCGACGCCGCCGCGCGCATGGGCAAGCTGCGCGGGATCAACGTGATCGGTGCCGTGCGCAAGCCGATCGCGCATGAGGACATCCACGCGATGCTCGCGAAGGCGAAGGCATGAGCGGATTCCGGGTCGTTTGACAGCCCGTCCCCGCCGCCTTCGCCGATCACAAGGCGGCGTCTCAGCGTTCGTGCCCGGCGGCGCTCGTCGACCGCATTTCTAGGATCGTCCGGCTGGCGATCGCCGTGACCTCATCGCGAGACCGCGCGACTTGCGCGACACCCCCCTTCTGCGCCGCCATGGCCGCGGCGACGGCGACGCGGATCGCCGTCTGCGGGTCTTCCATTCCCGGCAGGATGCGATCGGGCCGCAACCCCAGCTCGATGCCGTAATCCGCCAGTGCCAGCCCCGCCGCGATCGCCATGTCGTCGGTGATGGCCCGGCTGCGCACGTCCAGCACCCCGCGGAACATGCCGGGAAAGACCAGCGAGTTGTTCACCTGGTTCGGGAAATCCCCACGCCCGGTCGCGACGACGGCGGCGCCGGCGTCGCGCGCCTCCTGCGGCCACACTTCCGGCACCGGATTGGCGCAGGCGAAGACGATGCTCCGCGGCGCCATCTTCGCGATCCATTCCGGGCGGATGATGCCGGGGCCCGGTGTGGAGAAAGCAAGGCAGACATCCGCCCCGGCCAGCGCCTGGGCGATACCGCCGCTGCGGCGCTCGGCATTCGATTCCTGGCAGATGCGCCACTTCTCCGGGTAGGTCGACCGGCCGGCCTCGAGATCGCCGCGCCCCGGATGCAGGATGCCGCCGCGGTCGCAGGCGACGATCGCGCCCGGCTTTACGCCATAGGCGGTCAGCAGGCGATAGCTGGCGACATTGGCCGCGCCGATGCCGATCATCGCGATGCGCGCCTGCCCGAGTTCGCGCCTGGTCACGCGCAGGGCGTTGAGCAGGCCGGCGAGAACCACCGTCGCCGTTCCCTGCTGATCATCGTGCCAGACGGGGATCGAGAGCCGGCTGCGCAGGGCTTCCAGCACGCGAAAGCACTTCGGCTGCGCGATGTCTTCCAGGTTGATGCCGCCGAAGGACGGCGCCAGCCACTCGACGGCGCGCACCAGTTCCTCCGCGCTTTTGGTCGCGAGGCAGAGCGCCACAGCATCCACGCCGCCGAGATACTTGAACAGCAGGCTCTTGCCTTCCATCACCGGCAAGCCCGCTTCCGGCCCGATATCGCCCAGGCCAAGCACCCGCGATCCGTCGGATACCACGGCAACCAGATTCCCCTTGTTGGTGTAGTCGTAGACGCTCGCCGGGTCTGCCTTGATCGCCCGGCAGGGCTCCGCGACGCCCGGTGTGTACCAAATGCCGAAATCCGCCGGCCCGCCGATCGGGCATTTCAGGGCCGTCTGCATCTTGCCGCGATAGAGCCGGTGCAGCCGCAGCGCCTCGCTGGTCAACGCGTCCTGCCGTTCCGCCGCCATCGCCGCCTCCCCCGCGCAGCCGTCCTAAATGCCGCACCGTCGGGCAGATCATTGCCCCGGGTCAAGGCCACCTGTCAGAATGCACCCAGGGTCCACGGCAGCGCTCGGGGAGAGCCGATGCCCTTCGCAACCATCGTTAAGACGCCACAGCTTTCCGGCCCTGGCCCCCGGATGCCGGATTATGGGCGCGCCCGGGCCGGCTTTTCCTGGGCGGACGCGCGCGGGCAACTCGCCGGCTTGCCGGGCGGCGGCTTGAACATCGGCTTCGAAGCGGTCGACCGGCACGTGCTCGCCGGCAAGGGCGCCAAGCTGGCCCTGCGCTGGCTCGGCAAGGATGGCCGCACCGAGGACTACACCTATGCCCGGCTGCACGACGAGACCAGCCGCTTCGCCAATCTCCTGGCGAAGCTCGGCGTGAAACCAGGCGAGCGGGTCTTCACCCTGCTCGGCCGCCAACCGGCGCTCTATGTCGCCGCGCTGGGCACGCTCAAGGCCGGCTGCGTGTTTTCGCCCCTCTTCTCCGCCTTCGGGCCGGAACCGATCGAAACCCGCATGACCAAGGGCGACGGTCGCGTCCTGGTGACGACCGAAGCGCTCTACCGCAAGAAGGTCGCCCCCGTGCGCGACCGGCTGCCCGGCCTACAACAGGTCCTGCTGGTCGGCGAGCACACGGCGCAGGCGCCGGCCGGATCGCTCGATCTCGCTCAGGCCTTGGCGGAAAGCAGCGCGGACTTCGCCGTCGCGCCGACCAGGCCCGACGACATGGCCCTCCTGCATTTCACCAGCGGCACCACCGGGAAGCCCAAGGGCGCCATTCATGTCCACGAGGCCGTGGTCGCGCATCACGTCACCGGCCAGTTCGCCCTCGACCTGCACCCCGAAGACGTCTTTTGGTGCACCGCCGATCCCGGCTGGGTCACCGGCACCTCCTACGGCATCATCGCGCCGTTGACCAACGGCGTGACGATGATCGTCGACGAGGCGGAGTTCGATGCCGAGCGCTGGTTCCGCATCCTGCAGGATCAGAGGGTCTCCGTCTGGTATACCGCGCCCACGGCGATCCGCATGCTGATGAAGCTCGGGCCCAATCCCGCGCAAGGCTACGATCTCTCCCGCCTGCGTTTCATGGCGAGCGTGGGAGAGCCGCTCAACGCGGAAGCGGTGGTTTGGAGCGTCCAGGCGTTCGGCCGTCCGTTCCATGACAATTGGTGGCAGACCGAGACCGGCGGCATCATGATCGCCAATTATGCCGCCATGGACATCAAGCCCGGCTCGATGGGCCGGCCGCTGCCGGGCGTCGAGGCAGCCATCCTGCGCCGCCTCCCGGACGGCCATGTCGAGAAGATCGACACGTCCGGATCGGTGGGCGAACTCGCCCTCAAACCGGGCTGGCCGTCAATGTTCCGCGGCTATCTGGACGAGGAGGAGCGCTACCGCAAGTGCTTCGCCGATGGCTGGTACCTGTCCGGCGATCTCGCCACCTGCGATGCCGACGGCTATTTCTGGTTCGTCGGCCGCTCCGACGACGTCATCAAGTCGGCCGGCCACCTGATCGGGCCGTTCGAGGTCGAGAGCGCCCTGATGGAACACGCCGCCGTGGCCGAGGCGGCGGTGATCGGCGTCCCCGACCCGGTCGCCGGCGACGTGGTCAAGGCCTTCGTGGTGCTGAAGACCGGCTACGCGCCGAGCGAAGCCCTTCGCAAGGAACTGCTCGGCCATGCCAGGACGCGGCTGGGCCCGGTGGTGGCGCCGCGCGAGATCGAGATCAAGGAGAACTTGCCGAAGACCCGCAGCGGCAAGATCATGCGTCGACTGCTGCGGGCGCGGGAGCTCGGCCTGCCGGAGGGCGACCTGTCGACCCTGGAGAGCGACACCAAATGACGGCGAAGACGCATCTGACCCGGCCACACGTGCTCGATCTGCTGCGCCAGATGCTGCGCATCCGGCATTTCGAGGAGAAATGCGCCGAGCTCTACACGCAGGAGAAGATCCGCGGATTCCTGCATCTCTATATCGGCGAGGAAGCGGTCGCCGTCGGCGTGATGCCGGCGCTGCAGCCGAACGATGCCGTCGTCGCCACCTATCGCGAGCACGGCCAGGCGCTGGCCCGTGGTGTCGCCATGGGTCCGCTGATGGCGGAGATGTACGGCAAGCAGGAAGGCTGCAGCCGCGGCCGCGGCGGCTCGATGCACGTCTTCGACGCCGCCACGCGGTTCTATGGCGGCAACGCCATCGTCGGCGGCGGCCTGCCGATGGCCGTCGGCCTCGCCCTAGCGGACAAGATGCAGGGCAAGTCCAACGTCACCGCCTGTTTCTTCGGCGAAGGCGCGGTCGCCGAGGGCGAGTTCCACGAGAGCATGAACCTGGCCGCCCTGTGGCGTCTGCCGGTGCTGTTCGTCTGTGAGAACAACCTCTACGCCATGGGCACCGCGCTGGCGATCTCGGAATCCGAGACCGACATTCATCGCAAGGCGGAATGCTATCGCGTGAAGGCGGCGGCGGTCGACGGCATGGACGTCATCGCCGTGGAGGCAGCGGCACAGCGCGCCGTCGCCGCGATCCGCGCCGGCGAAGGTCCGGCGTTCCTCGAATGCCGCACCTATCGCTTCCGCGCCCATTCGATGTTCGACGCCCAGCTCTATCGCCCCAAGGCCGAGATCGAGGCGTGGAAGAAGCGCTGCCCGATCGAGCATCTCAAGAGCTGGGCCCTGGGCGCTTCCATGCTGCATGCCGACGACATCGCCAAGCTCGAACGCGAGACCGCAACAGAGGTCGACGCGGCGGTGGCCTTCGCCGAGGCCGGCACCTGGGAGCCGGTCGGCGACCTGCTGCGCGACGTCACCACGCCGAGGCTGGGCGCATGAACGCCGAAACCAATCCGGCTCCGCCGACCTATCGCGACGCGGTGCGCGCCGCCATCCGCGAGGCCCTGCAGCGCGACCCGCGCGTCTTCCTGATGGGCGAGGATGTCGGCCGCTACGGCGGCTGCTACGCGGTCAGCAAGGGATTGCTGGACGAGTTCGGCCCCGAGCGCATCCGCGATACGCCGCTGTCGGAAGCGGGTTTCGTCGGCGCCGGGATTGGCGCGGCAATGGGCGGCATGCGGCCGATCGTCGAGGTGATGACGGTCAATTTCAGTCTGCTCTGCCTGGACCAGATCCTCAACACCGCCGCCACGATGCGCCACATGTCCGGCGGACAGTTCTCTGTACCGCTCGTCATCCGCATGGCGACCGGCGCCGGCAGGCAGCTCGCCGCGCAGCACTCCCATTCGCTGGAGAACTGGTACGCCCATATCCCCGGCATCCGCGTGGTAGCGCCGGCGACGCTGGAGGATGCGCGCGGCATGCTGTGGCCGGCGCTGCAGGAATCCGACCCGGTGCTGATCTTCGAGAACGTCATGCTCTACAATATGACGGGCACCCTTCCCGCCACGCCGGGCATCGTCGATCTGGATCATGCCGTCGTGCGGCGCCCGGGTCGCGACGTCTCGCTCATCACCTATGGCGGCTCGCTGTGGAAGGCCCTGACCGCCGCCGATGAGCTCGCCAAGCTCGGCATCGAGGCCGAGGTGGTCGACCTGCGCTCGCTGCGCCCGCTCGACGATGCCACGATCATGGAGTCCGTGCGCCGCACCCGGCGCGCAATCATCGTCGACGAAGGCTGGCGCAGCGGCAGCCTGGCGGCGGAGATTTCCGCGCGCATTGTCGAGCAATGCTTCTGGTCGCTGGATGCGCCCATCGGCCGCGTCTGCACCGCGGAAGTGCCGATCCCCTACCCCAAGCACCTGGAGGATGCGGCGTTGCCGCAGCCGGCCAGCATCGTCGCCGCGGCCCGCGCGGCTTTGGGGCGCTGATGGGCCTGTTCCGCATGCCCTCGCTCGGCGCCGACATGGAGGCCGGCAAGCTGGTCGAATGGCTGAAGCAGCCCGGCGAGGAGATCAGCAGCGGCGACATCATCGCCGTCGTGGAGACCCAGAAGGGCGCCATCGAGATCGAGGCCTTCGAGACCGGCACGCTTGACCAGCTTCTGGTGCTGGTCGGCCAGACGGTCCCGGTCGGAACGCCGCTTGCCGCCATCCGCGGCGCGGGGGAGGCAGCCGTCACCCTGCCCCCCGCCCTGCCGCCCGCCCTGCCACCCGTCGCGCCGGCTGCAGCGCCCTTGGCGCCGGTTGCGCAAGCCGCAAGCGCCACGCCTGCGGTTGCGAGCGGATTGAAGGCATCGCCTGCCGCGCGGAAGTTCGCCACGGAACACGGCATCGACCTCGCGGGTGTGTCCGGCAGCGGCCCGGAGGGTGCCATTGTCTTCGTCGACGTTGAGAACGCTTGGCGCGCTGCCGGCGCGCCGAAGGCAGCGCCTGCGAAGCCCGCACCCGCCGGGTCGGAAGGCATGCGCACCGCGATCGCTGCCGCCATGTCGCGATCGAAGCGGGAGATTCCGCATTACTATCTGAGCCACGCGGCCGACGTGACCGATGCGACCGCCTGGCTCGAGCGTCGCAATGCCGATTGCGCGCCGCAGGACCGCATCCTGTTCGGCGCGTTGCTGCTGAAGGCGGTCGCGGCGTCGCTGGCCGGCTTTCCGGAGTTCAACGGCCATTTCGGCAAGGCCGGCTACGTCGCGTCCAAATCCGTCCATCTCGGCATGGCGATCGCGCTCCGCGGCGGCGGCCTAATCGCACCGGCCATCCACGATGCCGACCAACTAACGCTGGCAGAGGCGATGAAGCGCCTGCATGACTTGGTCAATCGCGTGCGCGCGGGCCGCTTCCGCAGCTCAGAGATGGCCGACCCGACGGCAACCCTCACCAGCCTCGGCGAGCGCGGCGCCGATTGGGTCCTGCCGGTGATCTATCCGCCACAGGTCGCCATCGTCGGCGCCGGGTCGCCGGTGGAGGAGCCGCGCATCGTCGACGGCAAGGTCGTTCCCCGCACCATCTGCCGCCTGACCCTCGGCGCCGACCATCGGGTGAGCGACGGGCATCGCGGCGCGCTGCTGCTGCGCGCCATCGCCGACCGCCTGCAGAAACCGGAGGCGCTGTGACCAGGGACGAGATCAAGGCCATCCTGCTCGAGGAGATCGGCAACATCGCGCCGGAAGCGGATCTGGCGGCGCTCGACCCAGACGCCGACCTCCGGGAGGCCCTCGACATCGATTCGATCAGCTTCCTCAATCTGCTGATCGCGCTCGGCAACAGGCTCGGCATTCAGGTGCCGGAGAAGGATTACGGCAGGCTCGCGACGCTGCGGCTGGCGGTGGAGTATCTGGCCGCGGCACATTGAACCGACCTTGCCTCCGCCTGCGTTTCTTGGCCCGCATCCAGCGGGGCGCGCGTTATATAGCCACCGCAAGTATAACGCCCTCGAGACCCTCGGCACGCAGGCCACGAGATCGTTGAAAGAACGGGCGGAATTGATGTCTACTGCGGGTGACGGCCCGGAGGAACGGTCGCGCAGCTGCCGCTTGAACGAGCGCTTTGCGCGCGAGTGTCTCGGTGCCACATTTCACTTTTCCGGATTGTATCCGGCGGACCGGACCCGCTCCCATGACCGGAATGCAGCTCCCCGAGATTCCCCGATGTGGAAACACGTGAGCCGCCTGTGGCACAGGCTGGCGACGGCGCTCTTCCGGCGGTTACCGGAGGATGTCCGCCTGAGCGAGGAGCGCTTCCGCGCCATCACCGAGACCCTGCGCGCCGTCCCCTGGGAAGCCGACCAGACCAGCGACCGCATGCTGTATGTCGGACCGCAGATCGAGAAGCTCACCGGCTACACCGCCGAGGAATGGCTGGTGCCGGGCTGCTGGCTGCGCGCGGTCCACCCGGAGGAGCGCGAGCGGATCTGGAAGCGCTACGAGGACAATTGGTTGAGCCGTACCGACCACAACCTCGAATACCGTCTGATCACGCCCGCCGGCAAGGAACTCTGGATCCGCGACATCATCAGTTTCGTCAAGACCCCGGATCGCGGCGACTTGGTGCGCGGCCTGATGATCGACATCTCCGAGGAGAAGAAGCTTGAACAGAGCCTGCGCGAGGCGCGCCGCGAAGCGGAGGTCGCCAACCGGGCGAAGTCGCGCTTCCTCGCCAATGCCAGCCATGAACTGCGCACGCCGCTCAACGCGATCATCGGCTTTTCCGACCTGCTTCGGCAACAGGTCTTCGGGCCCTTGGGCTCGGAGCGATACCAGGGCTATTGCGAGCACATCTACGGCAGCGGCCTGCACCTGCTGGCGATCATCAACGACCTGCTCGACCTCAGCCGGATCGAAGCCGGCAAGGTGACCTTGAACGAGACCGCGATCAGGGTGCGCGACATCGTCGAGGAATGCCTGGCGCTGCTGCAGCAGAAGATCGACAACGGCCAGCTTCACGTCCTCCAGGACATTTCCGCCGATTGCCCTGACCTCTGGGCCGATGAGCGGCTGATCCGCCAGATCCTACTCAACCTGATCTCCAATGCGGTGAAGTTCACCCCGCCCGGCGGCAGGATCACAATCAGCGCCAGGGCCGGCGCCACGGCGGAGGACGGCCTGTCGCTCAGCGTCGCCGATACCGGCGTCGGGATCTCTCCCGCCGACCTGAAGGAGATCATGCGGCCGTTCTTCCAGGCCGAGAACTGGCTGGTCCAGAAGAGCGAGGGCACTGGGCTCGGGCTGTCCATCGCCAAGAGCTTCTGCGAGGCGCATGGCGGCACGCTCTCGCTCACCAGTACCGAAGGCAAGGGCACGGCGGTTACCATGCACATGCCGGCCACGCGCATCGTCCGCAAGGACAAGGCGGCGCGCTCCGCGGGATGATCAGCCTTGGATGGAGACCGGAAGGGGAATGGTGCCCAGGGCCGGAATCGAACCAGCGACACCGTGATTTTCAGTCACGTGCTCTACCAACTGAGCTACCTGGGCGCCAGGTACGGCCGACGGGCGCCGGCCGGAAAGGCAGGCGGTCTTTTAGCAGATTCCCGGCCCCTGTCCAGCCCGGAAATCGTCATGGAAATCCCGCCTAATCCTCGGATTCGGATTGATTTTCGCCGTTCTCGCCGCGCTCGGCGGCGGGGATCCGGTAGGCCTCGCTGAGCCAGCGGTTCAGGTCGACCTTGCGGCAGCGATCCGAACAGAACGGCCGATGAGCGGCATCGACCGGCTTGCCGCAGACTGGACAGGCCGCCTGCCGCGCGCCGCCCCGCCTGCCGCCCCCCGGGCCCTCGCCTGTCTCCATCATGCCTCGCCGTCCTGTGCGGATGTCATGGACTGCCACATCTCGGCCAAAGTGCGGCCGCGCCGCCGGCGCAGGATCTCCACCAGACCGAGGCGCGACATGTTGCCGATCCACTCGATCGCCGGATCGATCGCCGCCGCTTCGCGCAGCCGATGCAGAATCTGCTCGCGCTTGCCGCGGTTGTCGATATCGATGAAATCGACCACCACGATCCCGCCAAGGTTGCGCAGGGCCAGCTGGCGCGGCACCTCGTCGGCCGCTTCCAGGTTGACCGTGAGCGCCGTCAGTTCCATCCCCGCCCGGCGCGTGGCCGAGGCGGAATTGACGTCGATGGCGGTCAGCGTTCGCACCGGCTCGATCAGCAGGTTGCCGCCACAGGGCAGGCCAACGGTTTCGTCCAGCGCGGCGGCTGCCTGCTCCAGCATCTCCGCCCGCTCCGGCTCCCAATCGCGCTGCGGCTGGTGCCGCACCCGCGCCGACAGTTCCGGCGCGTGCATCGCGCACCAGGCCTGCACCGCGCCGACATCGACCCGGCGGTCGCAGATCACCGCCTCGATGCTCTCCGGGCTCAGGGATGCAAGGCAGGCCTGCCAGGCGCTGGGCGCCGGAACGAGGCACGCGGGTGCCACCGCTTTCGCCAGCTTGTCGGCATAGGCGGTCTCGCTCTGGATCGAGCTCGACAGCCGGACCCCCTTGCCGTCGCGCTCGTCGCGGCGGATCTGCACGACGATGCTCTCGCCCTCATTCGGCTGCCTGCCCTGTTTCTTCAGCGGCAGCAGCCCCGGCCGGTCGAGCCCGAGTTCGACGAAGGCGGCCTGCAGGCTCGGCTCGATCTTGCCGATCTTGCCCAGATAGATCGCCCCGGCCAGCGGCCGCGTTTCCGGGGTCTCCCGGATGGCCTGGGCCAGGCGCCCGCCGGACCAGCGGAACACCTCAAGCGTGCCGTCAGCGACGGCGATGAAAATGCGATGCTGCATCTCAGGCCCGCCAGCCGAGGCTGGTCAACATGCCGACAACGTCGCTGAGCGACAGTCCGACCACGTTGCTGTAGGCACCGTTGATCCAGGGAATGAAGGCTGCGGCGCGGCCCTGGATGGCGTAGCCGCCGGCCTTGCCGTGCCAATCGCCCGAGGCGAGATAGTCGGCGATCTCCGCCTCGGTCAGGCGCTTCATCGCCACGCTGGTCACCGCCAGCCGCTCGGTGGCCCGGCCATCGGGCGCGGCCAGGGCAATGCCGCCCAGCACGCGGTGGCGCCGGCCGCTGAGCAGCTTCAGGCAGTTGCGTGCCTCCGCTTCGGTCTCGGCCTTGGGCAGGATGCGCCGGCCGCAGGCGACCACCGTATCGGCCGCCAGGACCCAGGCCCCGGGATGACGTGCGGCGATCGCCGCCAGCTTCTCGCGGGCCATGCGCGCGGCATAGGCCTGTGGCGGCTCGGCCCGGCGCGGCGCTTCGTCGATGTGGGGCGGATCGATCAGGTCGGGCTCGATGCCGATCTGGCGGAGCAATTCCAGGCGTCGGGGCGATCCGGAGGCCAGCACCAGAGTCCGCGGACCCGTCTGGCCCTGTGGCATGAGGGTGCTGCGACGCTTACTTGAAACGGAACGTGATCCGCCCTTTGGTCAGGTCATAGGGCGTCATTTCAACGTTCACGCGGTCGCCGGCGAGGACACGGATGCGGTTCTTGCGCATCTTGCCGGAGGTGTGGGCGAGGACTTCGTGGTCATTGTCCAGCTTCACGCGAAACATCGCGTTGGGGAGCAGTTCGGTGACTGTCCCCGAGAACTCAATCAGGTCTTCCTTGGCCATGTAGCTTCCTTGTTTGCCGAGCCCTTCTCGCGCCTGAGACGGCCTCGAATTGCGCGGGGGTATAAACCTTTTTGCCGGATTCCTCAATTGCTGCGGCGGAATGACCCCGGGAGCGTCCCTGGACTCGCCGGCATCGGTCCTTCGACGCGTTTCGCCTGCTCCACGACCGGCCCTCCAGGCGGGACGGTTCGGCCACGCGGCTCTTGCCAGCCGGACGAAAACAGATCAAATTCCTACTGCAATTCTGACGAGTGAAGTTTTCGTTGCGATTCTAAGGTCATATAGCGGAGTGTAGGTACCGCCGAAGTTGTGACCGGCGAAATCCCGGGGATTTCCAGGTCCGGAAGCGGGCAAGGTTCGGGGGTCCGATTCAACCGCTCGAAGTCATTGGCGGCCTCAAGGCGAGCATGTCGGATACACGGGGAAGTGTAGCCATCCTGCGTCGCGCGGCGGCGCTGTTCGTGCCGTTCGCCGCGGTCGCGCTCGCCGTCACCTATCTGCTGTACCAGAGCCAGGCTGCCGCGGTCAGGGCCGGCACCGACGGAGCGGCGCTTCGGGCGGTCGCCACGGTGCAGCAGAGTTTTGTCCAGACCCTGACGGTATTGGTTTCCGATCTCGTCTACATCACCCACCAGGACACGTTGCAGACTTGGCTGGCGCGGGGTGACGCGGAATCGCTGCGACACCTGCAGAACGAGCACCTGGCTTTCGCCCGCAGCCGGGCGGCCTATGACCAGATCCGCATGATGGACGCCACGGGCCAGGAGATCCTGCGCGTCCAGTGGCGTGACGGCGCGGCCCTGGCCGCCCCCAGCGCCGATCTGGCGAGCATGGTCGACAACCCGCTATTCGCCGCCGCGATCAAGCTGGAGCATGGGCAATTGCTGGTGAGCGAGTTTTCCGGACTCGATCCGTCGGCTGCCGGAAATCCGGAGCTCCCATCGCTCTGCGTCGCCGCGCCGGTCTTCGACCAGGCCGGGCAGAAGCGCGGCGTGGTGATCCTGAAATACCGGGCGCAGCGGCTGATCGACCGGCTGAAGTCCCTGCCCGCGAATGCGTTGGGCGCCATCTGGCTGGTCGATCATGCGGGAAACTGGCTGATCGGACCGACTGCCGGGACCGGTTCGCAAGGCAACGAGGGCGCCGGCGCTTCCTTCGCTGCGGCGTATCCGGAGACTTGGCAGCAGATCGACAGCGGCGGCGCCTCGGCCCTGCTCAACGCGCCGGCTGGCCGGTTCGCCTATGCGAAGATCCTCCCCGCCGACTATCACCCCAGGGGGACAATTCCCGGTGTCGAAACCCTGAACGTGACCGGACCCGCATGGATCGCCATCGGGCACACGCCAAGCAATGTTCTATGGGGGCAGACCGCCGACCTGCGCCGCACCGTCGTGCTGGGCACTGCCGTTCTGCTCCTCCTGCTGGGCGGGGTCGCCTGGGGCCTCGCCCGGCAACAGCTGCAGCGCCAGGAATCCGAGCAGCGCATCCGGCTCAGCGAGGCGCGTTTCCGCGACCTCGTCGAATCCGCGCCTGACGGCGTCATCATCATCGACAAGGACGGCCGCATCGAGCTGGTCAATGCCCAGGCCGAACGCCAGTTCGGCTATCCGCGCCAGGAACTGATCGGACAGACGATCGAAATGCTGATCCCCGACCGTGCCCGCCAGGGCCATCCGGAGCGGCGCGAGTCCTATATCGAGAGGGCGCGCACGCGGCAGATGAGCCCGGGCATGGACATTCGCGGCCGGCGCAAGGACGGCAGCGAATTCCCCATCTCGGTCAGCCTCAGCCCGACCTGGAGCGGCGGCGGGCCGAGCATCTTCTGCGATATCCGCGACATGACCGCCCAGCATGAGACCGACCGCAAGATCCAGGAGCTGAACCGCCGGTTGCGGCAGGACAATGCCGAGCTCGAGGCGCTCAACCGAGAGCTCGAGACCTTCAGCTACTCGGTGTCGCACGACCTCCGCGCGCCGCTGCGCGCCATCGCCGGCTTTGCCGAGGCGATCGGCGAGGAATCGGGCGACCAGCTCGCGGCGCAGAGCCGTTCCGATCTCGACCGCGTGCGGCGGGCCGCCGAGCGCATGGAACTGCTGATCGACGACCTGCTGAAGCTGGCCACGGTATCGCGCACCGAGATCACCAAGAGCACGGTCGATGTCAGCCACCTGGCGGGCGAAATCCTGGCGGACCTGGCCGCGGGCGAACCGGGGCGCGCCGCAAAGGCCGACATCGCCCCGGGCTTGCGGGCCAGCGCCGACCCCCGCCTGTTGCGCATCGTGCTCGAGAACCTGCTCGGCAACGCCTGGAAATTCACCGCTGCGGCGTCGCCGGCGACGATCACGGTCGGGCAGGAGCGAACGCCCGCCGGACCGGCCTTCTATATCCGCGACAACGGCGTGGGGTTCGACATGTCCCGGGCGGGGGGATTGTTCCGCCCGTTCCAGCGCCTGCATGAGGCGCGCCATTTCCCCGGCACCGGCATCGGCCTGGCAACCGCGCGCCGGGTGATCCGGCGCCACGGCGGGGAGATCTGGGCCAGCGCCGAGCCGGGCCAAGGGGCGGTCTTCTACTTCACTTTGCAGCAGACGCACGGATGAACGATCGCAAGTCGACCGGGCCGACGACCAACGGGCCGCAGCAATGACGGGCCAGCTGCGCGTTCTCGTCATCGACGATTCGACCGACGATACCGAGCTGCTGCTGCGGCAATTGCGGCGCGATGGATTCGATCTGGCCGCGGAACGCACCGAATCGGTCGAGGGGCTGAAAGCGGCCCTGGACGCCCAGGACTGGGACGTCGCCCTGTGCGACTACTACATGCCCGGCTTCTCCGGCATGGACGCGCTCGAGATCGTGCGGGAGCGGCGGCCCGACCTGCCCTTCATCTTCGTCTCCGGCGTCATGGGCGAGGATATCGCCGTGGCGGCGATGCGCGCCGGCGCCCAGGACTACATCACCAAGAACAGCCTGAAGCGCCTCGGCCCCGCCATCACGCGCGAGCTGCGCGACGCCATCCTGCGGCGGCAGCACGCCCGGGCGGAAGCGCGGCGGAGCGCCATGGAGGCGCGCTACCGCCAGATCCTCTCGCTGGCGCCGGATGCCATCGTCACGCTGGACGAAGCCTTCCGCATCACCCTGTTCAACCTCGCCGCCGAGCGGCTGTTCGAATGCCCCTCCGAGACGGTGATCGGCCAGAGCATCGACAACTTGGTGCCGCCGGAAATCGCGCCCATCGTGCGGCGTCAGCTTGTCGCCTTCTTCAGCTCCGGCGAGAACGCGACGCAGATATCCCTCCCGGGCCTGCTGCGGTTCCAGCGCAGCTCGTCCGCGGTCTTTCCGGCGGAAGCCTACGTCTCGCGGCTGATCGAGGAAGGCCGCACGATCTTCACCCTCATCATCCGCGACATCACCGACCGCGAGAACATGATCGCGACCCTGCAGCAGACCAACCAGGCGCTCGACGCGGTGGTGCAGTCCTCTCCGGTCGCTATTCTGAGCATCGATTCGTCGCGTCGCATCGTCGTCTGGAACAGGAACGCGGAAAAGATCTTCGGCAAGCCGGCGGCGAGCATCGTCGGGCAGCCCTACGCATCCCTGATGCGCGATGGCACCGAGCAGTTGAACGACATCTTCCAGCGTCTGCTGGCGGGCCAGGCGCTGCGCGACGTGGAGGCATCCTATCCCGGCGTCGACGGACCGCAGGACCTGCGCATCTCAGGCGCGCCGCTCCACGACCCCGAGGGCCGCGTCCGCGGCGCGGTCTGCATCGTCGAGGACACGACCGAGGGCAAGGTCATCCAGCGTCAGCTCGAGCATGCCCAGCGCATGGAGACGGTCGGTCAGCTGACCGGCGGGCTGGCGCACGACTTCAACAATCTGCTGGCGGTGGTCATCGGCAATCTCGACCTCCTGCAGACCCATATCCGCGGCCTGCCCGCGGCGCAGGAGCCGCTGGACCTGGCGCTCAAGGCAAGCCTGGGAGGCGCCGCGCTGATCCGCCAGCTGCTGGCCTTCTCGCGCCGCCAGGCGCTGTCGCCCCGTCCGCTCGATCTCGGCGCCGTCGTGACGGCGACGCGGGAGCTGCTGAGCCGGACGATCGGCGAGCAGGTCGAAGTGCGCTGCCAGATCGCCGACGACCTGTGGCCTGCCCTGGCCGATCCGGCGCAGTTGGAATCCGCCATTGCCAACCTCGCCATCAATGCCCGCGACGCGATGCCCGACGGCGGCCGGCTGACGCTCGAGGTCGCCAACGTGCATCTCGACGACGACTACGCCACGAGCAATGTCGACGTCATCCCGGGCGACTACATCATGGTCGCGGTGTCGGACACCGGATCGGGCATTCCGCCGGAGCTGTTGAGCCGCGTGTTCGAACCGTTCTTCTCCACGAAGGAGCTCGGCAAGGGCAGCGGCCTCGGGCTGAGCATGGTCTATGGCTTCGCCAAGCAGTCCCGCGGCCACGTCAAGATCTACAGCGAGACCGGACATGGCACCACCGTACGGCTCTATCTGCCGCGCGCGCACGACACGACGACGGCCGCCACGCAGGCCGCCCAGGACGAGTCCGCGACAGTCGATTTCAATGCCAACATCCTGGTGGTCGAGGACAATGCCGATGTCCGCAAAGTGGTGTGCCAGCTGCTGAAGGACCTGGGCTGCGAGGTCATCGAGGCCGCCAACGCTTCCGCCGCCCTGGCGATCCTGGAATCCAGCCGTCCGGTCGACCTGCTGTTCAGCGACATCGTGATGCCGGGCGGCATGGCGGGGACCGAGCTCGCCCAGGCGGCGCGACGGCTGCGGCCGGGGCTGAAGACGCTGCTGACCTCCGGCTTCGCCGAAAGCTCGATCCGCGCCGCCACGCCGGCGACCGAATTCGACGACGTGCTCAGCAAGCCCTACCGGCGCCAGGATCTGGTGCAGAAGATGACCGAGATCCTGGGCCGCCGGGCGCCGCTCAGATCTGCGGAGCGCCGCTAGGCGGAAAGCGCTCCCGGATGCGCTCCATAAGCCGGTCGCGCACCTCGCGATAGGCCTCCAGCCGCTCTTCCCGGTTCCCCTCCACCACGCTCGGATCCATGGTCGGCCAGAACTCGACATCGCAAGCCATGGTGCGGGTCATCTCGACCGCCTTGTGCTGCGCCTCGGGCGACAGCGAGATGATGAGATCGAACGAGGTGTCCTCGAGGTCGTCGAAGGTCTTCGCCCGGTGCTTCGACAGATCGATGCCGATCTCGTCCATCACCGCGACCACGAAGCCGTCGATCTCCTGCGACCGCACGCCCACGGAATCGACGAAGACGCGCTTGCCGTGCAGGTATTTCAGGATGCCTTCCGCCATCGGCGAGCGGATCGCGTTGAACGTGCAACAGAACAAGACGCTGCCGGGCGTTCCTGGCATGCCCGCCTCAGGTCTTCATGTGCAGCGCGCAGATCAGCGTGAACAGCCGGCGCGCGGTGCCGAAGTCGACTGTCACCTTGCCGGCCAGGCGATCGCGCAGGATCTCGGAGCCCTCGTTGTGCAGGCCGCGCCGGCCCATGTCGATGGCTTCGATGTGCGACAGGCTCGAGCTCTTGATCGCCGCGTAGTAGCTCTCGCAGACGTCGAAATACTCCTTGATGATCCGGCGCAACGGCGAGAGCGAGAGGATGAACTTGTAGACCGGCGCGTCGGCGGTATCCCGGATGTCGAAGACCAGGCGGTTCTCGGCGATCGCCAGCACCAGATGGTAAGGCCCGGGATGTTCGATCTCCGGGGCGAATTCGTTCTCTTCGATCAGATCGAAGATGGCGACGGCGCGCTCCTGCTCCGCCTCGGCCGACTGCCGGAGGGATGCCGCGTCCTCCAGGTCGATGCGGACGACGCGACGGCTGTGCCCCTGCCCGGTCATGCGCGACGGCTCAGGCCGCGCCGGCCGCTTCGCGCAGCCCTTCGATCCAGCCGCCGATCTCTTCCGGATAGGTCTTCCATGCCGTGCGGTTGACCACCAGCCGCGAGGTCACGTCGGCGATGTGCTCGATCTCGACCAGGTTGTTGGCCTTCAGCGTGGCTCCGGTCGATACCAGGTCGACGATGCGGCGCGTCAGGCCGAGGGTCGGCGCCAGCTCCATGGCGCCGGACAGCTTGATGCACTCCGCCTGCACGCCACGCGCGGCGAAATGCGCGCGCGTGATGTTGGGATACTTGGTGGCGACCCTTATATGCGACCAGCGGTCGGGGTCGTCGCCGCCCACCATCTCGGCCGGCTCCGCCACCGCCAGGCGGCACTTGCCGATGCCGAGATCGACCGGCGCGTAGATCTCCGGATAGTCGAACTCCAGCAAGACGTCGTTGCCGGCAACGCCCAGCTGCGCCGCCCCGAAGGCGACGAAGGTGGCGACGTCGAAGCTGCGCACGCGGATGATCTCCAGGCGCGGGTCGCTGGTGGTGAAGCGCAGCTTGCGCGAATCCTCGTTGTTGAACTCGGGCTCCGGCACGATCCCGGCGCGCTGCAGCAGCGGCGCCAGCTCGCGCAGGATCCTGCCCTTGGGCAGCGCCAGGACAAAGGCGGACTTCGTCTCGCTTCGGCTCATCCGCCTGCCGCCTCGTCTTCGGCGCGGGCGATGGCGTGCTCCGGCTGCCATTGCGTCGGCCAGGCCGTCCCCAGGTCGTGCAGGTAGAGCCTCAGCGCCTCGATGTCGAGCTGGATGACCCCGCCACCGGCGAAGACCAGGTTCAGCTTGCTGTCGTCGAGATGCAGGGACAGCAGGGACAGGAACGCGTCGGGGTCCGACTGGCTGATGCCGCGGCTGCGCACCGCCAGCACCCGGTCGATGCAGATGCCGCAATTGATGCGCTGCAGGTTGCCGAAATCCTGGTCGTCGTCGAACGTCGCATCGGCCATGGCGGTGGGCCGCCCGCCGGCGGCGCGCTCCCACCGGAAGCGGTTCACCACCATGATGAAGCGCCGTTCCTGCGGCAGATAGCGCGTCTCCGTCAGTGGCACCAGCGCGTCCTGCAGGCAGGCCGAGACGACGACCAGATCCTCCGCGTCGCGCGCGATGATCTTGAGCGCACCGGTCATTCCGCCGCACCGTCCGCCAGGCGCTCGATCTCCGCCCCGCAGGCCGCCAGCTTCTGCACCAGCCGCTCGTAGCCGCGGTCGAGGTGATAGACGCGGTTGAGGATGGTGTCGCCTTCCGCCACCAGCCCGGCCATGACCAGCGAGACGCTGGCGCGCAGATCGGTCGCCATCACCGGCGCGCCGGTCAGCCGCCTGACGCCGCGCACCATGGCGGAGGCGCCGTGCACGTTGATGCTGGCGCCCATGCGCAGCAGTTCCGGCACGTGCATGAAGCGGTTCTCGAAGATCGTCTCGGTGATCATCGAGGCGCCCTGCGCCGTGGTCATCAGCGCCATCATCTGCGCCTGCAGGTCGGTCGGGAATCCGGGGAACGGCTCCGTCATCACGTCGACGCCGTGCAGTTCGCCGTTGGTGCGGCTGACCTTCAGCCCGCGCGGTGTCTCGGCGAACTGCACGCCGGCCTGCTGCAGGGTCGCGCAGACCGCCGCGATCAGCTCGTGATGCACGCCGATGAGCTCGACCTCTCCGTTGGTGATCGCGGCGGCCATGGCATAAGTGCCGGCCTCGATGCGGTCGGCGACGACCTTGTGCGTGGTGCCGTGCAGGCGCTCAACGCCCTGGATGCGCAGATGATCGGTTCCCAGCCCCCCGATCTTCGCCCCCATGCCGATCAGGCATTTGGCGAGATCGGTGATCTCCGGCTCGCGCGCGGCATTGATCAGCTGCGTTTCGCCCTTGGCCAGGGTCGCCGCCATCAGCAGGTTCTCGGTGGCGCCGACCGAGACCTTGGGGAAGTTCACCTCGGCCCCCACCAGCCCGCCCTTCGGCGCGCGGGCGAACATGTAGCCCTCGCGCAGCTCGATCTCGGCGCCGAGCTGCTGCAGGCCCTTGATGTGCAGGTCGACCGGCCGGGTGCCGATGGCGCAGCCGCCGGGCAGCGACACCTTGGCCTGGCCATGCCGGGCGACGAGCGGGCCCAGCACCAGGACCGAGGCGCGCATCTTGCGCACCAGGTCGTAGGGTGCCGTCGTATCGGTGATGTTGGCGCCGGACAGGGTGACCGAGCGCTCCTTGCCGGAGAGCTTGGTGGTCACCTCGACCCCGTGCTGGGCCAGCAGGTTGGTCATGGTGGTGATGTCGGCCAGGTCCGGCATGCTGTCCAGGCGCACCTCGGCATCGGTCAGCAGGGCGGTCGCCATCAGCGGCAACGCGGCGTTCTTGGCGCCGCTGATGCGGATCTCGCCCTTCAGGGTCTTGCCGCCGCGAATGCGAATGCGATCCATGGATCAGGTGTTCCTTCGGTGGGCTCAGAGACGCGGCAGGGTAACGCCGGTCTGCTTCATGTATTTGCCGGCGCGATCCCGATAGGAGGTCTCGCAGGCGCCTTCGCCCTTGAGGAACAGGAACTGGCAGGCGCCCTCATTGGCGTAGATCTTGGCCGGCAGCGGCGTGGTGTTGGAGAATTCCAGCGTCACATGCCCCTCCCATTCCGGCTCCAGGGGCGTCACGTTCACGATGATGCCGCAGCGCGCATAGGTCGACTTGCCAAGGCAGATCACCAGCACGTCGCGCGGCACCCGGAAGTATTCGACCGTGCGGGCGAGCGCGAAGGAATTGGGCGGGATGATGCAGACGTCGGTGTCGCGGTCGACGAAGCTGTCCTTGTCGAAGGACTTGGGGTCGACCACCGCGCTGTTGACGTTGGTGAAGATCTTGAACTCGCGCGAGACCCGGGCGTCATAGCCATAGGAGGAGACGCCGTAGGAGATCACCCCCTCGCGCTTCTGCGATTCGATGAATGGCTCGATCATGCCGCGCTTGAGCGACATCTCTCGGATCCAGGTGTCCGGCATGATGCCCATAAATTCAATCCTTTAGGGTGGATTCTTGAGATTTGCATTGATCCCGGCGCGGCCCCTGCCCCGCCGGATTAAATCTTTGTACTTGAAGGTTTTGTGGCGCTCAAGGCTGGTGTCGGATGAGCCCGGGACCAGCCCTATTCCGCCTCGCCAGTGCCGGCAGGACCATCCTTGGCCGTCGAATCCGCCCCGTTTCGACGCGCCCGTTGTTGGGCCTTGCGTCGCTGGAGATTGTCGCGCAAGGCGGCCGACAGCCTTTCGGCCCGCGCATCCTGCCCTGCGACCTCGGATGTCGACGTGATGGCCGATCCTGTCGGCGGTTTCGGCTGCGATGGAATCATGGCCATTGCCCTGCACCGTTGGCAGGGGCGTAATCAACTCCGCGCCGCAGGTCAATCCGGCGCCTGAAGGCCGCCTTGACGCCTGAATGCGCTCCGCGCCGTTCCGGCGCCGGTCAGGCGGCCCGGCGCGCGGCGCGGGCGTCCATCAGACGGTTGAACGCCTGGATATCCTGACGGTGGCGCCGCCGAATCTGGAACTGCCGCCACCAACCCTTCAAGTTCACCATCGTGGACCCCTCTCCGAGGCCGAATCGGCTGGGATTTCAACCGCTTCCGGTGGGAGCGTGGATACCGGCCGGGCATGTTCGAACGATGGCAGAACGATGGAAATTCGATGAAACCGGCCCCCTGGGAGGGCTTTCCCGGGTCTCGCCCCGAGGTCTTGCCATGCCAGGGCCCGCGTGGCATTGTCCCGCCGCTTTCGGGGGTGGGCTCTCCGCCCCACCGCGCGGTGCTGCCGTAGCTCAGTGGTAGAGCACGTCCTTGGTAAGGACGGGGTCGGAAGTTCAATCCTTCTCGGCAGCACCATTTCCCCTCATGAAAACACAATGTTACTGAACCAGCTGGCAGACATCTGTCGGGGTTCAGCAGGGCACTAGTTGGGACGCGGGCCGTTGGCCATTTCAGGCTGAAAGACGGCTGGTCTCGCGAGCATGCGGGTATTGCTCCAAGAATCCCTCTCCCCCATGCGGGCAATGGTCGTGCAATTCAGCGAACAGCACCAAGCGGCCCTACCGCGCCCCTGACTCTGGCTGCCCTCGGGGGTCGGAAACCGGCCAGATCGCCGGCGCGCGGCTTGTTGTTCCAGGTTAGGTCATGGCGGACCTGCCCCCTGCTCCTACAAATGGCCCGCCGCCTTTTTTGTTCATAGGGGGCGCCAATGACGGGGCGGTCCGATGATCCGAAAGAGCCCCCAGGACTCGTCATGGCAGCCTCCGATCCGTAAAATGCACAACAACCCTCATGATGGTTGGATGGAGGTGGCCAATGGCGCGTCGCCGTTGGATTTCTTGGCTAGCGTGCGTGCTGGCGATCATTTTTGTTCGCAGTTCACAAGCCGAAGAAGCGATGAACTGCGCTCCCACTGCGGAAGGCGTTCGCTGGGTGTTAGAAAACCCTGATCGTCTCAACCGTTGCCAAGCTGCTGATCCAGACGGCGGTTTGGCGCTCGCACTCGAAGTGCTGAAGTGTGTATCCAATGACCCAGAGTGCCTGACAAAGACGGCTTCAGCGCCTCAGTCAGAAGATCCTGCAATCCAAAGCAGCGGCAATGACCCGGAGGAGAACGTCTATCAACAGCAACAGAACAACACCTCCGGTCAGGCGGATTCACAGGCGAGTGAGTCCACATCGCCAGACGTCGGCTCAGCGGCAGAGCAACCTTCCTTACGCGAACAGCTCAAGGCAATGAAGGCTGAGCAAGACAGTCAAAGTATACATGGAGCCATCGCGGTCGGTGTTTTGACCGTCGATGATAGCGGACCAATGATGGATTTTCCATTCTGGACTGCAATCATCCTCCACGCTTCCAGCCCGCAGCAGGCGGACGACCAAGCTATAGAGGATTGCGAGAGCAATGGCGGAGCCAACTGCTTCGTTGCCTATCGCTGGTCTGGCATGGGTGAATGCGGGTGGGTTGCGCGCGGCTTTGCTCGTGACTTGTCCCAGCAAAGCATGATCAAGTCCGGCTACGGCGTTGGCGCTAGCGAAGCGGAAGCTGTCGCACAGTGCAATCAGTACATGTACGGCGTCGCAAATACCTGTGATCAGCATGTGGAGAGCTATTGCAACTGATCAAAGTGGCGACGACGATACCAGCCGGGCCGTTCCCATGTCAGAGAATCCGTCAACCAGGACCGCCAGGTCATTGTCCGTCGATTGAATGCCGGCGGCTCGCTCCGCATCCTCGGAAGCCTTCTCCGGCCCGCACAAAATGATCTAGAGCATTCTCTCCGTCAGTGCTGGAAGCGGCGCAGCGCAATCACTGTTTCGTGCGCCGCGCACGCAACTGGCCAGCAACTTTCGCCAAGTCCCTGGACCGGCATCCCGGCATCGTCCAGCATCGACGAAGAAAGGTACGGCCATGCTCAAGCATGCATCTGTAGACTACCTGGCATCACCCAAGGCGATGCAGGATCTGCGCGCGATCAACGCGCGCTTCATCGAGAACTTCGTCCGCAACGATGTCGCCGGACATGACGCGATCCTGCACCGGGACTTCATCTACATCCGCGGCAACGGCGCCCGCGTCGACCGGGCCAGCTATCTCAAGGCATGGGCCACAGGCTTCGACCCGGAAGTCATCGTGTATTGGGACGTGCGCGACGAGCTCATCACCCTCATCGGCAATGTCGCGCTGGCCCGCGCAACGAACAAGGAAATCCTCCGCCGCAACGGACGGGACACCGCCGGGATGAGCACCTACACGGATACCTATGTATACGAAGCCGGCCTGTGGAAATGCATCCAGGCCCAGATCACCCCGATCGCCCCCGGACAGGAGCCCGGCGACGGTACAATCGTCTCGGTCTACGTCAACGGCGTGCGCCAATCGACAAGGCCTTGAGGCGTAGCAGCGTCCGGAACAGGCAAATTTTGACCGCGATATCCGCCTCGCCTTTGACCGGCGCGCAGTTGCCGACGCTCGCACAAGGCGAGTAGACTGCTTTGTTCACTTTTCTCTGGAGGCTGCAATGCTTGGCAAATCGGTCTGTCAGACAATGGTGGCGTGCGCGATGGTTGCGGGTTCCCTCCTGGCACCATCTCTGGCTTCGGCAAGGGATACGAGGACCGAAGAACCGGTGTTCGATTTTTCCTCGCCCTTCGTGTCGCAGCAGGGCAGCGCGACACCGGTATTCTATATCTGGAAAGTCAATCGGATCGACGGGTCGCTCTATCTTTGCCAGACCACAAGCGGCAATGTACGCTGCAATCAGGTCGCCGGGCCAAGCGGTCAACTCGGCCCCTTCACAGTGTCCGACGCGTTCGAGCAGCAAGCCGCCGGCAGCGGCACCGGCTTCTACGTTTGGCGGCTCAATCGATGGAACGGAACCCAGGAACTCTGCAGTAGCACCGGTGCCGAGCATGGGTGCCGCCAGTAGCTTGGTCCACTCGTTTCAGCGGATCATCTGAAGCGCGCGGGAGATAGCGCGACCGCAGCGATCCCCATGCGTACCAAGTCTTCCGGAATGTCGCGCCGCGCCACGAGCGCGGCGGCGATGCGGCTGAGCGCGGGCGATGTCTGGATGCCGTAGCCGCCCTGCCCGGCCAACCAGAAGAATCCGTCCGCCTCGGGGTCGAAGCCGACCACCGGCAGGCCATCCGGCGCAAAGGTGCGCAAGCCGCCCCAGGTGCGCTCCAGGCGCTGCACGCTGATCTCCAGCGTGGCTTCCAGGCGCTCGGCGGCTTCGGCCAGGCGCAAATCGTCGGCCCAGGCGTCATGCGGCTCCATCGGATCCTCCTCCGCCGGCGAGAGCATGAGCTTTCCCCCCATCGGCTTGCAGTAAAAGCTGACATCGGCGGGCAGGATCTCCGGCCAGGATTGCACTACCATGCCGGGAGGCGGCGGCAGGATCGCGGCGCTGCGGCGCTTCGGCTGCAGCCCGACCGGGCGCACGCCGCAGGATTGCGCCACCAGATCCGTCCAGGCGCCGGCCGCGGCAACCACGATTGGCGCCGCGCAATCGCCGACGGCGGTCTCCAGCCGCCATATGCCATCCACGCGGCGGCCGCTATGCACCGCGGCGTCGACGAGCACCATCCCGCCGGCACGGCGCAAAGCGCGCAGTCGCCCGCCATGCAGCGCGTCGACATCGAGATCCTGGGCCGAGCCGTCCCACAGCACGGCGATGGTGCCTGCGGTCTTGACCAGCGGCAGCTTTGCGCGCGCGAAGGCGGCGTCGACTTCCTCGTAGCCCATCTGCCTGGCGGCCGCGATCAGCGCTTCGTCGCCGGCATAGCCCAGCAACAGCACGCCGCGCGGCGACAGCAGGGGCGATTCGACGAAACCGGGCGGCGGCGAGTCCAGGAAGGCGCCACTGGCGCGCGTGAGCGCCCGCACGACCGGCTGGCCGTCCACCGGTTCGTACATGGCGGCGGAGCGGCCGGTCGCGTGATAGCCGGGCTGGCTCTCCATCTCGAGCAGGAGCACGCTGGCGCCCGCGCCGGCGATCTCCGCCGCAGCCGAGGCCCCGGCAATGCCGCCACCGATGACGATGATATCCGCTGTCCGGGTCATGCTGGTTCCGCTGGCCGATTGAGTGCTCCTCTATACCCGGCCAGAGGGCACAACCTCAATCATTCTATGGGCTTACCTGCGGCTTTTGGCCCCTTGCATGTGGCCCGCCAGCGGCTATGTCTGGATCAGCGCAACCATGCCCCAGGCGGGCGACGAGCCAGGCGATGTCCGAGCCCCTGCAACCCGGCTACCCGACCGATGCCCAGATCGAGGATCTGGTCAGCACGTTCTATGCGCGCATCCGCAAGGACCCCGAACTGGGGCCGATTTTCGAACGGGTGATCGGTGACGATTGGGGACCGCACCTGAAGACCATGTGCGATTTCTGGTCATCGGTGATGAACACGACGGGCCGCTACAAGGGCCGGCCGATCCCGGCGCATGTGAAGCTGACCGGCATCGAGCCCCGCCATTTCGCGCGCTGGCTGGCGCTGTTCGGCGAGACCGCGGATGAATTGTTCGAACCGGCCTTGGCCCAGGCTTTCCTCGCCCGCGCCGAGAAGATCGCCGCCAGCCTCATGCTCGGCTTCGCCTTCCATGCGGAGAAGCCGGAAATCTGGGGCGGCCTACCCCGCGCCGCAGCGATCAGATAGCCAGCCGCGCCGCCGGGCGTTCGGGAACCCGCGCCAGGAAGCTGCGCACGGCTTCGTCCTTGGCCTCGCGCGCCGTGCCGGGCCTGGCCCGGCATTCAGGATGCCGCTCGACGAAATGCCGCAACACCAGCTTCAGCGCCAGGACATGGGTCAGGTCGCCGACGCTCGCCGCATGACGGATGTCGTCGACGATGATGCGCTTCACGCGCAAGGCGCCGTCCGGCCCTTGGATGATGTAGTTGCCCAGCTCCGCCGCCACGATCATCGGCAGGTGCTCATGCTCGGCGATGGCTGCTACTTCCTCCTCGGTCAGGTCGCACAGCCCGAGGCAATCATCGAATGTCAGCATCGCTTCCTCCGCCCGTGTGCATTGTGCGCCAATGACGTTTTTTTGATAGTATAGCGGAGAAATTTCCCAGCACGGCTGCCCTGATGTCGCACCCCGGCCAAGCCGGGATCCCCGAGGGCATGCGTTAACAAGTCACGCCGCGGAGCGGTCCCAGCCTGGACGGCGGCGCTGGAACACGACCACCGTCGCCAGCATGGCGAGGAGCGACCCGAGACCGGCCAAAACCATGTCCTTCTGGGTGTCCCAGACGTCGCCCTGGGTGCCGAGATAGGCGGTGCCGAGGTCGCCACCCGCCAGTTCCGCCGCCCACCATTCGAAGATCTCGTACGTTGCGGAAATAGCCAGCGTGATGGCGAACGGAAAGGTGAAGGTGAGCCGGCCGTGCAGCCAGCGCTTGCGCACATAGACTTCACGCATCGGATAGGAGAGCAGCAGGCCATACAGGAAATGCACCAGCCGGTCGAAGTGATTGCGCTGCAGCCCGAGCCACTCGCTGATCGTGCCGCCGGTCAGGGCCCGCGCCCAGTCGTCATACGGCACCTTGGAATAGGTGTAGTGCGCGCCGGTCTCGTGGAAGCAGAGGTAGACGAAGACCAGCGTCACCGAGAGCTTCGACAGGTGGATCGACTTGCGCCACCACAGGAACGCGGCCGCGCAGACCGCCACCAGCAGGTTCTCGAGCATCCAGTCGTGGCGATAGAGCGGCGCGATCGCCAGCGCGGCCCAGACCAGCGCGAACAGCGCCGCCGCCACATCGCGATAGCGGTCGTCCGACAATCGGGCCATGCCTAGCTGAATTCGCGCTTGAAGGTCTCGCGCCAATTGCGGCTGGCGACGCGCTGGCCGTTCTCGTAGGCATCGAGCCGCCCGGTCAGGATGAACTGCTCCCTGGTACAGGTCATCACCGTGTCGGTCTCGACATGGATATCCCACCCGTCCCGCCTCAAGTCGTGCGTCTGCCGGTCGCGGAAGCGCGCGCTGAGCGGGTCGTCCGGCCGGATATGCAATTCCCGTCGGATGCCGTGATTGACCACGGTATCGATCTCGTCGAAGCGCGAGATGCCCTCGCCGAACACGCCGCCCTCGACATCGGTGATGTAGGTGACGCCGCCTTCGATCAGGTCATGGGTCACCGAACGCTGCAGCTTGCCTTCCGCCACCTTGGTGGACGGCGCCGGCGCCGCGGCATCAGGTTTCTCGAAGGGCTCGGCGCCGTCGCCCGGCTGCGGGGCGCGGACCGGCAGGTGGATCCGCGTGCCGCCGGTATGGACGGTCAAGGTCGCCTGCTCCGGGCTTGGCCAGATCAACGGCCAATAGGCGGTGGAGATCGCTACCCGGAGCCGATGGCCCG
The DNA here is from genome assembly GCA_039808885.1 of Dongiaceae bacterium. GTDB lineage: Bacteria > Pseudomonadota > Alphaproteobacteria > Dongiales > Dongiaceae > Dongia_A. The sequence continues at coordinate 36,401 of JBDHTX010000019.1, read as the reverse complement.
CCGGAAAGCGGTGGCCCAGCGCGTTGAGTTCGATGCGCGCGGAGTAGCGCCTGCCGGGCACCAGCTTCTGCGGGCGGTCGTGACCGGCCAGATGATTGAGGTTGAAGACGGCATAGCTGGTCCGCTGCGGCGCGCCATCAGGCCACAGGTCGCTCAGGCGCACGGCCACCTGCGCCACCGGCCTGTCGACGGAGAATTCCAGCTCCAGCACCGGCGTGCCGAGCAGGTCGAGGTCGCGCGCCAGCGGATCGGAATCGAACACCAGCGATCCGGCATCGTCCATGCGCTGGTCGGCGGGGCCTTCGCCCGGACAACCCGCCCCCATCCATTCGCCGCACGCCGCGCCGACCGTCTGCGGCGAGCAGATCGCCAGATCGGCGGCCGGCAGCACCGTCTTGCCGAGGACGCCCTTGCCCAGATGCCAGGTTTCGGCGGCGATGGCGCCGGTGTCGGGCCAACTCTTCGCGCCGACCCAGCGCCCCTGGCGATAGGTCGACGTGGTGGCGGGCCGCTCGCTGTCCTCCAGCCAGGCCCACAGCATCGGGCCTTCCATGATTCCGTTCTCCTGCCCCTTCAGCCAGCGATCCCACCACTTCACCGCTTCCTGCAGGAAGCCGATCGCGGGGCCCGGCATGCCGTCATGCGGATAGATGTGTGCCCAAGGCCCGATCATCGCCTTGCGCGGCACCTTGAGGTTGGCGAGCATGCGCGGGATCGCATTCGTGTAGGCATCGGCCCAGCCGCCGACGAGATAGACCGGGCACTGGATGGCGCCGTAATCCTCGCAGATCGATCCGTGCTTCCAGTATTCGTCGCGCGTCGGATGGCGCATCCACAGCGCCGGCCAGAACGGCATTTCGGCGATGCGCTTCAGCCAGTTGTCCTTCCAGCCCGGGCCGAACAGGGCCGGATCGGCGGGGCGCGACTGGTAGGCGAGCATGATGTCGCCCCACCATTGATTGTCGTTCAGCAGGCAGCCGCCCATGTAGTGGATGTCGTCGCGGTATCGGTCATCCGTCGAACAGACCGAGAGCACCGCCTTGAGCTGCTTCGGCCGCATGGCGGCGACCTGCAGGCAGTTGAAGCCGCCCCACGACTTGCCCATCATCCCGATCGTGCCGTCACACCAGGCTTGGCGCGCGATCCAGTCGATGACCTCGACAGCGTCGTCCAGCTCCAGCTGCAGGTATTCGTCCTGCAGCACGTCGTCGGATTCGCCCGAGCCGCGCAGGTCGACGCGGATGGCGGCATAGCCGTGGCCGGCGAAATAGGCATGCATCGGCTCGTCGCGCGCGCGGGTGCCGTCGCGCTTGCGATAGGGAATGTATTCGAGGATCGCCGGGACCGGCTTCTGCTCGGCATCCTCCGGCAGCCACAGCCGCGCGGCGAGCCTGCAGCCGTCCTTCAAGGTGATCCAGAAATGCTCGATCTTCTTGACTTGATGCGGCATTCCGGCCGCATTGCGCAACACGCTCATCGAATGACCTTCCGCCGTTTCCGCAGCACCTCGTCGAGCCAATCCGCCCGCATCTCCGGCACCGAGGAAAGCAGCAGTTCCGTATAGGGATGATAGGGTGGGCTGAAGACCTGCTGCGTCGGCCCATAGGCGACCAGCTGGCCCTTGTACATGACCGCGACCTTGTTGGCGACGCGGCGCACCGTGCCCAGGTCATGGGTGATGAACAGGTAGCCGACGCCGGTCTGGTCCTGGATGCGGCGCAACAGGCGCAGGATCTCATCGGCCACCAGCGGGTCGAGCGCCGAGGTGACCTCGTCGCAGATGATGACATCGGGCTCCGCGGCCAAAGCGCGGGCGATGCACACACGCTGCTTCTGCCCGCCGGAAAGCTCGCCCGGGCGCCGGGTGATGAATTCGGGCGGCAGGTCGATCTGCCGCAACAGCTCCTCGACGCGCTCGCGGACTGCGCGGCGGCCCTTGCCGAAATAGAAGGCGACCGGCCGGCCGATGATGTCCAGCAGCGTCTGCCGCGGGTTCAGCGCCACATCGGGCATCTGGTAGATCATCTGGATGCGCCGATGCTGGTCGCGGCTGCGGCTTTCCAGCCGCGGCGGCAGGCTCTCGCCGGCGAACAATACGTCGCCCGCCTGGCGCGGCAGCAGGCCCACGATGACGCGGGCCAGGGTGCTCTTGCCCGACCCGGATTCGCCGACCACCGCCAGGGTGTCGCCGCGCATCAGGTCGATCGACACATTGTCGATCACGCGGGGACCGCTGCGGTAGGACGCGATCACGTCGCGGGTGGACAGGATCGGCTTGTCGGCCTCGGCATGGGGCGTCACGAAGCTGCTGGCCTGGGCGGCGGCCCGCTCGGCCACCAGCATTCGCGTGTAGTCCATGCGCGGCTGCTGCAGGATCTGGGTCGACGGCCCCTCCTCCACCATCTTGCCGTGGCGCAGCACCATGATGCGGTCGGCGATCTGCGCCACCACGGCAAGGTCGTGGCTGATATAGAGCGCCGCGGTGCCATGGTCGCGGATCAGCTTCTTGAAGGAGGCCAGCACCTCCACCTGCGTCGTCACGTCGAGCGCCGTGGTCGGCTCGTCGAACACCAGCAGGTCGGGCTTGGCGATCATCGCCATCGCCGCCATGGCCCGCTGCAGCTGGCCGCCGGAGACCTGGTGCGGATAACGGTTGCCGAAGGTCTCCGGATTGGGCAGGTCCAACTCCTTGAACAGGCGGACCGCGTCCATGCGCGCCTGGCTCGGATTCATCACCCCGTGCTGCAGCGCCACCTCGCAGACCTGGTCGTAGAGCGTGTGCGCCGGGTTGAAAGCGGCGGCGGCGCTTTGCGCGATATACGCGACCTTGGCGCCGCGCAGGGACTGCCGCGCCTCGATGCCGAGCTCGCGCAGCTCGTGGCCGCGGAAGATGATCTGCCCGCCGGTGATCTGGCAACCGGTGCGTGCGTAGATCAGGGCCGACAGGCCGATGGTCGACTTGCCGGCGCCGGATTCGCCGATCAGGCCCAGCACCTCGCCGCCATTGAGGCTGAAACTGACATCGTCGACGAGGGTCAGGCGCTTGCCCGTCTCGGCGACCGCCTCGATGCGCAGATTCCGCACATCGAGCAGCGGGGAATTGGTCACGGTTTCCGCCATCGCTTCCCTCCCCTCACGCATTGTCGCCGTGGGGGCGCGAATGCAGCGACAGCAACCAGTCGACCACCATGTTGACGCCGATGGTCAGCAGGGCGATCGCCGCCGCCGGATAGAGCGGCGCGGCGATGCCTGCCGGAATGGCGAGCGCGCTTTCCTTCACCATGCTGCCCCAGTCGGCGTCCGGCGGCTGCACGCCGAGGCCGAGGAAGCTGAGGGCGGCCACGAACAGGAAGGCGAAGCAGAAGCGCAGCCCGAACTCGGCCGCCAGCGGCGGCAGCGCGTTGGGCAGGATCTCGCGCCAGATCACCCACATCAACCCCTCGCCGCGCAGCCGCGCCGCCTCGACGTATTCCAGCACGACAATGTTCATCGCCACCGAGCGCGCGACGCGAAACACGATCACCGAGTAGAGCAGGCCGATGGTGCAGACGAGGACTACCGCGCTGGTCCCCAGCCCCGAGATGACGATGAGCGCCGACATCAGGATCGGAATCGACAGGATCACGTCGGCGATGCGCGACAGGGTCACATCCACCCAACGGCCGAAGATGGCCGCGGCAAATCCGGTCACGATGCCCACGGCAAAGGCCAGGCAGGTCGCCAGCAGGGCAAAGGTGATGGAGATGCGGCCGCCATAGAGCATGCGCGAAAGCATGTCGCGGCCGATCTGGTCGAGACCGAACCAGTGTTCCGCCGACGGCGCCTCCCAGCGCTGCCCCAAGGGCAGATTGGGGTCATAGGGCGCGATCCAGGGCGCCAGCGCGGCGCTGCCCACGCAGACCAGGATGATGACGATGCCGATCAGGGCGGTGGCGGTGATGCGGGTGCCGAACGCTCTCATGTCGGCCTCACCGCGGATGCCGCAGGCGCGGGTTGCTGAGGATCGACAGCACATCCGCAATCAGGTTGAGACTGATGAAGACGATTGCGAAGACCAGCCCGCAGGCCTGCACCACCGGGACATCGCGCTTGGCCACCGCATCGACCATCAGGCGGCCTAGACCATTGAAGGTGAACACCGCCTCCACCACCACGACGCCGACGATCAGGTAGGCGAGATTGATGGCGATGACGTTGATGATCGGGGCCAGGGCGTTGGGCAGCGCATGATGCACCACGACGCGCGCCTTCGGCACGCCCTTCAGCACCGCCATCTCGACATAGGGGCTCGACATCACCGCGAGCACGGAGGTGCGCGTCATCCGCATCATGTGTGCGACCACCACCAGCACCAGGGTCAGCATCGGCAGGAAGGTGACATAGAGATGCTGGAAGAAGTTCTGCTCCGGCTTGATGGTGGCGATGGCCGGGAACCAGCGCAACTGCACCGACATGAACAGGATCAGGAAATAGCCGATGAAGAATTCCGGCATCGAGATCGCGGCCAGCGACACGATGTTCACCAGCTTGTCAAAGATGCCGCCGCGATAGATCGCCGCCAGGATTCCGAGCAGGACCGACAGCGGCACCGCGATCACCGCGGCGAAGATCGCCAGGAACAGCGTGTTCCCCAGGCGCGGGCCGATCACGTCGATCACCGGGCGCTTGTTGGCCAGCGACTTGCCGAGGTCGCCATGCACGGCGTCGCGCAGCCATTCCACGTAGCGGTCGGTCGCGGGACGGTCGAGGCCAAGCTCGGCGCGGATCGCGGCGACATTCTCCGGCGTCGCCGACTGGCCCAGGATATTGCTGGCCAGGTCGCCCGGCAGCGCCTCTGTAACCAGGAAGATCAGCACGGAGACAGCCAGGAGCGTCATCACGCCGAGCGCCAGCCGCTGTGCAAGCAGTTTCAGCATCTCTCCCCCTACGCCGGGCCGGCCCCTGCCGTGGCGGATGATTTGTGCGCACCCGCTTTTCGCGAGACTAGCGCCATCCGCCGCCGGCTCCAAGTGCTGGCGGCGCTAAAGCCTGAAAAAGACGACAAAATCCCCAAAAAGGCGACGGCGGCGGGCGATCGGCCCGCCGCCGCCAGATCTGCCGAACTGGCTACGCCTCGAGCCAGGCCTTCTGGATCACACGGCCGTTGCACAGGTCGAACATGCCATGCGGGGTATGGCCCTTCACCTTGGTGTCGTGCGCGTCGAGCCAATCCTTGAACAGCGGGATGAGGGCGCCGCCGTCCTCATGCAGCATGCGCTGCATCTCCCAGATATAGCCCTTGCGCTTGGCGGTGTCGGTGGTCGCCTTGGCGTCGGCCAGGAGCTTGTCGAAGGCCGGCACGTTCCAATGCGTGTCGTTCCACGGCGCGGTCGACTTGTAGGCCACGGCGAGCATCTGGGTGGCCGCCGGACGGCCGCCCCAATAGGACGTCATGAACGGCGCCTTCAGCCACACATTGTCCCAGAAGCCGTCCGCCGGCTCGCGCCGCACGGTCACGTTGATGCCGGCGGCCGCCGCCGTCGCCTGGAACAGCACCGACATGTCGATGGCGCCGTTGAACGCCGCATCCGACGCGGACAGAATGATGTCGCCGGTGCCGAGGCCGGCCTTCTTGGCATGGAACGCGGCCTTATCCGGGTCGTATTTGGTCTGCGGCAGCTCGCTGTTGTGGAACGGATCCGATTCCGGGATTGGATGGTCGTTGCCGGTGCGGCCGTATTTGCCGAACATCAACTCGACCAGCTTCTCGCGGTTGATCGCGTACTTCATCGCCAGCCGCACGTCGTTGTTATCGTACGGTTTCTTGTCGGTGAGCATCGGCAGGTTGAAGTGATAGCCGGCCGCGGCCTGGACGATCTCGAAATTGCCGGCGGCGTTGATCTGATCGATCAGCGGCACCACCACGCGATGGGTCAGGTCGACCTCGCCCGCCAGCAGCGCCTGCATGCGCGCGGCGTCGTCGTTGATGACCGAGATCTCGGCCGAATCCACGTTGCAGCGGCCTTCCTTCCAATAGCCGCCGCGATTGGTCAGGATCATCCGCACGCCGGCCTCGAAGGCTTCCAGCTTGTAGCCGCCGGTGCCGACCGGATTGGCCCAATCGGTGAAGCCGTTCGGCACCACCAGCACGTGATAGTCGCTCAGCACATAGGGAAGATCGGCGTCCGGCGCGTCGAGGACGATCTTCACCTGGCTGTCGCTCATCTTGACGACGTCGGTGATCGGCTTCATCGGGCCGGCGGCGCCCGACTTGGAGCCCTCGCCGCGATGCAGGTTGATCGAATAGATGATGTCGTCGGCGTCGAGCGTCTTGCCGTTGCTGAAGGTGATGCCCTTGCGCACGTTGCAGACCCACTCGCTGGCGTCGGCGTTGGGCTCGAGCGATTCCAGCAACTCCGGCTGCACCTGGTTCTTGTCATCGACCTCGACCAGGCCATCCCAGATGCTGGTCGACACGTTGATCATCACGGTGTCGGTATAGGTCGTGACATCGAGGCTGTCGGTGGTGCTGCCGCCGGCCATGCCGATGCGCAGCGTGCCGCCCTTCACCGGCGCGGCCGCGAAGCCGGCCTTGGTGAGCACGCCGCTCGCCAGCGACGTGGTGATGCCGAGCGCCGCGGCGCGGCGCATGAATTCGCGACGGCTGACGCTACCGGTCACGGCCGCCTGTTGCAGTTCTTCCCATTGGTTCATTGGAGCCTCCCTCGAGATTTCAGTCGTTGCTTCGTTGCCCCCACGGGCCGGTGTCCGGTCCGCGTTATTGGTGCGGTACTATGCAGAATGCCCATTCCGCTTACAATCGCCCACACTCCCTGGCCCATGAGTTTTTCGCCGCCACGCAGCGCATGGGCCGCCACTGTCAGTTTCGCAGCAGCCGGCCCATTTCCCGGCCGAACTCCTCGAAGGCGCGCGCCGCCGCGCCGCACAGGTGCAGCGCCCGCAGAAAGGTATGCGGCAATCCCTTGCCGACGATCAGCCGGCTCGGCACGCCGGCACGCTCCAGGGCGGCGGCGTAGTCCTTCGCATCCGGCAGCAATACGTCCAGCTCGGCGGCGCAGATGACTGCCGGCGGCAAACCGGCGAAATTCTCCGCCAGCAGGGGCATGGCATAGGGGTCGCGCACATCCTGCGGCCGGGCGAAATAGGAAGAAAGAGCGCCCGCAACGGCGGTCTCGTCCAGGCCAGGGCTGTGCGCGACGACATCGTCGCGGCTCGGGCGAAGCGCCGGGTAGACGAGGCCCTGGGCGCGCAATCCGGGACCACCGCGATCCCGCGCCAGCAACGCCATGCCCGCCGCGAGCGCGCCACCGGCGCTGTCACCCGCGACCGCGAGGCGCCGGGCATCCAGGCCCCGCTCCGCTCCCGCGGTCGCGACCCAGTTCAGCGCGTCCCATCCGTCGATCAGCGCGGCTGGATATTTGTGCTCCGGCGCCAGCCGGTAATCGACGGCGACGACCGCGGCCCGCGCGATCGCGGCGAGACGTGCCGTCGGCAGGTCATGCGAATCCAAACCGCCGTACGTCCAGGAGCCACCGTGGCAGTACACGATGGCCGGCAGCGGTTGTTCCGCCGTGGTCGGGCGATAGATCCGCAGCGCCAGTTCGCGCCCCGGCAGGTGCAGCGGCACGTCCTCCGCGACGATGCCGCTTGGCCGCGGCGCGTCGAAGCGTCGCCAGAACGCATCGTAGCGGGACCGCTGCTCGGCGATCGGCAGGGCATAGAAATCGGCGTCAAACGTGCGATCCTGGTCGGCGGCGAATGCCGCTATCTCCGGATCGAGCCCGCCGGCTGCCATCATCTTGCGGTCTTCCCCTGCGCATGCCGCGCCGCCCGGCACCACCGGCCGTCCCCGCGCAGCTTGGAACCGCGCCAACGCGCCTGTTGACAAATTACGTCAACCCATGACGAATTACGACCAGCCTATCCCTCCTTTCCGAGACCGGCATGGCCCAGTTGTCGCAAGTTCCCGCCACGCCCACCGATGCGCCGCAGACCATCGGCTTCCTGATCGTGCCGCAATTCTCCATGCTCGCCTTCGTCTCCGCCGTGGAGCCGCTGCGCGTGGCCAATCGCCTCGCCGGGCGCGAGCTCTATCGCTGGTCGGTGGTGTCGCGCGACGGCAAGTCGGTGACCGCCTCAAACGGCATGTCCCTGCTGACGGATCATGGCATCGACAGCAAGCAAAGCTTCGCCAAGGTGGTGGTCTGCGCCGGCTTCGAGCCCGAGCGCTATTTCGACAAGGCGATCCGGAAGTGGCTGATCGGACTCAACAGCCGCAATGTCGATCTCGGCGCCATCGATACCGGCAGCTTCTTCCTGGCCTGGGCCGGCCTGCTCGACGGCTATCGCGCCTGCACCCATTGGGAGAGCCTGGATTCCTTCCGCGAGGCGTTCCCGAAGGTCGAGGTCGATAGCGGCCTCTTCGTCATCGACCGCAATCGCCTGACCTGCGCCGGCGGCACCGCCGCGCTCGATATGATGCTGCATCTGATCTCGCTGCAGCACGGGCATCGCCTGGCGGCCGGTGCCTCGGAACAGTTCATCCACGCGCGTATCCGCCCGCCGAGCGACCGCCAGCGCATGGAAGCGCCGGCGCGCCAGGGAGTGACGCATCCCGGCATGTCCCAGGCCTTGTCTCTGATGGAGCAGAATCTGGAAGAGCCGCTCAACGCAGGAGCGCTGGCAAAGAAAGCGGGCCTGTCGCTGCGCCAGCTGGAGCGGCTGTTCCACCGCCACTTCGCCATGACGCCGCATCGCTACTATCTCGACCTGCGCCTGCAGCGCGCCCGTTCCCTGCTGCAATACAGCGACCTTGCGGTGGTCGAGATCGCGGTGGCCAGCGGCTTCGCCTCGCCGGCGCATTTCTCGCGCGCCTATCGCAGCTGGGCCGGCAAGGCGCCGACCGAGGAGCGCAGGCGTATCCACAGCGGCATCATGCCGAGCCTGCGATGATCCGCCATCGTCGCAGAAAGCCAAGCGCGCGTCGGAATTCGACAACCCGCCAGGGATGGCGGGAACGACCCTGACAGCAATCCTCTCTGGGACCCATAGGAGCCACTCCCATGAACACCGAAGTCATCGTCACCTGCGCCATCACCGGCGCCGGCGACACGGTCGGCAAGCATCCCGCCATTCCCGTCACGCCGAAGCAGATCGCCGATGCCGCCATCGAAGCGGCGAAGTCCGGCGCCACGGTGTGCCACATGCATGTGCGGGACCCGCAGACCGGCAAGGGCTCGCGCGACGTGAAGCTCTACGCCGAAGTGGTCGACCGCATCCGCTCCTCCGGCACCGACATGATCATCAATCTGACGGCCGGCATGGGCGGCGACCTCGACATCGGCCCCGGCGAGGAGCCGATGAAGTTCGGCCCCAATTGCGATCTGGTCGGCCCGATCGAGCGCCTCGCGCATGTGGAAGAGCTGAAGCCGGAGATCTGCACGCTGGATTGCGGCACGCTCAATTTCGGCGACGGCGACCTGATCTATGTGTCGACTCCGAAGCAGCTGCGCGCCGGCGCCAAGCGCATCCAGGAGCTGGGCGTGAAGCCCGAGCTCGAGGTGTTCGACACCGGCCATCTCTGGTTCGCCAAGCAGATGCTGAAGGAAGGCCTGCTCGACGCGCCGCCGATGTTCCAGTTCTGCCTCGGCATTCCCTGGGGCGCGCCGGCCGACACCGTCTCCATGAAGGCGATGGCCGACAACCTGCCGCCGGGCGCCGTGTGGGCGGGCTTCGGCATCGGCCGCATGCAGATGCCGATGGTGGCGCAGGCGATGCTGCTGGGCGGCAACGTGCGCGTCGGGCTCGAGGACAATCTGTGGCTCGAGAAGGGCGTCTATGCCAGCAACGCCACGCTGGTCGACCGCGCCGTCGACATCATCCAGAAGCTGGGCGGCCGGCCGCTGACCCCGGCCGAGGGCCGCAAGAAGCTCGGCCTGAAGCCGCGCAACTGATCACGCGAAGGAAAATTCAAATGGCCTACATCACCGACATCAAGACCTTCGCCGTGCTCGGCGCCGGCGTCATCGGCAGCGGCTGGGCCGCGCGGGCGCTGGCCAACGGCCTCGACGTCGTCGCCTGGGACCCTGCGCCCAACGGCGAACAGACCCTGCGCGCCAACATCGCCAATGCCTGGCCGGCGCTGGAGCGCGTCGGCCTGAAGGCCGGCGCCAGCCAGAGCCGCCTCAAGCTCGTGAAGACGGTCGAAGAGGCGGTGAAGGATGCCGACTTCATCCAGGAAAGCGCGCCCGAGCGCGAAGACCTGAAGCGCAAGCTGCACGCCCAGGTCACCAAGGCCTGCAAGCCGAACGCCATCATCGGCTCCTCCACCTCGGGCCTGCTGCCCACCGACTTCTACAGCGACGCCGTGAACCCCGACCGCTGCCTGGTCGGGCACCCGTTCAACCCGGTCTATCTCCTGCCCCTCGTCGAGGTGGTGAAGGGCAAGAAGACCTCGCAGGACGCGGCCGATGCGGCGGCGAAGATCTATGCCAATCTCGGCATGCATCCGCTGAAACTCAACTCGGAGGTTCCCGGATTCGTCGCCGACCGCCTGCTCGAGGCGATGTGGCGCGAGAGCCTGCACATGATCAATGAGGGCGTGGCTACCACGCAGGAGATCGACGATGCCGTCCGCTTCGGCTGCGGCATCCGCTTCTCCTTCATGGGCAGCTTCCTCATCTACACGCTGGCCGGCGGCGATGCCGGCATGCGTCACTTCATGGCCCAGTTCGGCCCGGCGCTCGAGCTGCCCTGGACCAAGCTGGTGGCGCCGAAGCTGACCGACCAGATCATCGATCGCGTGGTCGAGGGCACCGAGAAACAGCTGGGCACGCGGTCGATCAAGCAGCTGGAGCGCTATCGCGACGACGCCATCATCAGCGTGCTCGACGCCATCGCCGGCGCCAAGAAGCGCCACGGCCTGCGCCCGGATGAATAGACATGAAGATCACGGCGCCGCTCAGCGTCCTGCGCAAGACGGTGAAGCCGGAATGGGTGGACTACAACAACCACCTGAATGACGGCTACTACGTCGTGATCTTCAGCCTGGCGAGCGATGCTTTCCAGGACTGGATCTGCATGTCGGATGCGGAGCGGCGCGCGACGAAGACGACGATCTACACCCTCGAGGCGCATGTGAACTACCTGCGCGAGGTGAAGCAGGGCGAAGAGGTCGAGATCCGGACCCAGCTGATCGGCTTCGACCAGAAGCGCTACCAGCTCTATCACACCATGCATACAGCTCGGCTGGGGGACGAGATCGCGGCGGCGGCCGAGTTCATGCTGGCCAACATCGACAATTCGGACGAGCCGAAGACGGCGCCGTTCCGCCCCGAGGTCGCCGCCAGGCTCACCGAGATCATGGCGGCGCATCAGGCGCTGCCCCTGCCCCGCTATTCCGGCCGAGCGATCGGCTTGCCGAAGAAGAAATAGAGAGACGTCATGGATTTCGGCCTCACCTCGGAACAGCAGATGTTGGTCGACAGCGTCCGCGCCTTCGTCGCGGCGGAACTGAAGCCGCATGAGGAAGAGGTCGAGCGCACCAACAAGGTGCGGCCGGAGCTGATCCAGCAGATCAACAGCGCGGCCATCAAGGCCGGCTTCTACGCCGCCAACATGCCGGAGGAGCTGGGCGGCGGCGGCCTCGACCACGTGGCCCTGACGCTGATGGAGCGCGAGCTCGGCCGCACCTCCTTCGCCCTGCAATATGCCGTGGCGCGGCCCAGCAACATCCTGCGCGCCTGCCAGGGCGACCAGATCGAGCGCTATCTGCTGCCGGCGATCCGCGGCGAGCGGGTCGAGTGCCTGGCGCTGACCGAGCCCAATGCCGGGTCCGACCTGCGCTCGATGCAGACCCGCGCCGAGGCCGATGGCGACGAGTTCGTCATCAACGGCACCAAGCATTTCATCTCCTATGCCGATGTCGCCGACTTCATCGTGCTGTTCGCCGCCAGCGGCAGCGAGGAGACCGGCGCCAAGAATGCCGGCGGCGGCGCCAAGAAAAAGATCACCACCTTCCTGGTCGACAAGGGCACGCCCGGCCTCGATGTCCGCCCCGGACCCCATTCGGTCTCGCATCGCGGGTTCCATCACTGCGAACTGGTGTTCAACGACTGCCGGGTCCACAAGAACCAGGTCCTGGGGGAAGTCCATCGCGGCTTCGACGTCGCCAACCAGTGGCTGGGCGCGACACGGCTGACCGTCGCCGCGCAATGCGTCGGCCGGGCCCAGCGGGCGCTCGAGATGGCGGCCGGCTGGGCCGCCACGCGCAAGCAGTTCGGCCAGACCATCGGCAAGTTCCAGGGCACCTCCTTCAAGCTGGCCGACATGGCGACCGAGATCGAGGCCGCCAACCTGCTGTGCCTGCAGACCGCCTGGAAGACCGATCAGGGCAGCGTCACCGATGCCGACTATGCGATGGCCAAGCTCTATGCGACCGAGATGCTGGCCCGCGTCACCGACCAGACGGTGCAGATCTTCGGCGGCATGGGACTGATGGAGGAAGTCGGCGTCGAGCGGCTGTGGCGCGACGCGCGGGTCGAGCGCATCTGGGACGGGACCTCGGAAATCCAGCGCCACATCATCTCGCGCAGCGTGCTGCGCCCGCTTGAATAGGCCACGATCCGCCAGCCGAATGACGACGGTCACAGTCTCGGCCGAAGGGATTGCCCGCGACACATTTCCGCCCTAGCCTCTCCCGTGCAGCTTCCGGGGAGGCATCATGCAGCGCCGAATTCTGGCCGCCGTCGCGGCCTTTGGACTTCCATGGGCGTCGAACATCGCCGCGGCGATCGAGCCGGCGGCCGAAGGCGCCACCACGACGATGAATTTCAAGGTCGTGGTGAAAGAGACCAGCAAGGGCGAATTCGCCAGCACCGCCATCGAGCATGTCCTCAACGCGCAATGCTCGATGCTGGCCCTTGCACCCTCCTCGTTCAGCTGGGACGGCCCCACGGCGCAACAGGAGGCCGCCGCGCAAAACTCCGCCGCCCAGGGCGAGGCTCTGGCGCAGCAGATGAGCGGCAGCCAGGACTACGCCGCCCAGATTGAGGCCGAGGCCAACAAGTGCGGCGCGGACGAGGCCTGCTTGACCGCATTGGCGATGAAGATGGCCAACGATCCGAATTTCCTGGCGCAACAGGGCCAGATGCAGGCCGGCGCGCAGGCGGCGCAGAAGCTGCAGCCAGACCTCGGCCCGGTGCGCTACCAGCAATGGAATCCGCAAAGCTGCACCGGCAAGATGCAGGCGAACGACACCTACGTGACCAGCGATCCGGGTGGCGAAGGCGGCGATGGCGCCTACACCGATACCGTCACCGTGGCCGCCGCCGGCCCGGTCGCGGACAATTCCTGGCCGGGCTTGTTCATCCAGACGGACCTCATCGACGGCACCACGACCTACAAGCTGATTGCGCCGCCGCCATTGACCTTGCCAAGCAACAGCTCGATGCAGGGGGCCGCCTCGCGCCAGGTCAGCTTGCTGGGCGGCACGGCATTGCCCGAAGTGCTCGGTCCCTATCCGGGCGTGCTGGGCAAGCACAGCGCCAAGGTGAAGAGCAAGGACGGGTCGATCGCCATCGAGTGGTCGCCCGGACACTGAGCGGTTTTGCCCGACATTTGGCCCAAAGGGCGCCGGCTACCATTCCAGGGGCAGTGCCAATATCCAGGTGTGCGTTCGACGGTGCCGCGCGAGCGGACATCCTGCCCGATTGGTAAACGGCGCGCTAACAACTCCACAGCATTCTATACGCCTTCGCCTTTCGTTGTCCTAACTACACGCTGATATATAGGAATCCCTGGGTCGTCTCTAACGCATACGCCGCGCCTGTCTCAAGGTCTTCTGTAGAACTTGGATGGGAGCGGCAACGTGTCCGACCGGCTTTCTCTCGGCAACTACAGTCTCGAGATTACCGACCGCGAGGTTGTGGTCCGCGACCAGCGCGGCAACATCCTGGAAACGGTCCGCCTGGACGCGCTGAACGGCAATCTCATGCTGCCGGACGGGCATCAGGTTGATGTCGCCGCGCTGCTGGCCGACGCCGACCGCGGATTGACCGATCTCACCACCGCCGCCGGCCCGACCGGCACCGGCAATTTCGGCCCGGCGGGCGCCAACACCCCAGGCTCGTTCCGCGCCTTCAGCGACTCCGCCGACCAATTCGTCGCCCGCCAGGGCGCAGGCACGCTCGGCAATACCTCGCTGCAATACGGCACCATCGACGGCGACCCGAAACCGGCAGACGAGAAGGAAACGCTCGCCGCCGACGGCATGTCCGCCATCGCGTTCGCCTGGAGCAGCCACGACCAGTGGCAGATGCCGGAAAACCAGTCCGGCGGCGAGCTGGGCCGGATGCTGGACGGCGACCCGCAGGACTTCACGTTCCAGGTCTCCGACCCCCGCTTCGAGGTGGTCGACGGCATCCTGCAATTGAAGGCCGGCGAGAGCTTCGACCACGAAAGCGAGCCCTACGTCGATCTCGTCGTCACCGCCACATCGCGCAGCGGCGAAACTCAATCGCAGCCCGTGCGCGTCGACATCCTCGACCGGAACGAGGCGCAGACCGACATCGGCCTGGACAACATGACCGTCCAGGAAAACGTCCCGGGCGCCGTGATCGGCACCTTGACGGTGGTCGATCCGGATGCCGGCGACAGCCAGACCTTCGCCGTCTCCGACAATCGTTTCGAGGTGGTCGATGGCCAGCTCAAGCTGAGGGACGGCATCGCGCTCGACTTCGAGAGCGAGCCGCTCGTCAACGTGACGGTGACCGCCACCGACCAGGGCGGCCATAGCATCTCGGAGCAGTTCACCATCGGCGTCGGCGACGTCAACGAGGCGCAGACCGCCTTGTCGCTCGACGGTGCCTACGTGGCCGAGAACGCCGCCGGCGCGGTGATCGGCAATTTGACGGTGGTGGACCCGGATGCCGGCGACAGCCAGACCTTTGCCGTCTCGGACAGCCGCTTCGAGGTGGTCGACGGCCAGCTCAAGCTGAAGGACGGGGTCGCGCTCGACTTCGAGAGCGAGCCGGTGGTCAATGTGACCGTGACCGCCACCGACCAGGGCGGCCATAGCATCTCCGAGCAGTTCACCATCGGCGTCGGCGACGTCAACGAGGCGCAGACGGCCATGTCGATCGACCATCACCAGGTCGCCGAAAACGCGGCTGGCGCCGTCGTCGGCAATCTGACGGTCATTGATCCCGATGCCGGCGACAGCCAGACCTTCACCGTCTCTGACAGCCGCTTTGAAGTCGTCGACAACCAGCTGAAGCTGAAAAGCGGCGTTTCGCTCAACTACGAGGCGGAACCCAGTGTTGACGTCACGGTCACCGCGACCGACAAGGCCGGCCACGAGATCTCGCAGATCGTCACGGTCAATGTCACAGATGTGAACGAAGCGCCGACGGCGATCCTGCTGTCCAACGCCACGGTCGCGGAGAACGCGCCAGGCGCCGCCATCGGCCAGCTGACGACCGTCGACCCGGATGCCGGCGACACCTTCAGCTATCAGGTTTCCGACAGCCGCTTCCAGGTGGTCAACGGCCAGCTCCAGTTGAAGAGCGGCATCGCTTTCGATTACGAGACCGAGCCCAGCGTCAGCCTGAAGGTCACCTCCACCGACAGCGCCGGCCATTCGATCCAGCAGAGTTTCACGGTCACCGTCGCCAACGTGAACGAGGCGCCGGTCGTCACCGTCAAGGACGGCAGCGCCGAGACCCACATCGTCAACACCAGTACGGCCTACAATCCGTCGGCCGATGCCACCGTCGGCGCCTACCTCTACAGCAACGACAGCGCCGGCGTGAAAGTGCCGAGCGCGAGCCTGCTGAACGGCGTCGCCGCGTCGAACATGACGCTCACCGCGCCGACCACGGTGACGGTGACCTTCCAGAAGGAAGCCGCCGGCAACCGCAACATGGTCGGCACCTACCAGTACGACGACAAGGGCAACATCATCCCCGGCTCGGTCAAGTTCATCTGGCTGGACGCCTCGGCCACCACCGAAGGCAAGCTCGGGTCCACGATGGTCAAGGACTTCCTCGGCTACGCGCAGTCCAACACGGTCTCGCTCGGCGCCATGGCGGCCGGCACCCATGTCGGCTTCTTCACCGTCTCCAACGGCGCCGCGGACAGCACCAACACCAAGCTGCTGGGCAATGCCGCCGCCGGCGCGGCCAACCAGGCCGCGGCCATGGACGCCATCGCCAGCCAGCTTTCCATCAAGGTCGACGCCAACGGCAATGGCCACGTCTATGTCGGCAACAGCCAGATGAACGGCGACGTCTTCTTCAGCCACGACAAGACGCTCAACACCGACTTCAACGGCGGCAAGGACATCGACCACATGGCGTCCGGCGTCAGCTCCAGCTCGAGCGGCCAGCTGCTGATCGGTGTCGAGGACCTGAACGGCGGCGGCGATCGCGACTACAACGACGTGGTGTTCAGCGTCAATCTCGGCACCTACAACGTGGTCAAGACGACCCAGAGCGTGGTGCAGCCGAGCGTTGATTTCTCCGACATCGACAGCCACGCCCTGTCGCAGGCGGTCATCCACAGCAGCGGCTTCCAGTCCGGCGACGCGCTCAACGTCCCCGCCAGCGGCCTGTTCAACGTGAACGTGGCGCATAGCGGCAACGACGTGACGATCACGATCACCGGCAAGACCGGAGGCGAGACGGTCGACCAGTACGAGAGCTTCGTCAATTCGATCACCTTCTCGACCAGCAGCAAGGCCGAGGGCGACCGCAACATCGACTACAGCATCGTCGACGAGGGCGGCCTGACCTCGAATGTCGGCCATGCCCAT
The DNA here is from genome assembly GCA_039808885.1 of Dongiaceae bacterium. Classification (GTDB taxonomy): domain Bacteria; phylum Pseudomonadota; class Alphaproteobacteria; order Dongiales; family Dongiaceae; genus Dongia_A. The sequence goes on along the minus strand of JBDHTX010000019.1, from coordinate 19,591 downwards.
ATCGGCATCGCCAACAGCTACGAGATCTCCTCGTCCCAGCTGGCGGCGAACCAGAACGCGCTCGGCTCGGGCGACGACCACCTGTATCTGAACAGCGGCCTGGCCGGCCATCTCGATTTCGGCACCGGCCACGACACGCTGCACCTGGCCCGCAACAACGACAGCCTGGGCCACTCCGATTTCGCGAAGCTCGACAATGTCGAGGCCATCGACATGACCGGCTTCGGCGGCAACAAGGTCGCCCTGTCGATCGTCGACGTGCTCGACATGACCGATGCCGATCATCGCCTGACCGTGGTCGGCGACAAGGGCGATGTTGTGACCTTGTCCGGCGACGGTTCGGGACACCATTGGCAGGTGGTCGACTCCGGCGACGAGTTCACCACCTACGCTTGGAGTGACCCGGTTCACCAGGCAGTGGTTGAGATCAGCAACCAACTGACCGCCCAAATCGGCTGATCGCCTAGGTTTGGCCCCACCAAACGCTTCGGGGCCGGTTGCTCCCGCAGCCGGCGCCGATTTTCATTCCCGTCCGCCAGAGGCCTGGCCGGGGGGTTCAGCGCCCCTGGAAATTCGCCTTGCGCTTCTCCGAGAAGGCACGGACGCCTTCCTTGGCGTCCTCCGACAGCAGCGATTTCTCGTACATCGGCAGCTTGCCGCTGCGGATCAGCTTGAAGGAATCGCGGATGGAATGGCCGTCCATCTCGCGCAACGCCTCCTTCAGCGCCTGGATGGTGAGCGGCGCGCCCTCGGCGATGGTGGCGGCCCATTCCCGCGCCGCCGCCAACGGCTGGTCCTTGGGCACGATCTTGTTGATCATGCCGTAGTGCAGCGCCTCCTCCGCCTTCATGCGGCGGCCAAGCAGCAGCAGCTCCATGGCGATGTTGTGCGGCAGGCGCCGCGGCACGCGCTGGATGCCGCCGGAATCCGGGATGATGCCGATGGGCAGCTCCGGCAGGGCGAACTCGACATGCTCGGCGCAGATGATGAGATCGCAGGCGATGGCGAGCTCGAAGCCGCCGCCCAGCGCGAGGCCGTTGACCGCGGCGATCACCGGCTTGTTGAGCGACCACAGCTCGGTGAGGCCGGCGAAACCGCCGGGGCCGTAATCGGTGGTTTCCCACCACTTGCCGACTTCCTCGTTCTGGTGCGCCGCCTTCAGGTCCCAGCCGGCGCAGAAGATCCTGTCGCCGGCGGCGGTGACGATGCCGCAGCGGATATTGGGATCGTTCTGCATGTCGACGAAGGCCTCGCCCAGGGCGCGGCTGGTCGCCAAGTCTATGGCATTGACCTTGGGGCGGTCCAGCGTGACCTCCATGACATGACCGCGCTTTTCGACGCGAACCGGGCTGCTCATCGTGACGGCTCCCTTTAAGCGATTGTTCGAAAACGACGTATCACGGCACAATAGTGTTTGTTGACGAATTTCGACACTTCCTCTAAGTCCCAGCGACGCTGCGCCGAGCTGACTCCAGGGGACCAACGGCCGCCCTTGTTTGAGGGTGACCAGAGGCGAGGCTTTGTCGTGCGCGATACCGACCAGATGCTGATTGCCTGCCAGGGTGGCGACCGGGAAGCCTTTTCCGGCCTGTATCGCCTTGCTTCGCCGCAACTATTCGGTCTCGCCCTGCGTATCCTCAGACGACGCGACTGGGCCGAGGAAGCGTTGCAGGAATGCTTCGTGACCGTCTGGCGGCGTGCCGGGGACTACAAGCCCGATCTGGGGCCGGCGCTGCCCTGGATCACGGTGATCCTGCGCAACAAATGCCTGGACCGGCTGCGGCGCGAGAAGCCGCTGCAGCCGCTGGACGAAAGCGCCGCGGCGGAGCAGCCGGACAGCGGCCCCTCGCCCCTCGAAGGAGCGATGGCGAATGCCGATGCCCGGCGCCTGAAAGGCTGCGTCGAGGAACTGGAGGGCGCGCAGAAGACGTCGATCCTGCTCGCCTATTATGAAGGGCTGACGCATGAGCAGCTGGCGGCGCGCATGGCGGCGCCCTTGGGAACCGTCAAGAGCTGGATCCGCCGCGGACTGCAGCGGCTGAAGAAGTGTCTTGAGCCATGAGTGACAGCGATATCGGCAATTCGGGCGGCGGCAATCCGGGCGGGGACGATCTCGACGGCCTGGCCGGCGAATACGTTCTGGGGACCCTCACCGGCGCCGACCGGACGCAATTCGAGGCGCGCCTGCGCGGCGATGCGGCGGCGGCGCGCGCGGTCGCGGAATGGTCACGTCGCCTGCAGCCGCTGGCCGACGCCGTTCCGCCGGCAATCCCGCCGGCCGGCCTCTGGCAGCGCATCGCGCAGGAAATCGGCATGCCGGGCAAGCCATCGCGCCGCGGCTGGATCATCCTGGCCGCCGCGGCCGCGATCCTGGCGGCGGCGCTGTTCATCGGCGACCTGATGCGCCAGCCTGCCGTGATTGCGGTTGCCGAGCTGGCGCCCAAGGGCGGCGCAACCGCCTTCACCGTGTCGGTGCGGGAGGACCGGAAATCGGTGCTGATCCGCGCGGGCACGGTCGACCAGTTGCAGAACCAGGCCTATGAGCTCTGGGCCGTGCCGGCTTCAGGCGCCCCGGTCTCGCTCGGCCTCGTCAGCGCCACGGGCGAAACCGAACGCGACGTGCCGGAAGAGAAGCGCGTCCTGCTCGAAACCGGAATCACTCTCGCGGTCAGCCTGGAGCCTGAAGGCGGCTCTCCCACCGGCGCGCCGACCGGGCCGGTTCTCTTCGTCGGGGCGCTCGCTACGGCGCAATAGGCGCGGCGGATCATTCACAAAGAGTTTTTTCCGCGCCCGCATCGGCGCGCAAGACCGTCACGTAATCCCCACGCAAGGCACGTCACGGAGACTGCCGGCTCAATGTGGGAGAAGCTACATGTCGATCGAGACCACCCGCCTGATCACGGGCATGACCCAGGGCAAGACCAACAGCATCGTCACCGACCGCCGCGCGCTGTTGCGCGGTGCGGGCACCCTTGGCCTGTCGGCCGCGGCGGTCGCCGTGCTGGGCGGCTGCGAGAGCATGGCCGCGAGCAAGTCCGTCACGGCGGCGGATGTCGATATCCTCAACGTCGCGCTGGGCCTGGAGCATGAGGCGATCAACGCCTACCAGCTCGGCGCCGAAAGCGGCCTGCTGCAGGACCCGGTACTGCAGGTGGCGGTGCTGTTCCAGAGCCATCACAAGGGCCACCGCGACGCCCTGGTCTCCACCATCCAGAAGCTCGGCGGCAAGCCGGTCGCCGAGAAGTCGATGAACGACTACGCCACCGCGCTCAACGCCGGCAGCCTGAAGAGCCAGGCCGACGTGCTGATGCTGGCGGCGCGGCTGGAGAAGGGTGCGGCCAACGCCTATCTCGGCGTCATCCCGTCCTTCAACGACAAGGGCCTGGCCCAGGTCGCCGGCCGCCTGGCCGCGGACGAGACGATGCACTGGACGGCGCTGGCCAGCGCGCTGGGCGAGAGCCTGCCCGGCAAGCCCCTCACCTTCGGCGCCTGACGGGCCACGGCGCGTCAACCATCCCCCGCGCCGACCGCCGCCGCATCGCCCGCGCGATCACGCTCCTCGCGATCGCGCGGGGCGGCGGCGGGACCGGGCCATCCCCCTCATCCTGCGGACACCATCATGCGCAACCTGGTTTTCTTCGCCGCGACCGCGGCATCGATCACCCTCGCCGGGGCTGCGGCCGGTGCCGCGGATGCCGTCCATGGCGAGGAGATCTACAACAGCCGCTGCATCGCCTGTCACTCGCCGGATGCCAACCGGGTCGGGCCGATGCATCGCGGCGTCTTCGGCCGGGTCGCCGGCACGGTGCCCGGCTTCGCCTATTCCAAGGCGCTCAAAGGGGCCGGGATCACCTGGGACGAGACCACCCTCGACCGCTGGCTGACCGATCCGCAGGCCTTCTTGCCGGGCCAGCGGATGAATTTCCGGGTGAGTGACCCGGCCGACCGGGCCGACCTGGTCGCCTACCTCAAGACGCTGAAGTGACGGCTCAACCAGAACCACACAAGAAATCGCGTAATTGCCTATCTGCTTGCTCGATCTGTGAGAATATTTAACGTGCAAATGATGTTATTTCATTCTAAATCACAATTTCACACAATACATATCTATTGACAGTGCGTGTGTGGAATATGATCTATGTCTGCAGGAAGACCGGTTCGCGACCGCCGGTCGCGAGGACCATGCCGGCATATCCAGATCATGCAGCCACAGCCGCATTTCACGCCCGCCACAGCAGGGGGATCGCTTGCCGACCCGCCGCAGCCGCGCGACCTCGCGCGGCAGGCTGAGGCCCTGAACCGGCGTTGGGCCGAGGCCACGGCCGGCCAGATTCTCTCCGATGTCCTGACGCGGGATTTCCCCGGCCGCATCGCCCTCGTCTCCTCCTTCGGCGCCGACGCCGCGGTGCTGCTGCATCTGGCGGCCCAGATCGACCGCGACGTGCCAGTGCTGTTCCTGGATACCGGCAAGCACTTTCTCGAGACGCTGACCTATCGCGACATCCTGGTCGGCCGCTTCGGCTTCACCGATGCGCGCTCGCTGGAGCCCGATCCCGCCGATCTCGCGCGGGAAGATCCGAAGGGCGATCTGTGGTCGCGCCAGCCCAATCGCTGCTGCGCGCTGCGCAAGGTGGTGCCGCTGGAACAGGCGCTGTCGGGCTTCGATGCCTGGATCACCGGGCGCAAGCGCTTCCAGAACGCCGAGCGCGCGAACCTGCCTTTCGCCGAGGTCGTTGACGGCCGCATCAAGATCAATCCGCTGGCAAATTGGACCGAGGCGGAGATCGACCAGGCCTTCAAGACCTTCAAGCTGCCGCGCCATCCGCTGTTCGACGAGGGCTACGCCTCGATCGGCTGCGCGCCCTGCACGCGGCGCATCCTGGAAGGCGAGCACAGCCGCGCCGGCCGCTGGGCCGGCACCGAGAAGACGGAATGCGGCATCCACTTGGGATTTGACGGAGCGGGCATATGAGCGACCTCGACGCCCTCGAGAACCAGAGCATCTACATCCTGCGCGAGGCCTTCAGCCGGCTGAAGCCCATCGCCATGCTGTGGTCGCTGGGCAAGGATTCCAACGTCATGCTGTGGCTGGCGCGCAAGGCCTTCCTCGGCCACGTCCCCTTCCCCGCGGTGCATGTCGATACCGGCAAGAAGTTCCCGGAGATGTATGCGTTCCGCGACCGCTTCGCGAAGGAATGGGGCCTGAACCTGATCGTGCGCGACTGCCCGCCGGTCGAGGAGATCGACCCCAGCCTGCCGCCGGCGGCGCGCTCGGCGGCGCGCAAGACCGTTGGCCTGCGCCGCGTGCTCGACGAGTTCCAGTTCAAGGGCATCATCGCCGGCATCCGCCGCGACGAGCAGGCGACACGCGCAAAGGAGCGCGTGTTCAGCCCGCGCGCCGAGGGCGGCGCCTGGAACTTCCGCGATCAGCCGCCCGAATTCTGGGACCATTTCAAGAGCGACCTGCCGGAAGGCGCGCATATGCGCATCCATCCGCTGCTGAGCTGGACCGAGCTGGATATCTGGCGCTACATCGCGCGCGAACAGATCCCGATCGTCGACCTCTATTACGCCAGGAACGGCAAGCGCTACCGCTCGCTCGGCGACCAGGACATCACCTCGCCGATCGAGTCCGATGCGGCGAGCCTCGACGAGATCATCGCCGAGCTGACGCACACGAAGACCTCCGAACGCGCGGGCCGCGCCATGGACCACGAGCGCGAGGACGCGTTCGAGCGGCTGCGGGCTCAAGGATATATGTAGGATCATGAACATGGACGGCACAGCCTTCGCCTTGAAGCCGGTCGAGAGCGCCAGCACGGCGCCCCTCGCCGAGCGCTTCCCCTTCGCCATCGTCGGCCATGTCGATCACGGCAAGTCCAGCCTGATCGGCCGCCTGCTGCACGACACCAACTCGCTGCCCGAGGGCAAGTTCGCCGAGATCAAGGCCGCCTCCGACAAGCGCGGCGGCACCTTCGAATGGTCGTTCCTGCTCGACGCCTTGCAGGCCGAGCGCGACCAGGGCATCACCATCGACACCACGCAGATCTTCTTCCACACCGCACGTCGCCGCTACGTCATCATCGACGCGCCGGGCCACAAGGAGTTCCTGAAGAACGCCATCTCCGGCGTCGCCCAGGCGCAGGCCGCCTTCCTCGTCATCGACGCGGCGGAAGGCGTGCGCGAGCAGACGCGGCGCCATGCCCTGATCCTGCAGCTGCTCGGCCTGCGCCAGGTCGCCGTGGTGGTGAACAAGGTCGATTTGATCGGTCACGACCAGGCGCGCTTCGATGCCATCGCGCGCGAGATCACGTCCTACCTGGCGCAGCTGAAGCTGAAGCCCGCGGCCATCATCCCGGTTTCGGCGCGCAACGGCGACAACATCGCCGCGCGCTCAGCCAACCTGCCTTGGTATGCGGGCCCGACGGTGCTGGAGGCGCTGGACGATTTCGCGTCGGCGGCGGTCGCCACCGACCAACCTTTGCGCCTGCCGGTGCAGGACGTGTTCAAGTTCGACGAGCGGCGCCTCGTCGTCGGCCGCATCGAGAGCGGCAGTCTGCGCGTCGGCGACCGGCTGGAATTCGCCCCGGGCTTCAAGCAGGCCAAGGTCGCCAGCATCGAGACCTGGAACGCGCCCGCCGCGATCAGCGCCTCCGCCGGCCAGTCCGTCGCGATCACCCTCGACGACGAGCTGTTCATCGAGCGCGGTCATGTCGCGGTGCATTCGGAGCGCCGCCCGGTACTCGGGCACCGCGCCGATCTGCGCCTGTTCTGGCTGGACGAGCAGCCCTTGCGCGTCGGCGACAAGCTGAAGCTGAAGGTCGCCACCGCCGAATACCCGGTCGAGGTCGAGCAGATCAAGGCCGCCATCGACGTGGAAAAGCTGCAGCCGGTGCAGGCCAGCGAGGTGGCGCGCAACGCCATCGCCGAGATCACGCTCCGCAGCCGCGCCCTGATGGCGCTGGACAAGGCCGCCGACATGCAGCGCACCGGGCGCGGCGTGCTGATCCGCGACGGCGACATCATCGGTGGGGCGCTGGTGCTGGATGTCGAAGCGAGCGACGTCGACAAGCGGCTGATCGCGCCCGACCATCTGGTGACCCGGGACGCGCGCGAGGCCTTGAACGGCCATCGCGGCGCGGTGCTGTGGCTGACCGGGCTTTCGGGTTCCGGCAAATCCACCCTCGCCATGGGGCTGGAGCGCCTGTTGTTCCAGCGCGGCCGCCAGGTCTTCGTGCTCGACGGCGACCGGCTGCGCCAGGGCGTCACCGCCGATCTCGGCTTCTCGCCCGAGGATCGGGCGGAGAACATCCGCCGCTCCGCCGAGGTCGCCAAGCTGCTGGCCGATGCCGGCATGGTGGTGGTGGTCTCGCTCATCTCGCCCTATGCGCAGGAGCGCGACAAGGCGCGCGCCATCATCGGCGAGCGCTTCCACGAGATCTACGTGAAGGCCGATCTGGCGCAATGCGAGGCGCGCGACCCGAAGGGCCTCTACAAGGCGGCCCGCAGCGGCGCCATCAAGAACTTCACCGGCATCGACGCGCCCTATGAGGCGCCGGCCAGGGCGGAACTGGTGATCGATACGACCAGCCAGCCGATCGAGCGCAGCCTGGCGGCGCTGGCGGCCTATGTGGAGCCGGCCATCGCGCTGCAGTTGGTCAAGGACGCCTGGGCCATCTGAAACGGCGTCGCGCCGGCCATTTCCCGGCCCGCCGGCCGGGCCGATCCGCCCCTTGGCGGCGGACTGGCCGGCATTGCATACTCCCGGCCCTTGGTTTCATTGCTTGGGACATCATGAACGACCCTCAATTGCTGCAGGTCCTGCAGATGATCGCCGACAGCCTGGCGCGGATTGCGCCGCCGGCAGCGCGGAGCAACGACCTCGGGCGCGGCGACGCCTTCGTCTGGCAGGCCGAGGGCGGCTGGCTCGAGCCGGTGGCGGCGGTCTCGCGCGTCCACATCAACCTGCTGCGCGGCATCGACCATTCGAAGCAGATCCTTCTGGAGAATACGCAACGTTTCGCCAAGGGACTGCCGGCCAACAACGCCCTGCTCTGGGGCGCGCGCGGCACCGGCAAGAGCTCGCTGGTCAAGGCCGTGCATGCCGTCGTGAACGAAGGCGCCGCGGAAAAGCTGGCGCTGATCGAGATCCATCGCGAGGACCTGACCAGCCTGCCGAAGCTGCTCGGCATCCTGCGCGCGCAGACGCGCCGCTGCATCCTGTTCTGCGACGACCTTTCCTTCGACGCCGCCGACGCCAGCTACAAGTCGCTGAAGGCGGTGCTCGAAGGCGGCATCGAGGGCCGCCCGGCCAACGTGCTGTTCTACGCCACCTCAAACCGTCGGCATTTGATGCCGCGCGACATGATCGACAACGAGCGGTCGACCGCGATCAATCCGTCCGAGGCGGTGGAGGAAAAAGTCTCGCTCAGCGACCGCTTCGGCCTGTGGATCGGCTTCCACAATTGCGACCAGGAGACCTTCTTCGCCATCATAGAGGGCTATGTCGACGCCCTCGGCATCAAGATCCCCCAGGCCGATCTCCGCGCCCAGGCCGTCGAGTGGTCGATGACCCGCGGCGCCCGCTCCGGCCGTGTCGCCTGGCAGTTCATCCAGGACCTGGCCGGGCGCCTGGGCCACAAACTGGAGCTGTGACACCGTGAGCATCCACGCCAGCGACGCGCTGCTGAAGAAGATCCTCTCCGAGACCAAGGTGATCGCCCTGGTCGGCGCCAGCGACAAGCCGCACCGCGACAGCCACGGCGTGATGCGCTTCCTGCAATCGCGCGGCTACCGGGTGATCCCGGTCAATCCGGTCCTCGCCGGTCGCGAACTCAATGGCGAGCTTGTCTATGCCGACCTGAAATCCATCCCCCAGGACAAGACCGGCCGGATCGACATGGTGGACATCTTCCGCAACTCCGCCGATGCGGCCGCCCCGACCCTCGCAGCCGTCGAGATCGGCGCGAAGTTCGTGTGGATGCAGCTCGGCGTGGTCAACGAGGACGCCGCCAGGAAGGCGCGCGCGGCCGGGCTGGAGGTGGTCATGGACCATTGCCCGGCCATCGAGTATCCGCGGCTTATGGGCGGTTCACCGGAACATTGACCGCGCCCTTTCATGAGGGTTTGCAACCGGATAGGTGATTTTGCTAAACTGCCGGCAAAACAGGTCCGGGGGACAAGAAGATGCGGGGCATGCAGTCGACGATCGCCGAGCACAAGCCGAGCGAAGCGCAGCGGATCTGGCTGAAGAAAGGCTTAAGCCAGCCAGGCGGCAAGCTGCCGCTGTTCGACGAATGGGGCCAGCGCGTGCATGACAATGTAGTGCGCGCCTGCATTTCCCACGGCTGGGCCGAGCCCTGGTTCACCAATCCGCTGAAGCCGGACTGGCTGGTGTGCAAATTGACGGACGAGGGCAGGCAGGCACTGGATCGACACTAGGGTCTTGACTTGGCCCAAGCCCCTGCGCGGTTCGAACCAAAGCGACCATGTCGCTATGCGATCTGCAAATCACTTCCCTGAGCAAGAATGAAAGCTGAACGCAACAACTTGTTCAGCGTATCACGGGATTTCTTCGAACTGGATGGCAGCGCCGTCATGAAACTCACGGCGGACGCGGCGATGGCGGTCTGCGCTGAAGCGGCCGCTCACGATCTGGTGGTTGTTCGCGTGGAAGGCGGGATATGGCACCACCCTGGCTTCGAGGCGAGACTGGACTGCATTTGGGACGGAGCGGACCCACCCCTCGATCGTTCGGTGGCAGAGAGTAACAACGCTCGGGCCGCCAACTTTGTCGCGCGCGTGCAGGATGGACATGGCGCGTTTATCCTGTCGACCGCACCAATCTCCGGCTACCGCCATAAGGGCCTGTAGATTGCGCGGGAGCTAAGCCGCCGGCGAGACCAGCGCCTTGTCGAACAGGCTCCCGCTGTTGCCGTCCTTCTCGTCGCTTTCGCGCCCCGTGGGCAGCGAGGCGAGCGTCACCAGCATGAGCGGCGAGAGGATGCCGCCGGGATTGGTGCTGCCGTAGATGGCGCGATCCCCGGCAACGAAGCCGCCGGACGAACGGGCATCGGCCAGCAGCGTCTTGCCCTGCCCCGGCGACACGCCGTTGAGATCGTCATAGGCCGCCATCTCGGTTTCGATGCGGCTCTGGAAGCGGTCGTAGATCTGCTTCAGGCTGCGCGGCGTGCCATCGGCGTTGTAGAAGACCGCCTTGTTGGCGGCGGCAGCGCGCGGCGCGATGGCGGCGGCCGATTGATCCGGATCGGATTCCATCGCGTGCAGGAAGTTGACGGCGCCCTTCAGGCCAAGGAAATGCGCCAGGTAAAGATCGGTCGGCGTCACCTCGCGGTCGAGCTTGGCGTCCAGCCGTTCCTCGTTGTCGGCGGCATGCTCGGCCGCCATCGCCGCGGAAATGGTGGGATCGCGGCGCAGGTCGAGGATCTCCTTGCGCACGGCGCGGTCGGCGACCTTGAGCGAGCCGTCATCGGCGATCTTGATCTTGCTGGCGAGATCGCCAAGGCCGTATTCGGCGCCATGCTTGCGCACCACGGACAGCCAGGTCTGCTCGACGAACTGGTAGAGGCCCGAGGCGCTCGAGGTGCCGGCCTTGGCGTTGGGATCGAAGCCGCTCTCCTTGGCCGCCTGGGCCATCAGGAACGAGAAATCGACGCCGGTCTGGGCGCTCGCCTGCTGGATGCCGCTGAGGACGTCGGCGCGAATCTCATAGCCGCCCGCCTGCGCGCCGAGCCCGGTGATTCCAGCGCCCATCAGCCCCTCCCCGCGATCGGCCGGGCGTGGGCATAGGCGGCAGACCCGGCAATTCTTGCCGGTCGCTGCTGCCCCGAAACGGGCCGTTTGGCCGTAAATGCCGCCATTTGGCGCCTCTTTGCGTCTTCTGACAGGCAACGTCGCAAAGGGCGTGCCAGACGGTCCGAGGTCAGGAACTGGCACTGCTGTAGCTGCGGATGGCCCGGCCCCACAGCCAGCCGGACCCCAGCAGGGCCACGCCGGCGAAGGCGATTGCGCCGAGCGCCCAGTCCCAGGTCAGCCGCCCCGTCGCCGCCTGGGCCGGTACATTGGTGACGAAGGCGACCGGCAGCACGAAGGTGAACAGCACCCTCGCCCAGGCCGGATAGGCGGCGATGGGAAAGCTGCCAGCGGTGGAATGCAGCCAGATCAGGCTCGCCACCTCCTCGATCCGGGTGAACCAGAAGGCCAGCGTCGAAAGCGCCAGATAGACGCTGTAGATGATCGCCAGGGCGATGACCAGGAACAGCACCAGCAGCAGGACGTTCGCAGCGCTGACGGCATCGAGGCGCGCCATGCCATACCCGATGACGCCAAGCCCGAGCGCGAGACCGGTGATGTCGAGCACCTGCAGGTAGCGGAAGGTGACCAGGAACTGCGACGAGACCGGCTTCAGCAACAACAGGTCGAACTCGCCCTTGCGCACATAGGTCGAGATCTGGCTCAGGCTGGGATAGAGCCAGATCTCGATCACGAACTCGATGGTGTAGACGACGCCGACGAGAACCAGCACCTGATCGAAGCTCCAGCCGCCGATTTCCGCGACCTGCTGGAACATCGCCCAGAGCAGCAGAATGCCGGTCGCCACCGACAATACATTCGCCAGGAAGCGGCCGAACACGCCGGAGCGGTATTCCAGCTGCGTCTGGATCGTCGCACGCAGGAACAGCAGGATGAGTTTCAGGTGCCGTCGCATCGCTCAGGCGCCCGCGGCGGAATAGCGCTTCAAGCCGGCGCGCCACAGCAGGCCGAACAGCGCAAAGAGCCCGACGACCCACGCAAGCTGAATGCCGAGCCCCTGCCAGAGGTCGGCGCCGACGGCACGCCCGATCATGGCCCGCACCGGAAAATCGAGCACATAGGGAAACGGCGTCCAATAGATCGCCGCGCGCAACGGCGCCGGGAACAGCTCGATCGGCACCATGACGCCGCCGAGCATGACATAGAGCTGATAGACGAAATTGTCGTAGCCGAGCGCGTTGTCGGTCCAGAACGCAATCATGCCGACGAGGATGTGGACCATGAAATTGATGATCCAGGCCAGCGCCAATGCGAGCAGGAACACCGGCAGGCTCTCGAGCAGCCGCATCGACCACGCATCCGCCAGGGTCAGCCCCAGCAGGAAGGCCGGCATGATGAAGGGCAGGCGCGACAGCAATTCGCCCCAATGCTCGCAGGCATAGCGCCAGACCGGATTGAGCGGCTGCAGCAGAAGGGGCGACAATTCCCCCTGCTTCACCGCGCGGTCCATCAGATAGGTCGCCCAGCTGGGCGTCGTCTGCCGGCACAGGAACATGAACAGGAAATACTGCGCGAAGGTGAGCTGGTCGTAGCCGCCGACCGGCCCGCCTTTCGCCAATTGCAGCCAGATCAGCAGCATGATCAGCGGCACGCTGCCATTGATCATCCACAGCACCGATTGCGCGCGGTACTGCAGCGAGATGCTGTAGCAGAGCGCCAGCAGCGCCCGCAGCGCGCGCAGGCTGATCAGGGTCACGACCCCGCCTCCGCCGCGATCGTCGCCGGCCGGCGCTGGAACAGCGCGCCCAGCACCTCCTCGATCGGCATGTCCTCGATCGCGATGTCGGCCACCGCGATCTCGTTGAGGATGCGCGCGGCGATCTCCGCCACCTGGCCGCGCGGCGCGAGCAATTCCGCCGTCAATCCATCGAGTTTGCGCACCGGCGCGAATTGCGCCAGACGCTCCGCCGGCACGCTCGCGTCCAGCTGCAGGCGCAGCACCTTGTTCGGCGCGCGCTCGGCGACCAGGGCGCTCAGATTGCCGTCGAACACCAGCCGGCCGCCGTCGATGACCAGCACCCGTTCCGCCAGCGCCTCGACATCCGCCATGTAGTGCGAGGTCAGGATGATGGCGGCGCCCGTGCGCTTGTTGTACTCGGCGACGAAGCGGCGCACCGCCTGCTGCATGTTCACGTCGAGGCCGATGGTCGGCTCGTCCAGGAACAGGATCTTCGGCGCGTGGAGAAGCGCCGCCGCCAGCTCGCATTTCATGCGCTCGCCCAGCGACAGCTTGCGCACCGGCTTGTTCAGGATCGGCTGCAGTTCCAGCATCTCGGTCAGCTCGCCAAGCCGGCTGCGGAAATCGCCATCGGCCACGTCATAGATCGCCTGGTTGACCAGGAAGGAATCGGCCGGCGTCAGGTCCCAGGCCAATTGCTGCTTCTGGCCCATGACCATGGTGATGGACTTGAGGAAGGCGGCCTTGCGCTCCTGCGGGGTGAAGCCGAGGACATCCACCACGCCGGAAGTCGGATAGAGCAGGCCCGACAGCACCTTCAGCGTGGTGGTCTTGCCGGCGCCATTGGGCCCGAGAAACCCCACGATCTCGCCGGGCGCGATGTCGAAGCTCACGTCCTTTACCGCCGTCACGATCTGGAACTTGCGACGGAAGAACGAGCGGAAGGACCCGGCAAGGCCGGGTTCCTTCTGGTGCACCTCATAGTTCTTGCACAGGCGCTCGATATGGATGGCGGGCTTCATGCGCTGCGAATGTGTGGAGACATTAGGATCGAATACGGCCCGCCAGAGGACCAGCAAAAGCCGCCAAATTCAAGCGGAGTGGGAATTGTGCGGCACGCGCGGATCGCTATGATGCCGCGCCTCAGTTCAGACGACTGTCAATCCGAAGGAGCTTTTCATGACCATTCGACGTTTCGGCGACGCCTCCGTGATCGCGGACATGGTGGTGCATAACGGGGTCGCCTATCTCGCCGGCCACGTCGCCGAGGAGCCGGTCTCACCCTCGGTCTACGAGCAGACCAAGAACATCCTGAAGCAGATCGATGAGACGCTGGCCCAGGCCAAGACCGACAAGACGCGGATGCTGAAGGTCAATATCTGGCTCTCGGACATTTCCACCTTCGCCGACATGAACCGCGCCTGGAAGGAATGGGTGCCGGCCGGCCAGGCGCCCGCCCGCGCCACGGTGGAAGCCAAGCTCGCCGACCCGAAATGGAAGGTCGAGATCATGGTGACGGCCGCCTGCGACTGATTGGGGGCCGGCGGAGGGGTTTCCGGCCCCTCCCCCACAACCGGCTTGACGCCTGCCTGGAACTAAAATAGAACATCCTGTGTTTGTGATTTGTTCCTGCGCTATCCCTGGTGCGCCGATGGTTCGGGCGGCACGGGCAGCGCCAAACGGGGATGTCCATGCTGACGCGCAAGCAACGGGAATTGCTCAAATTCATCCAGGAACGCCTGGGCGATACGGGCATCTCGCCCTCCTTCGACGAGATGAAGGAGGCGCTCGGCCTCAAGTCCAAGTCCGGCGTGCACCGCCTGATCACCGGGCTTGAGGAGCGCGGCTTCATCCGCCGCCTGCCGCACCGGGCCCGCGCGCTGGACGTCGTCCGCCTGCCCGAGGACCAGACCGCGAAGGCCGCCCCCGCGCCGCGCGCCGGAGAGGATCGCCGGGCGGCGCTCAACGTCATCCGCGGCGATTTCACCCCGTCCCTGCCCGGCGCCGTGGTCGCGGCCCAGGCCAGCAGCGCCTTGCAGCTGCCGCTCTACGGCAAGATCGCGGCCGGCACGCCCATCGAGGCCCTGCGCGACAATTCCAACTCCATCGACGTGCCGGCCACCCTGGTCGGCCGCGGGGAACATTACGCCCTGACGGTCGAGGGCGATTCGATGGTCGATGCCGGGATCCAGGACGGCGATACCGTGGTCATCGAGCGCTGCGAGACGGCCGAGAACGGCACCATCGTGGTGGCGCTCATCGACAACAACGAGGTCACCCTGAAGCGCCTGCGCCGCAAGGGCGATTCCATCGCGCTCGAACCTGCCAATCCCGCGCACAAGACGCGCATCTTCGGCCCCGACCGGGTCCGCATCCAGGGCCGGCTGGTCGGCCTGATGCGGCGCTATTGATCTAGCGGCGCTTCCCCTTCGGTCACGCCGCCGTCGCCCAAATCCGGCCTGCCTGTCAGTGCATTCACCGCCCAGGGACGCGCACCGATACGGTCGCCGACGGTTTCGATCCGCGGCTCCGCCCCATCCAGGTAGACCGCCATGGCGCCGTGGGCCGACAGGTCGGCCTTGGTGATGACGGTTGCGCCCGCACAGGCCGGCGCGGCGCTCGTCTGCACGGCGATGAGCAGCGCCACCCCGGCGCAATCCGCCGCATCCGGCATCGCCTCGCCCAGCAGTACCCGGATCTTCACCCCGGTGCCGTAGTCACACCCGCGCTCGTCGCAGCGCAGCCAATTCGCCCCGCCGGACAGGTCGCCCAGGTCGCCCAGGTCGTCGGCACGGTTCTGGCCGTTGCGCCGCAACCAGGTCTCGCGCACCAGGCGCTCGGCGCGCGGTGAGCTCAGCATCAAATCCCCGTCAGGCATGCGGAACGCGATCAACTTGCCGCTGGGCGAGATCAGCATCGCCGGGCGCTCCGCCAGCCAGGCCGTCGACAGACCCGCAACCAGAACGACGACGCCGGCCCAGCGCAGCCGCCCGCGCGCCAAGCCGAGCCAAAGCAGCCCGATGGCGCACAGCGGCAGCGCAAAGGCGGCCGGCGCCGGAACCAGGGCCACCGCGCCTGGCCAGCCAGCCACCCAGCGCGCCACCGCCAGCAGCGCGTCGCAGCCCCAGCCCATGGCGGCGAGCGGCCAGGACTCCAGCCCGAACGGCATCAGGATCAGCGCGAGCGCGGCGGCGGGCATGATGACGAAGCCGGTCAGCGGCACGGCGATCGCGTTGGCGAGGACGCCGTAGACCGAGATCCGGTCGAAGTGATAGAGCGCGAAAGGCAGGGTCGCGAGACCGGCGATGAAGCTGGTCGCCACCGTCGCCGTCAGCGAGACCCAGAGCCAGCCGAGCGCATGGAAGATCCGCGCCTGCCAACTGGCCCCCTCGCCCCAGTTCTGCCGGCGCCGCGCGAACCAGGGGCCGAGGCGCTCGAACACCACCACCAGCGCGAAGACCGCGGCGAAGGACATCTGGAAGCTGGCGCCCAGCAGGCTGTCGGGCTGGAACAGCAGGACGAGAAACGCAGCCCAGGCCACCAGCTGGAGCGAGATCGGCGAACGGTCGAGGATGATGGCGAGGAAGGCGATGCCGGCCATGATCACCGAGCGCTGCGTCGGCGTGGTCCAGCCGGCGAGGCCGGCATAGAGCAAGGCGGCGACGATCGCCGCCACCGCCGCCCATTTCTTCACCGGATAGCGCAGCGCGATGCGCGGCACGAAGGCGAGCGCGAAGCGGATTCCGAAAAAGAACAGGCCGGCGGCAAGGCCGATATGCAGGCCGGAAATCGACAACAGATGCGCGAGGCCGGAATCGCGCATCGCGTTGAGATCGGCGCTGCGCAGCGCGGTCTGGTCGCCGACGGTGAGCGCGATGGCCATGGCGCCCGCCTCGCCCGGCAATTGCGCGCGAATGCGCTGCGCGATGGCGCCCCGGGTCGCGCCGATCCAGTCGGCCGCAGTCGCAAACAGGCCCCGCAGCCGCCCCATGTCCCCGGGCTGTTTCAGAACCTTCAACCGGCCGAAACCGAAGCCGGTGGCGCCGAGTTCGGCAAAGAAGGCCTGGCGACGGAAATCGAAGGCGCCCGGCGCCGCCGGTCCCGCCGGCGCGTTCAGGCTGGCGACCCCGCCGATCTTCTGGCCGATGCGCAGCTCCGGTTGGTTTACCACCGTCTTGATCCGCATCCGAGCGGGCGTCTGGTCACGCGGCAGATCCTTGATGTCGACGTCGCGCAGGGTCACTCGCTGGCCGGCCGGCAGAAGCTCGATCTGGTCGATCACGCCGACATAGAGCGCCCGATCGATCGCCGCCGGCAGCATGGTCCCGGCGACCTGGGCGGTGCGGAACTGGGCCGCGCCAAATCCCGCCGCGGTGGCGCAGAGGAGGACGCAGATCGCCACAGCGGCGTCCCGGCGGCGCAGGACGAGGGCACCGGCGAGAGCCCCGGCAAAGCCCGCGCCACCGGCGAACCAGGGCGGCTCGGCGGGCAGGGCGAAATAGGCGGCGATGCCGCTGCCGAAGGCGATGCTGAGCCAGACCGGCCACACCCGGCGCTGCTCGGCCAGAACCAGGTCGACCCAATCCAGCCGCACCCCTCGCCCCCCCTACACGCTTTGGCTGTATCAGAGCCGATCTTCCTATCGGTTGCCAAGGGGCCGGGGGATGGCTAAGAACCACCGACTTCCGCCCGCAATTCCGACCGGATCACCCGACCATGAGTATCGTCACGCGTTTCGCCCCCTCGCCCACCGGCTTCCTGCATATCGGCGGCGCCCGCACGGCGCTGTTCAACTGGCTCTATGCCCGCCACCACGGCGGCACCTACCGGCTGCGCATCGAGGATACCGACCGCCAGCGCTCCACCAAGGAAGCCATCGACGCGATCATCGAGGGCCTGAAGTGGCTGGGCCTGGATTGGGACGGCGAGATCGTCTTCCAGTTCGCCCGCGCCGCGCGCCATGCCGAGGTCGCGCGCGAGCTGCTGGCGGCGGGCAAGGCCTATCACTGCTATTGCACGCCGGAGGAGCTGGAGCAGATGCGCGAGGCGGCGCGCGCGGCCGGCAAGCCGGTGCGCTATGACGGCCGCTGGCGCGACCGCGACCCGAAGGACGCGCCGGCCGGCGTCAAGCCGGTTATCCGCCTCAAGGCGCCGCTCACCGGCGAGACCGTCGTGCACGACAAGGTGCAGGGCGAGGTCAAGGTCGCCAACGACCAGCTCGACGACATGATCCTGCTGCGCAGCGACGGCACGCCCACCTACATGCACGCCGTCGTCGTCGACGACCACGACATGGGCATCACCCAGGTGATCCGCGGCGACGATCACCTGACCAACACCTTCCGCCAGCTGCAGATCTACCAGGCGGCGGGATGGGATGCGCCGAGCTTCGCCCATATCCCGCTGATCCACGGGGCCGATGGCGCCAAGCTGTCCAAGCGCCACGGCGCGCTGGGCGTCGAGGCCTATCGCGAGATGGGCTACCTGCCGGAGGCCTTGCGCAACTACCTGCTGCGCCTCGGCTGGGGTCACGGCGACGACGAGATCATCTCGACCGAGCAGGCGGTCAAGTGGTTCGATCTCGACGCCGTGGGCCGCGCGCCCTCGCGCTTCGACTTCGCCAAGCTCGACAACCTGAACGGCCACTACATCCGCAGTTGCGACGACGCGCGGCTGGCGGACGAGGTGGCGCAGCGTCTCGGCAAGGCGGACGACCGGGCGGTCGTCCAGCGCCTGACCGCGGGAATGGCCGGGCTGAAGGCGCGCGCCAAGACGCTCAAGGAACTGGCCGAGAATGCGAAGTTCTACGCCGCGCACCGCCCGCTGACGCTGGACGACAAGGCGCGCGCGCAGATGACCGGCGACGCACGCTCGGTGCTGTCCGAATTGCGCGCCCATCTGGCCGAGGCAGCGTCGTGGGTGGCCGCGGACCTCGAGAGCCTCGCGCGCGGCATTGCGGAGGCGAAAGGCATCAAGCTGGGCCAGATTGCCCAGCCGCTCCGCGCCGCGCTGTCGGGCGCCACCACTTCGCCGCCGATTTTCGAGGTAATGCAGGTGCTTGGCCGGGAAGAGACGCTGGGCCGCATCGACGATTGCCTGGCTGGCTGATCCGCAAAAGGTCTATGCTGCAGGGCAAAATAGGTCATCGCCCCTTAACGGTTTCGGTGTTAGGCTTTGTAAATTAACCATCCCTCTCCCGATCCAGCCAGCAGGGTATACGGTCATGGCCAAGAGCAAGGTTCCCGCCAAAGGCAAGGTTCAGAAAGCCGTCGCAAAGTCCGCCGCCCGCGCTGCCAAGCCGGTCGCCACGAAGAGCAAGGTCGCGGATTCCAAGATCACGCCGCAGGCGCCGAAGGCCTATGCCAGCGTCTCGGTCAAGGACAACCGCGGGCAGAGCTGGGAACTCCCGGTGCTGAAAGGCACCATCGGCCCCGACGTGGTCGATGTGCGCAAGCTCTACACCGAGCACGGTCTCTTCACCTATGACCCCGGCTACGGCTCCACCGGCTCGACGCAGTCCGCCATCACCTATATCGACGGCGAGGAAGGCGTCCTGATGCATCGCGGCTACCGCATCGAGGAACTGGCGGAGAAGTCCGACTTCATGGAGGTCTGCTACCTGCTGCTCGAGGGCGAATTGCCCAACGCCAAGCAGAAGAAGCAGTTCGAAAGGGACATCACCTACCACACGATGCTGCACGAGCAGATCACCCGCTTCTTCAGCGGCTTCCGCCGCGACGCGCATCCGATGGCGGTGATGGTCTCGGTGGTGGGCGCGCTTTCCGCCTTCTACCACGACAGCACCGACATCCACGATCCGCGCCAGCGCATGATCGCCTCGCACCGGCTGATCGCCAAGGTGCCGACCATCGCCGCAATGGCCTACAAGTATTCGGTGGGCCAGCCCTTCATCTATCCGCGCAACCATCTCTCCTACGCGGAGAACTTCCTCTACATGCACTTCGCGGTGCCGGCGGAGGATTATGAGATCAACCCGGTCGTCGCCAAGGCGATGGACCGCATCTTCATCCTGCACGCCGACCACGAGCAGAACGCCTCGACCTCGACCGTGCGCATCGC
>JBDHTX010000018.1:0-84636 GCA_039808885.1 Dongiaceae bacterium | reverse complement strand
GCCGGGCGCCTCGGGCGCCGCGGCGCCGCCGACGAAGCGCACGCCGCGGCCATGCACGGTGCGGATGCGGCGCTGCTGGTGGCCGTCGTCGCCGATGGCGCGGCGGGCCGACTTGATGCGGCTGGCCAGGGTCGAATCGCCGACCACGCGCCCGCCCCAGACGTCGCGGATCAGGTCGTCCTTGGTGATCAACTGGTCGGGATGGCGCGCCAGGTAGAGCAGCAGCTCCAGCACCTGCGGCTCGATCTCGCAGACGGCGCCGGCGCGGCGCAGCTCGAACGCCGCCGCGTCGAGCACGCAATCGTCGAACTGCCATCGAGAGGGTTCGGACCTGGCCATGCTCCCCGCCGCAGGCGATCTGCACCTGCGCGATGGCCGGTCCCTCTAGCGATTCAGCCGAAGATTGTCACGCGGGAATCCGTTACCAGACCAAGGCCATTCCGCCCGCGCCGCTGAAAGTGCGCCGGAATCAAATGCTTGATAGCGTCCGCGAAAATCGCCCGGATCACCAGTTAATGCGGAATCCGCCGGTTGCGCTGACGCCGTCGGCCTCCTCGCCGAAGGTGTAGTCGGCGTCGACGGTGAAGCTGACGCCGCTCTTGGGCAGGGCGATGTCGATGCCGCCGCCGACCTGGTAGGTGGTGTCGGGCAATTCCTGCTGCAGGGTAAGCCCGCTGACCTTGGCCTCGGTCTCGCCGAGGAACTCCTGGTTCACCGAGGCCTCGAGATAGAAGTTGCCCTTGACCGGCTCCGCCGCCGCGCCGGCGGTGGTGGAAAGCTCCTGCCCCAGCCGGGCGCCCAGGCGCCCGCGCAGCGAATCCGCGTCCTGCAGCTCGATCTCCGACCCGGCATCGTCCTTGAAGCTGTCTTCGCCGCTATGGGCGTAGCTCAGCTGCGCCTGCGGCTGCACATAGAGGCCATTCGCGGAGAGGTCGAAGCGATAGCCGCTCTCCAGGCTTAAGCCGAAGACCGGCAGCGAGAGGTCGCCGTCCTCGCTGACATTCTCCGCGTTGAAGCTGCCGTCCAGCCAGTCGAGCTTGACCACCGCGTCGAGATAGTAGGGCCCCCGGAAATAGGTCGCGTAGGCGCCGACCGTGGCGACGTCGAAATCGATCTCCGAGCCGCTGTCGAAGCCGGCCTGTGACCAGCCATAGCCTGCGAAGGCGCCGGTCACCAGCCAGTCATCGGCGAAGACGTTGTCGAACCCGACATCGAAGCCGGCCTCGGCGCGCACCGTGTTCAGATCGAAATCGGCGCCGGCATCCTGCTCGATGTCCATGTCCGACCCGCTGACCCGGAACCAGCCGGCATTGCCGCCGCCCTCCCCGACCCGCGCCGAGGACGAGGCATCGGCCACGTCGCTCGCCGTGTCGGGCAACTCCGCCAGCTGGCCGACCGCCGCCTCCTGCGCCTCGGTCTGCGCCCGCCTTGCGCGCAACTGGTCGTGCAGCGAGCCCAGCCCGCTCTGCCAGGTCGCCAGCACGGCGCCGCCGATCGCCGGATACTCCAGCGAGCCCTCGAAGAAGCTCGATTTCAGGTACCAGTTCTGGTCCGTCTTCGCCGCGTTCTGGAACACGAGGTCGTATTGATAGGCGCCGGCCACCGCCGGTCCGGCGCTGGCGAAGGCGTCGTCGTCGGACGTGTCGCGCACATTGATGACCATGATGCCGTCGCCGGTGGTCTGGCCGCCGAGGCCGCCGGCATTGGCGATGGCGACGCGGGTGGCGCCGGTGCCGGTCACCGCCTTGTCGAGGATCAGGATGTCGGATTGCTTCGAGCTGCCGTCATCCAGCACCACGTCGAGCGCCAGCGCGCCGCCATTGCTGGTGAAGACGTTGGCGCCCTTGGTCTTGCCGTCGGCCTGGTCGGTGATCACCAGCAGGTCGCCGGCGACGCCATCCACCAGCGTGATCAGGCCGGAATTGCCGAAGCTCTCCAGATGGGTGAGGAAGCCCTGCTCCACCCCCGCCTGGATGATCGAGGAGTTGCCGCCGCCCGGATGCGTGACCTGTTTGCCGGTCATCCAGGCGCCGGAATCGCCGGCATCCGCCAGGGTCAGGATGCCCTGGTTGTCGAAACTGTCGGTGCCAGCGCCGAAATCGGCGATGGCCACGGATTCGGTGTCGCGGATCCGGTTGCCGTCATTGTCGACCAGCGCGCGCAGCGCGATGGCGCCGCCGCCATAGTTGCGCAGCTTGTCGTTGCCGCCGCCAAGATCGAACATGCCGGTGACCGTGCCGCGATTCTCGAAGTCGAGCGCCTCGCCGCCTTCGATGATGGCGACATCGCTCCAGGCGCCGACCGAGCCGGCGCGGATGTCGAGCTGGGCGCCGGTGCCGCCGGCGAAACGGATGCCGATGCCGTCGCCCCAGCCGCCATGCACATCGCCATGCACCTCGACCCGCGCCACGCTGGTGCCGGCCTTGATGGCGACGCCGTCGCTGTCGCGGCCATCGGCGATCACGTCGTGCACCGAGGTTGCCGCGAGCGCGCTCGCCTCCAGCGAAACGCCGTCCGAGTCCTTGCCGCTGGTATGGATGTCGGCATTGCGGGCGCCCGCCAGGGCGACGATGGCTTCGCCATCCTTCGCCAGCACCTCGATGCCGCCGGAATTGTTCTGGATCGTGGTGATGGCGCCCGACGCGACCACCGTGACGTTGCCGTCGGCCGAATAGGCGTTGATGCCGTCGGCCGCGCCGCCGATATCGATGTCGCCCTGCGAGACGACGATGACGTTGCCCTTGTTGGTGAACGCTGAGATGCCGAAGCCGCCATTGCCCTGGGTCGCGATATCGCCGGTCGAATAGACCGTGACGCCGCCCGCGTTGGACGTGGCGAGGATGCCGGCCCCATAGGTGCCGCCGGTGGTCAGGTTGCCCACGGACTTGACGAGGATCTCGCCCTCGGCATTCGCGGAGATCGCGCGCGAGCCGTAGCCGGCGACGGCGATGTCGCCGCTGGAATGGATGCTGATGCCGCCGGCCTTGGACAAGGCGTCAATGCCGGTGGCGTTCTTGTCGTCCGTGCTGATCTCGCCCGTGAAGCTGATCTCGACGCCCTTGGACCCTTCCGCGTCAATGCCCTCGCTGTTCTCGCCATGCGTGATGATGGCGCCGACATGCGTGACGAAGGCGTAGCCGTCCTTGGCCACGGCCTGGAGGCCGGGGCTGTTGTCGTCCTTGGTGTTGATGTCGCCGGTGACATGCACGATGGCGTTGCCGGCGCTGGCCTGGGCCAGGATCGCGGCGCTGTTGCGGGTGGTGATGTCGCCGGTGACGGTGACGGAGATGTCGTTCTTGGTGATGGCGCGGATGCCGAAGCCGCCCGTACCGTAGGTCTCGATATCGCCGGTATGGGTGATGGTGATCTTGCCGGTATCGGACAAGGCGCGGATGCCGTGGCCGTAGAAGCCGTCGACATCGAGGTCGCCGGTCGAGGTGATGCTGATGTCGCCGGCGGTGGTCTTGGCCGAGAGCGCGTCGCCGTCCTTGAAGCTGGTGGTGATGTCGGCGAAGGACGTGATCGTCGCGCTGCCGTCATTGGTGGCGACGGAGATGCCGTCGGCATTGTTCTCGTTGGTGGTGATGGTGACGCCGCCGCCGCTGGCGGTGCCGGCCTTGACCACCAGGTCGCCGTAATTGCCGTTGCCGCCGCTCGCCACGCCGCCCGGCTCGCCCGCCTTGGTCGTCGTGTCGATGATGACGCCGTCCTGCACCACGATGGTGAGGTCGTTGACCTTGTACTGGATGCCGTCCGGGAAGCTGTTGCCGGCGGGGGTGCAGGTGACGGTCCCCCCTGGCGCCGCCGCGCCGCATTCATCCAGGGCCTGGGCCGTCCTGGCTCCCGCCAGGGCCGCGACCAGGGCAACGGCCGAACCGCCCAGCAACCGGGCGCGCCGCGCCACGAGACTTGCCGCCATGACTCCCCCACATAAGATAATTGTCCTTATGCGCCAAGCAATTGCGCAGCGGGACGTGCTATAAACCCAGTTATAAGTGTGGAGCTTATGCCAAAAAACTGGACATAGATCAACATAACAAACTGAATAGTGTGGAGATCAGCAGAACGATGCCGATTCCACACCAGCGCGCATGGCAAGGCGCGCCCGCGCCGTGCCGCGAATTCCCTGAACTGTCGCAGGTTTGCGGACCTAGGCCGCGCTTGGCGGCCGGCGTGGCCGGGCTGGTGGAGTCCACAGCTTTGATGTCGCCGGCCCCTGCGATTCCGGGCCCGGCGATTCCGCCCCCGGCGGAGGCTGGCGGGCGGCGCTCAGCCGGCGGCTGGCGGCAGGGCGGCGCGATTCACCCAGGCGAGGTTCACCCAGGCGAGGTGCCCGGATTTCGCCCACAAAGTGCAGCCCTGCGCCCCGGCCGTGGCCGCCAGCGTCGCCCCGACGGGCAGGCGCAGCCAGGATTGCGCGGTGAAGTCTTCGCCGCCGCTGCGGAACGATCCCTCGAGCACCAGCAGCTCCATCCCGCCCGGGACCGCCAGCGCGATCCCGGCGCCCGGCGCCCAGCGCTCCAGCCGCACATCCTCGCGGGCGTCGCGGAACAGCGGCAGGGTCTCGACCCCCGGCCGCGCCGGCGCGGTGGCGAAGGCCTCGCGCCTGCTGTCGATGCGGATTGCGGTGCGGTCGGCGGGATCGAATTGCCAGAGCTTGACGAAGATGGTGCAGCCCGCTGCCGAGCCCGGCGTGTGGCGCGAGGTCGGCGGATTGCGCACATAGGACCCGGCGGGATAGTCGCCATGCTCGTCCTGGAACACGCCGTCGAGCACCAGGAATTCCTCGCCGCCGCCATGAACGTGGGGCGAGAAACGCGACTGCGGCGCGTAGCGCACGATGGAGGTGGCGCGCGCCACCTCCGCCCCGATGCGGTCGAGCATGCGCCGCTCGACCCCCGCCATCGGCGACGCGACCCAGGGCAGCCGCGCGGCATGCACCACGGCGCGCTGCGAGAAATCGGCGTTCAGTTCCATGAACCCCTCCGCTCCGGTCGGGGCGCAGCTTCCCCATGAGCAGAGATGGCGCGCGCCGCGCCGCGGATCAAGCCCGGTGAAAGACCGCGGCCGGCGGGACGCGCGTCAGCCGTTCAGCTTCTCGATGATCAGGTCGAGCTGCTCGAGGCTCTGATAGCGCAGCGTGACGGTGCCGCCCTTGCCGTCGAAGGCGATCTCGACCTTGAGGCCGAGCCGCCCGGTCAAATCGCGCTCCAGCGCCTTGGTGTCGGCGTCCTTCTCGCGCTGGGCCTTCACCGCCTTGCTGCGGCCCCGCGTCTTGGCCTTGGCGGCCAGGCGCTCGGCCTCGCGCACCGACAATCCCTTGGCGACGATGGTCTGCGCCAGCTCCACCACGTTGGGCAGGTTGATCAGCGGCCGCACATGGCCGGGGCTGAGCTTGCCCTCGGCCAGCATGGCGCGGACGATCTCCGGCAGCTCCAGCAGGCGCAGCAAATTGGCGATGTGCGGGCGGCTCTTGCCGATGCGCTCGGACAGCACCTCCTGGGTATAGGCGAATTCCTGCATCAGGCGGCGATAGCCGCGCGCCTCCTCGATCGGGTTCAGGTCCTGGCGCTGGATGTTCTCGATGAGGGCGATCTCGAGCGTGTCGCGGTCGGAGAGCTCCTTCTGCACCACCGGCACGTCGTGCAGCTGCGCCTTCTGCGCCGCGCGCCAGCGCCGCTCGCCGGCGACGATCTCGAACTCGCCCTCTTTCGTGCGATGCGCGCGCACCAGGATCGGCTGCAGCACGCCCTGCTCGCGGATCGACTGCGCCAGCTGCTCCAGCCGCTCGTCGTCGAAATCGCTGCGCGGCTGCAGCTTCGAGGGATGCAGGAACTCGATCGGGACGGTGCGGGCATTGGCGAGTGCCGCGCCGCTCGGCGGCTCGCCGTCGTCGCCGCCCAGCAATGCGGAAAGGCCGCGGCCCAGATGCCGCTTCGGAACTGCCATGCTCTCCTCCTTACGCCGCGCCGCTGAGCGAGCGGCCGACGCGGCCGTGCTCGCGCTTCAGCACTTCGCTCGCCAGCACGATATAGGCCTGGCTGCCGGCGCAGCGGACATCGTAGATCAACGCCGGAATGCCGTGGCTCGGCGCCTCGGCCATGCGCACGTTGCGGGGTATCGCGGTCTCGTACACCTTCTCGCCGAAATGCGCGCGCACGTCGCTCGCCACCTGCTCGTTGAGGCTGGAGCGCTTGTCGAACATGGTGAGCACCACGCCCTGGATCTCCAGCACCGGGTTCAGGTGCTTCTTCACCCGCTCGATGGTCTTGGTCAGCTGGCTCAGGCCTTCCAGCGCGTAGAACTCGCATTGCAGCGGCACCAGCACGCAATCCGCCGCGACCATCGCGTTCAAGGTCAGCAGCGTCAGCGAGGGCGGGCAGTCGATCAGGATGAAATCGTAGTCGAGCGTGCCGGAGGCGAGCGCGTCCTTCAGGCGGAACTCGCGCCGCTCGAGGTCGATGAGCTCGATCTCCGCGCCGGCCAGGTCCGGCGTGGTCGGCAGGATCCACATGTTCGGCACGCCGGTCGGCTTGGTCGCCTCGGCGAGCGTCACGCCGTCGATCAGCAGCTCATAGGCGCCGACCTTGCGCTGCTCGCGCGCGATGCCGAGCCCGGTGGTGGCGTTGCCCTGCGGATCGAGATCGACGATCAGCACGCGCTTGCCGCAGGCGGCGAGCGCGGTCGCCAGGTTCACCGCCGTGGTGGTCTTGCCCACGCCGCCCTTCTGGTTGGCGACGGCGATGATGCGCGGCTGCGGCCCGTGCTGCACGACAGGCTTCGGCCGCGCGGCCGCGTCCTGCGGCGTCGCGCCGGAATCCGCCAGGCCTTGGCCCGCCGCGGCCTGCGCCGTTCCGCCGCCTGTTCCTGTTGTCGCTCCCGAAATTGCTGGCACGCTGTTTTGGTCCGATTGAAATGCAGGGGTTGGGGCGGAGGCTTCCGGCGGCAGCGCCGCGGCCTTCGCGGCGGCCGCCTGGCGGGCGGCGGCGGCCTTGGCCGAAAGCATCAGCGACTTGGCCGCCAGATGCGCCAGCGGCCGGTCCGGATCGGGCGCCATCGGCCAGGACAGGCCCGAGGGTAAGCCGGGGGGTAGGCCGGGGGGCAAACCGGGCGGCAAACCGGGGGCCAAACCAGGGGGCAAGCCCGCGGGCTCGGCGCTGGGCTGGACCGGCGCCAAGGCCGGCTCCTGTCCCGCCGCGGGACCCTGCGGATCACCCGGTGGCTTGGCGGAAGTCATTGATATAATTACCTTTTCCGCTTCTCCAGGTGATCGATGACAAGAATCACGCCGGCTGGGTCCGTCAGGCTCGGCCGGCGCGTGACCTGCATATTCCAGTTTGCCTCGGCCGCGGTCAATTCCTCTTCGACCTGGGCGCCCTTGAGAAACAGGCAGCGGCCGTTTTCGCCCAGGAATGGAACGGCATGGCCCAGCAGCGCGTCGAGCGGCGCGCAGGCCCGGGCGGTGACGATCGCGGCCTTGTAGCCCGGCACATCCTCGAAACGCTGGGCATGGATGGCGACCCGGGTATTGACCCCGGTGTCCAGCGCCACCTGGCGCAGGAAGGCGCATTTCCGCTGGTCGGAATCGATCAGGTGCACCCGCCACTCGGTCATCAGCGCCAGGACCAGGCCGGGAAACCCGGCGCCGGAGCCGAGATCGACCAGCGTGCCGGGCGCCGGCGGCAGCAAGGGCAGCAGCTGGGCGCTGTCCAGGAAGTGCCGCCGCCACAGGTCCGGCAAGGTCGCCGGGCCGACCAGGTTGATCTTGGCCTGCCATTTCACGAGCAGCGCCGCATAGGTCTCCAGCCGGGACAATGTTTCACGTGAAACATCGACCCCCAGGGTCTTGAGTTGCTTGACGAATTCGGCCTCACCGCCGGCTTGGGACGCGGCCATCAGGCGACCGCCTGCCCGTCCGACTTGCCATCCGCCGTCTGCCCGCCCAGTTGGCGATCCCGCGCCCGCGCCACCCGCTTCACGTATTTGAGCAGGATGGTCAGCGCCGCCGGGGTCACCCCGGAGATCCGGCCGGCGGCCCCCAGGGTCGCCGGGGCGGCGCGCTTCAGCTTCTCGCGCACCTCGGCCGAGAGCGACGGGATGGCGTCATAATCGAGATCTTCCGGCAGGCGCATCGCCTCGTCGCGGCGGAAGGCGTGGATGTCGGCCTCCTGCCGCTTGAGGTAGCCGGCATATTGGCCCTCGATCTCCATCTGCTCCCGCGCTTCGGCGCCGATCCCGCCGATCTCCGGCCAGATGGCAGCCAGCCGGGCCAGGTCGATCTCCGGATAGCCCAGCAATTCCAGGGCGTTGCGCCGGGCGCCGTCCAGATTGATGGCGAGGCCGTGGCCGCGCAGCTCGTTGGGCGTGGCGCTCAAACCCCGCAGCAGGATGCGGGCCCGGTCGATCCCGGCCTGCTTGGCGCGGTAGGCCGCCAGGCGCGCCGGCCCGACGCAGCCGATCGCCGCCCCCTGCTCGGTCAGGCGCTGGTCGGCATTGTCCTGGCGCAGCCGCAGCCGGTATTCGGCGCGCGAGGTGAACATGCGGTAGGGCTCGTTGGTGCCCCGCGTCACCAGATCGTCGACCAGGACGCCGATATAGGCGTCGGCGCGGTCCAAGGTGAACGGGTCGGCGGCCCCGGAGACCCGCAAGGCCGCGTTGATCCCGGCCATCAGGCCCTGGGCGGCGGCCTCTTCATAGCCGGTGGTGCCGTTGATCTGCCCGGCGAAGAACAAGCTGGCCACCTTCTGGGTCTCGAGCGAGGGCTTGAGCGCCCTGGGATCGACGAAATCGTATTCGATCGCGTAGCCGGGACGGATCATCCGCGCATGCTCAAGCCCGGCGATGCCCCGCAGCATCGCGCGCTGCACCGCTTCGGGCAGCGAGGTGGAAATGCCGTTGGGATAGACGGTGTCGTCGTCCAGCCCTTCCGGCTCCAGGAAGATCTGGTGGCGGTCCTTTTCGGCGAAACGCACCACCTTGTCCTCGATCGACGGGCAGTAGCGCGGCCCGGTGCCCTCGATCTGGCCGGAATAGATCGGCGCCCTATGCAGGTTGGCCCGGATGAGGTCGTGCGCGGCCGCCGAGGTGTAGGTGATGCCGCAGGAAATCTGCGGTGTTTCAATGCTTTGCGTCAGATAGGACATGGGCGCCGGCGGGCTGTCGCCGGGCTGCGAATCCAGCCCCGCCCAGTCGATGGTGCGGCCGTCCAGGCGCGGCGGGGTGCCGGTCTTCAGCCTGCCCAGGGGAAAGCCGAGCCGCGCCAGGGTCGCGGAGAGGCGCAAGGACGGCGCCTCGCCCACCCTGCCGGCCGGGATCTTGACCTCGCCGCAATGGATCAGGCCGTTGAGGAAGGTGCCGGTGGTCAGCACCACCGCCCCGGCGGCGATCCGCTCGCCGGTTTCGGTCAGCACCGCGACCACCCGGCCGTTCGCGAGCTCCAGATCGGCGGCGGCGCCGGCCCGGATCTCCAGATTCGCCTGTTCCGCCAGCAATTCCTGCACCGCCTGGCGATAGAGCTTGCGGTCGGCCTGGGCGCGCGGGCCGCGCACGGCGGGGCCCTTCGAGCGGTTCAGCATGCGGAACTGGATGCCGCCGCGGTCGATGGCGCGGGCCATGATTCCGTCCAGGGCGTCGATCTCGCGCACCAGATGCCCCTTGGCGAGGCCGCCGATGGCCGGGTTGCAGGACATTTCGCCGATCCGGGCCGGGTCGTGGGTCAGCAGCAGGGTGCGGGCGCCGAGCCGCGCGGATGCCGCCGCGGCCTCGGTCCCCGCGTGACCGCCGCCCACCACCACTACGTCATACGTTGCCTTGGCGTAACTGCCCGAAATCTCTCGCATTTCGCCCGAATGTTTCACGTGAAACATCGGCTACTTGCCGATGCAGAATTCCTTGAAGATGAGGTCGAGGACGTCCTCGACATCGACCCGACCGGTGATCCGGCCCAGCTCCCGGACGCCGAGGCGCAAATCCTCCGCCTTCAGCTCCGGCTGGCCGGCCCCCGCCGCGCGCAGCAGCGCCAGGTGGCATTCCTCCAGCGCCTGCCGGTGCCGCGCCCGCGTCACCACCACGTCGGCGCCGCTTTCCAGCCCCGCCGCCGCCAGGGTGGCCAGCGCCCGGGTCAGGGCGTCGAGGCCGCGGCCGGTCTTGGCCGAAACCTTGATCACCGCCTGGCCGTCGATGGCGACCGGCTCCGGCTCCCGCAACAGGTCGGCCTTGTTCACCACAAGCAGCGCCCGATCGTCAATCTGCTTCGCCGTCTCGCTGTCGATCGCCGGCCACAGCCCGCCATCGAAGACCAGCAGCTTCACATCCGCCCGGCGGGCGCGGGCCAGGGCGCGGGCGATGCCCTCGCGCTCGATCTCGTCGGCGCTGGCGCGCAGGCCGGCGGTGTCGGCCACCGTCACCGGATAGCCGCCGAGGTCGAGGCGCACCTCGATGACGTCGCGAGTGGTGCCGGCGCGCTCCGAGACGATGGCCGCCTCGCGTTGCGCTAACGCATTAAGAAGGCTCGATTTTCCGACATTCGGCGCGCCCAGGATGGCGATCGTCAGGCCGTCGCGCAGGCGCTCCCCGCGATGGTCGAGCAGGTGCAGCTCGATCTCGCCGGCCAGCGCGGCGATCTCGCCGTCGATCGAGCGGATCAATTGTTCCGGCAGGTCTTCATCCGGGAAATCGATGAAGGCCTCGAGCCGCGCCAGCGCCCGCAGCAGGCGGTCGCGCCAGGAATCGTAGAGCAGCGATTGCGCGCCCTCGGCCTGGCGCAGGGCCTGGCGGCGCTGCGCCTCGGTCTCGGCGGCGACCAGGTCGGCGAGGCCTTCAATCTGCGCCAGGTCGAGCTTGTGGTTGTTGAAGGCGCGCCGGGTGAACTCGCCCGCCTCCGCCAGGCGGCAATGCGGCACCTGGCCCAGCGCGCGCAACGCCGCGGCGACGACGGCCGGCCCGCCATGCAGATGCAGCTCGACCACGTCCTCGCCGGTGAAGGAGCGCGGCCCGGGAAAGAACAGCACCAGCGCATCGTCGATCGGCGTGCCGGCGGCGTCGAAGATCCGGCGCAGCTTCGCCACGCGCGGCTGCGGCAGGTCGCGCCGCGTCAGCCGCGCCAGCGCATCCGCCGCCGCGGCACCCGAGACGCGCAGCACCGCCACACCGGAACGTCCCGGCGCGCTCGCCAACGCATAGATGGTGTCGTCGATGTTCATCGCGCGCGACTATACACGATGGCGCGGTACCACAGTGACGCCCCGTGCAAATGTCGCTTAGCGCAATTCACCCCGCCGCAACCACCCCTATCCCGGCATCCTTGGTGAAGCAAGGCGATCAAAGCCGGGCGCGCCGCCGATGCTTCGCGAATCAATAACGACAGGTCACGGCGTTCCGGGTACCGGCAAGCGTAGTTGAAGCAATGGAGTTGAGCGTAAGGTTTGGCGCGGGAATCAAAGCAGTCCCGCCGCCTAAGACAATGCCAGCGTCCCTGGTGACGGGCTGCGCTCCGCCAGCGGCATCAATGAACGTCACCGAGATCCGCATCGTTGCCGCGCATGAGTTCGATACACTGTATTGCGCCCCTGCCGGATTGATGCTGACACATGAGCACGCCGCAGCCGTCAGCGTTTCGTCGGTCAAATCGGCCCCGTCGGTGTTCCTGCCAAGGGTAGCCAGATATGCGATCACCCAGCCTTTGCATGCTTCCAGTTGCGCCTGGAACGGCGGATTGTGACCCTGCGCGCCGTAGACAGCCTCGTAGGCAGAGAACCCTTGGCTGCGAAACCGATTGTAAGTGGTGTGTGCGCCGGCATCGCGGAATACCCAGTCGACACCGTCTTTCACATCGCGCTCGCATGCCGCCGTCTGCGGCGCATCTTTCGACGAACCGGTCCCACGCGCAATGCAGGCCAGATAGGCTGATGTGCCTTGGGTCTTTTTGATCTCGAGGCAGTTCTCCAGCGATTGGGATTGCGCGACGGCGTCGCCGCCCGGGCGGCCCGATCCGGCGAACACGCAAATCGCCAGCAAGACAATCAGTCGCAGACGGATTGTCATTGCACCGGATAGTGGGCAAGGCCGGCGTTTGCAGCCGCCGTACAATCTCCACCGAAGGACCCGATATTCTCCAGCGCATAGGCATATGCGGCGGTGGCGCAAACATAGACTCGGGAGCATTCGTTGAATGCACTGAGCTGACTATTCACGTCGACACCGCTCTGGCACATCTGCTCCAGGACCTCCGGCGGAATCTCGCCCGAGATCACCCCATTCTCCGTCAATGACCCAATGGCCTGGGCCGATTCTCCGCACTGCAAGGCGTTTTGCGCCATCTGCTGCATGCTGGCTGCCATCTCGTCGACGCAGGATTGCGCATAGGCGGAAGCCGTCAGCCCGCAAGCCATCTCAAGCATGGCAAAGCCCGCCAATACCCTCAGCACAAATCTCATGAAACCCCCGATCCCGCCACCGATGCGCCGGTCTTCAGACCGTGCCGGAGTGGCATCCCCAAAGATTACTCGTAATGGTAGCACTATCTGGGTGGGTTCGAAAGAGGCTTGGCGGCCTTCCCAACGAATCGACTCTGCGGAGCGGGGCTCAAGGTCTACGCAGGGATGTTGCCCTACTTCTTGCGACCTTCCGGCAGCTTGTCGCCGGGCTGCAGCATCAGGCGCTCGACGCGTTTGCCGCCGATGAGATGCGTCTGCAGGATCTCCTCGGCCTCTTCGATGCTGCGGAAGCTGTACCAGACGCCCTCGGGATAGATCACCATTGTGGGGCCGAGCTCGCAGCGGTCGAGGCAGCCGGACTGGTTGATGCGCACGTCCTTGAGGCCGAGCTCCTTGGCGCGCGCCTTCATGTAGTTGCGCAAGGCCTCCGCGCCCTTGCTCTTGCAGCAGCCGCGCGGATGGCCTGCGGGCCGCTCGTTCACGCAGCAGAAGACATGCGCCTGGTAATAGGGCGCGGGATCGCCCGGCAGAGTGCGGCTGGTCATTCTGGGATGTGCTCTGTGATGAGGTCTTGCGGTCTACTTCTTCGGCGGCTGCTGGGCGAATTGCTGCCAGAACATCTTCTGCATCTGCTCCAGCCCGGCGATGCCGGCCGGCATCCAGGTCTTCATCAGGGTCTCGGGGTCCATCGACTTCATCGCCGTCATCATGCGGTCCTGCAGCTCCTTCATCACCGCTTCCTGCATCGGCGCCACGTCCGGCAGGCCGAAAAAGGTGCGCGCCTCCTCCGGCGTGCAGTCGATGTCGATATGGACCTTCATGGGCGGATCTCCAAAATGGCGCGCGGCTGCCGCAATGTAGAAGCTTCGCGGCGGATCGCCAAATCCGATTCGAACCCCGGACGACGTCCGAGCCCATGTCGCAGATGTGGCCTGACTTGCGCCACGCCAGCGGGCCCAACTCCTTCCGCGAGATCTTCAGCGCCCGCGCCAACGGGGCAGGGTCGCATCGGGCCGGGCTATCGCGCCCCGGGTGTCCCGGCGGCGGCTGATTCCGTGCTTGGCGCGGGTGCGCCATTGGCCCCGTCGAAGGGGGCGACAGGATGCGCCGTTGCGGATCCCAGGGCCCCGCCTGCCCCGTCTCGATACTCCTGGAGGAACGGATATGCGAGCCGGACCTGGAAATTGAGATCGGGGGGATCCGACGCCAATTTCTTCAGCGCGTTGAACATTCGCCACGTTCCATCCACGAGAAACCCAAGCTTGTTCCTGCCCTCGGCCGATGCGGCATCGATCTGCGCCGCATTGCCGGCCAGCGACCTCATGGCGAAGGCCCAATGGCCGAGGTTTTTCAGTTTGGTCGTCAAACCCTCCATCGAGTCCGGGGCCGATTTCGGCAACAGGGCGAGCAGCGCGTCCACGCTCTTCTCCGCGGCCTGGGCATTGGCCTCGAAACGGGCACGGATCATCACGTTCCAATCCTCGATCGCGGCTTGTTCCGACTCCGACTTCAGCAGATAGCGGCACGTCCGCGCCATGATATAGGCCGAACGCTCAATCTGGAGTTCAATACAGGTGGTGTGGTTCTTGCGCTCCTCGATCGCGGCAAGCCGATCGTGGTTCACTTTCGCCATCGCGGCGCGATACGCGAAAAAAGCGCCACCGAGGGCAACCAGCGCCGCCTCGAGGGCGATGAAATCCTTCAGGACCATGTACCAGCCCGGGAGTTCAGGCACAGTCACGGAAGAGACCATGATGACCTCCTGGCGTTCCCGCCATCCACCGTTGCCGCCACAACCATAACTATTATCACATCCGCGCCCGCCTGGGCGACCGACACCGAGTGGGTCTGTCCTTCGGGTGATGATCAGTTATGTTTTGTAACGCATGATGCGAGGATTCCTCGCTTGTCTGGGCTGAACGCCGCGCCAAACTAACCGGTGAGAGCTTGCGAGGCGCCGCCCGCAGGGGCCGCGCCAGGGTCGAGAGCGTGGGATGGCATCATGAACCAGATCAGTCGCCAGCAGGCGCAGCCGCAAGTCGCCCCGGAAAGCGCGGGGGCCGTCCTGGCCCAGGTCAACTACACCCGGCACAGCGACGGCAAGCCCGCCGTCTATCTCTACGAGCGTCCGGCCGGGGCGCAGTCGATCGACGATCTGATCGACCCGCGCCAGGTGGCGATTGCCGACGGCCGGCCGCTCGCGCGCGCCCTGTCGCTCGACGTGCAGGGCTTCGCGCTGGCCACGGCGCCGACCCGCGTCACCGATTTCGACGACCAGGCGCAGCGCAAGGCGCGCTACGATTGCGAGGTGGCCGCCCTGGTCACCGCGGCGACGGGTGCCGCCAAGGTGCTGGTCTTCGACCACACCATCCGCCGCATCGGCAATGCCGACATCAGCGCCGAGACCCGCGCGCCGGTCTTCGTCGCGCATAACGACTACACCGAGAGATCGGGGCCGCAGCGCCTGCGCGACCTGCTGCCGGCGGGCGACGCCGCCATCGCGGCCGGCCGCCGCTTCGCCATCGTCAATGTGTGGCGCTCCATCGCCGGCACCGTCACCGACACGCCGCTCGCCTTCGCCGATGCGCGCTCCGTGGCGGCGGAGGATTTCATCGCCGTCGATCTCAAATATCCCGACCGCACCGGGGAAGTGTACCGGGTGGCGCACAACCCGGCGCATCGCTGGTTCTATTTCCCCAATCTGCGGCCCGACGAGGCGCTGCTGATCAAGAGCTACGATTCCGCCAAAGACGGCCGCCCCCGCTTCACCCCGCACACGGCCTTCGACCACCCGGCGACGACGCCGGGCACGGCGAAGCGCCAGAGCATCGAGAGCCGGGCGCTGGCGTTTTTCTAGCAACTTCGGATGCAGTAACGCATCCAAGAACGCCGACCAATTCAGCTGCCAGAACAATGCAACTACGAGAGTGAGCTTACTCTCATGTTGTCACGCCTTTCTTGCAAGACGCGCTCTCGATAAAGAGTGAACTCCTTAGCCGCATGCGTTTTCGCTTTCTGCACCAAGTAGCTCTTGTACTCCCGCAGAACAGGATGACCTTGAACAACTAGAAGCTCGTCGAATTTTGCGACCATCTCTGACATCTTCAAAGGCTGTCCTCGCCACGCTCTGGATTCCACAAACAGTAGGAACTGTTCGCAAAGTATATGGAGGCTATAGAGCTCGTGAAAACGAAGATAGTTCTTCCCGATGACGGCGTCGGCGTTTGAAGGTCGCTCGCCTTTCATTGTCTGAAGACCCATGTTCGGAAGTCGATGGTCGGCGCGGTCCAACACGATTTCTTGTGCGGGTTGGCCGGTAACAGCGAATAGAAACTTGTCCTGGAGTCTTGCAAAGAAACCCTGTGCTGCCTTTGATGCTGGATCGTAATCCGTCGAGCCAAATGCAAAGACACTACGAACGCTATTGTAGATGTTCTTTTCATCTGAACGCAGCGCTCGAACTCGAGCTGCGAGGTCTTGAAGAGCCTGAGTGTCTTGCCGGAGCTTAGCTTCGTTTAGAACAAAGCCTTCAACAATGTATTCTCTGAGAGTCTCCGTAGCCCATCGCCGAAAATCGGCAGCCTTTTTTGAGCTTACCCGATACCCAACTGAGAGTATGACATCGAGGTTGTAGTGCTCGACCTCTCTGCTTATCTCTCTGTCATCTTCCAATTGAACTAGCGCAAACCTTGCACTAGTTGATCCGCGATCCAATTCGGCAGCGTCATATATGTTGCCAAGGTGATGACCGATCACACTTGGATCGACCCCAAACAATTCGGCGATCTGCCGCTCAGTGGCCCAAACGGTTTGGTTAGTCCAGTCGACCGTTAGGTCTGCTACACACTCCATGGTTTCATAATGCGCCAACGAAAGGTTCAATTGTTCTTGTTCCATCTCGATCCTCACGGGTGTCCAATTTCATCGTTCCCTCCCAGGGTTTGAGTTTTTTATTCACGGTTTGTTCTACAAGCTATCCATCCATTTGTCGACTTGCAGTGTCTCACCTCAATGATTGCGCGACCGCACCGACAGCATTCGCAGATTAGGCCGGGGGTGGCTCGACGCCACCCCCGACAATTACTTCTTGTGCCGGGTCGGATCGACCAGGACGTATCCCTCGCCGGGCCTGGGCGTGGGCGGAACCCGCTCGCCGCGCGTCGAAGTCACTTCTTCGCCCGTACGACCGCCCCGCGGCCCAACTCGTTCATATTGTCCAGACCGGGGGATAATCTCTCCCGGCTTGAGAGGCTTTGGCATTGAATTTCTCCATTCGCCAATGTGGTGAGTCCCCATTGACCTCGGAGTCTGCAGCAGCGTAGCCTCGCGTCGCTTGCTCGCTTGGCCTCTGCCACGTGATCCTAGATCCGGCAGGGGATTCATTGGGCCGCCGAGGGGCGCTTGGAGCTTGCCAGAGCTTTCAGGCGCCCCTCTTTACGTGCTCAAGCACGTGCCAACACAAGTAGGATTGAGGATCGCCTCAATCAAGACAAAACCACATCATATGGTGTGATTTCGAGATTGACTCATACAAGATTTGTCGCTCCCCAAGGGAATCCGCGTGTTTCGTAGCTATCAGAGCCAACTGAACATCGGATATGCGCCGCTTTTTGCGACACCCGTGCCCCCCGAGTCCGTAATTATGTAATTAATTCAATGATCTGCACGGCGTCTGAATTGTTTAATAATCATCCTACCCCTTCACCGGCACCCAGAATTCCAGCGTCTCGCCTTTCCTCATCGGGTTGAAGTCGGCGTTGTAGGTCTCGAAATCAGGGCTCTCGGCCAGCTCCCAGCCGGCGCGCGGGATGCGCACTTCGTAGATCTCGCGCATCGCCGCCTGAACCTGCGGGTGGAGCGCGCCGCCGTTGAGGGTGAGGCGGAACACACGATAGGTCCGGTCGGGCAGATCGACATGGGCGATACCCTCTGGAAGTTCTTCGGCCGGCAGCCTGCCGCCCCCCGCGACCTCGAAGCCGGCGAGATAGGTCATGGCGCCGCTTTCGGCGTCGCTCTGCCAGACCACGCCGTAGCCTTCGCGCCCGGTCTGGCCGGGTAGCGGCAGGCGCCGCAGCAGGTCGCGCCACAGATCGGGAATCTTCGGCCCCGACGCGGCGTCGAGCGGCATCGACAGGCCAGCGATGCGGAACGCCGCACGCCGGCGCGGACCGTCGAGCAATTCCAAATCCTGTTCCCTGATCGCGGCGGCTTGCATCGGCATCTCCATCATCTCCCGCATGGCAATGGCATTGCGCTTGAAGCGGCCGGGCGTCACGCCCAGCCCCTGCTTGAAGGCGCGCGTGAAGGCTTCCTGGGAGTCGAAGCCGCAGTCGAAGGCGAGCTGCACCAGATCGGGCGGCGTCGGCGCGCTCAGGCGCCGCACCGCCAGCTGCAGCCGGCGGCGGCGCACATAGCCCATCGGGCTCAGGCCCATCTGGCTGGCGAAGAGCCGCGCGAAATGGAAGGGCGAGAAGCCGGCGACCGCCGCCAGCCCGGCAATTGACAGCGCCTGGTCGAGATTGGCCTCGACATGACGCAGCACGCGCTCGAGCGGCGAAAGCGCAGGGCGCAGCGGCGTGACATTGTTCGGTTTCGACGTCATGAGGCCGAGCCTGCCGCAAAGCGCCGGCGCTGTCTTGACCGGGCTTGCGGTCCGCCGATCCCCTCCCCCGGAACGGGGGAGGGCGAAGGGAGGGGGAAGTGCGCGATGGATGTCCTGAACCGAGGCGCGGCTGCCCCCGCCCCAACCCTCCCCCGTTCCGGGGGAGGGAGTCATGTGATAGCCGGCGCTTCTTGAGAAGGCCGCGGTTTGACAATCACCGCCGCTGCCCGAAGGATCGCGCGAAAAGGGGGGCCGTCATGTCCATTCCGCACATCGCCAGCCGGGTCAGCGACATCCTGGGCTGCCGCCATCCGATCCTCTGCGCCGGGATGGGCGGGCCGGCGCGCAGCGAACTCGCCGCAGCGGTGTGCGAGGCGGGCGGCTTCGGCATGCTGGGCATGGTGCGCGAGAGCCCGGAGCTGATCGCCGCCGAGATCGCGGAAACACGGCGACGCACGTCCCGGCCCTTCGCCGTCAACCTGATCCCCGCCGGGACGAAGCCGGAGCTGCTGCGCGCCGAGCTCGATCTCTGCCTGGCGCAGAAGGTGCCGGCGCTCTGCTTCTTCTGGGACGTGCGGCCCGACCTCATCGCCGAGGCCAAGGCCGCCGGCTGCAAGGTGCTTTACCAGATCGGCAATCCCGAGGACGCCTTCGCGGCCGAGGCGGCCGGCGCCGACGTCATCATCGCGCAAGGCGTGGAGGCCGGCGGCCATGTGCGCGGGACGCTGCCGCTGGCCGTGCTGCTCGGGCAACTGGCGGGCAAATTGAAAGTGCCGCTGGTGGCGACCGGCGGCATCGCCTCGGGGCGCGACATGGCGGCGGCGCTCAGCCTCGGCGCCGACGGGGTGCAATGCGGCACCGCCTTCCTGGTCGCCACCGAATCCTTCGCCCATGATTATCACAAGCAGCGCATCGTCCAGGCCAAGGCCGGCGACACGGTGCACACCGACCTCTTCGCCATCAACTGGCCGCCCAATTCGCCAGTGCGGGTGCTCCGCAACAGCGTGGTCGAGGCGGCCGGCGAAAAATTGTGGGGCTACCACCCGGATAGACTGCCGCGCGAGGTGATCGCCCATGACAACGGCCAGCCGATGTTGAAGTTCGACACCAACTCGCCCTTGCGCACCACCACCGGCAACCTGGAGGCGATGGCGCTCTATGCCGGCGAAGGCGCGGCGCAGATCACCGCCATCCGCCCGGCCAAGGACATCCTGGAGGACCTGCTGCGCGAGGCGGCGGCGACCCTCACCGCCCTGGCGGCGCGGGTGGGCTGAGGACGGGGCCGGCTTCTCGTTCCGGGAAATCATAAACTCGCCGTCGTCACCGGGCGCAGTCCCGGTGACCCATGCGACATCGAACCCCGCTCCGCCACCGCATGGATTGCCGGGACAAGCCCGGCAATGACGAAAGACAGGATGACAGGAATGCTCGCGCGTCTACTTCGCCGCGACGCCCGCCTGCGTCCTTCACGCGCTTGCCTCGATGCACGCGCGGGGGCAAGCTGCGGCCGCTGCCGGAGAACTCAGGAAGACAGACCATGGCCGATAGCGGCTCCGCCCTCGCTCCCCATATCCGCCTGGCGCAGGTCGTGCTGCCCAGCGCCGACCTCGCGGCGGATCTGCGCTTTTTCACCGAGCGGCTGGGCTTCAAGGTCAACCTCATCATGCCCGCCGATGCGCCGACCCTGGCGGTCGTCAACGGCCACGGCCTGATGCTGCGGCTGGAGGCGCGCAAGGATGCGGCGAAGGCGGCGCCGCTGGCGCTGCGGCTGATCTGCGATCTGAAAGCCCTGCCGGCGGATACGCCGCGC
This sequence comes from Dongiaceae bacterium, assembly GCA_039808885.1. GTDB lineage: Bacteria > Pseudomonadota > Alphaproteobacteria > Dongiales > Dongiaceae > Dongia_A. The sequence goes on along the minus strand of JBDHTX010000018.1, from coordinate 64,790 downwards.
GAGCTGGCGGCGCCGGGCGGCGCCCGCGTCACGCTGGTCGATGCCCAGGCGGGGATCGAGATCCCGGAGGGCACCAACGAATTCGTCCTCACCCGCATGGGCGACAGCTGGGGCGTGGGCCGCGCCGGCATGCAGTATCGCGATCTGATCCCGAGCCGGCTGGGCGGGCGCTTCATCGCCTCGCATATCCGCATTCCCGCGGGCGGGCCGGTGCCGGACTACGTGCATTTCCACAAGGTCCGCTTCCAGATGATCTTCTGCAAGACCGGCTGGGCGAAGCTGGTCTACGAGGACCAGGGCGAACCCTTCCTGCTCGAGGCCGGCGATTGCGTGCTGCAGCCGCCGGAGATCCGCCACCGCGTGCTGGAGGCCTCGCCCGGCCTCGAAGTCATCGAGATCGGCTGCCCGGCGGTGCATGAAACCTTCGCCGACCAGGTGATGGCGCTGCCCACCGGCCGCGCCCTGCCCGACCGCGACTATGGCGGCCAGCGCTTCGTGCGCCACATCGCCAGTAAGGCGGCGTGGCGGCCCTGGGCGACGCTCGGCGGCGGCGCCAATTTCGAGTACCGCGACATCGGCATCGAAGCGGCGACGGACGGCTTGGCCGGCGTGCGCGTGGTGCGGGCGAAGAACCGCGCGGCCACCAAGGACCGCGCCCATGGCGGCGAGTTCAACTTCCTGTTCGTGCTCGCCGGCGAGCTCACCCTGCGCCACAGCCAGTTCGGCCAGCACCAGCTGGCGGCGGGCGATTCCTGCGTGCTCCCCGCCGGCGCGTCCTACGCCCTCAACGCCGAGGCGGGCCTGGAAATGCTGGAAGTCACCCTGCCGGCGATATTGCCGGCGGCGTAGGGGGATCACCCTCCATCGTCATTGCCGGGCTTGACCCGGCAATCCAAGTGTTGATGTGGTGTTCCTGGCGACGAATTTGGATCACCGGGTCTGCGCCCGGTGATGACGACGTGAGTCGGTGGCGGCTCTGTCTGCGAACCGGCGCGCTACGCGGCCGGGATGACGGGGAAACTGTTGCGCGCTAACCTGCCGGCGGTACGGCGCGATCGGAGGGGGTTCATCCTGTCGGAGCAGAAAGAAGCAGCCGGCGCGGCTGGTGCGGGCGAAACCGCGGCCATCGTCCACAAGGCGCGCAAATACGGCAAGCAGAAGGCCTGGGATTTCGGCGATATCCAGACCATCCTGGGGCTGGTCGCGCAGCTGCCTTTCGCCTGGCTGCTGCCGGAGTCCTGGTGGGGGCCGCTCTGGCGCGCGCGGCTGCGCCTGCGCCTGCTGACCAACCGCCGCGCGGTGCGCTACGCCGCCAAGCACATGCAGGCCGCCCTCGAGATCCCGAAGCGCGACGCCCTGCGGCATGGCGAAGACCTGCGCGCCGCCGTGCATGAGATGCAGATGCAGGATCTGCGCGGGTGGCGCCCCGGACTCTGGCGGCGCGGGGGCTGGCGCCCGAAGATGCGGCTGGAGGGCGAGGCGCATCTGCAGGCGGCACTGGCGCAGGGCAAGGGCGCCATCCTCTGGCTGGCGCCCTTCGTCTTCAACAGCGCCACCACCAAGATCGTGCTGCACGAGAAGGGCTACCGCGTCTCGCACCTGTCCAGCCCGAAGCACGGCTATTCGGAGACCAGGTTCGGCGTGCGCTATCTCAACAAGGTGCGCTGCATCCCGGAGGATCGCTGCATCGCCCAGCGCGTCGTCTTCGACCGCTACGCGCCGGCGACGGCGATGCGCCGGCTGATGCGCGCGCTGAAAGCCGGCGAGGTGGTCTCCATCGTCGCCGCCTCGACCGAGGGCAGCGACATGATCAAGGCGCAGGTCTTCGGCGGCACGCTGCCGGTCGCGGTCGGCGCGCCGCGCCTGGCCGGCCTCACCGGCGCGCCGGTGCTGCCGACCTTCACCATCCGCGACGGCGACGTGTTCCGCACCGTGATCGAGACGCCGCTGGACCTGCCGCGCGGCGGCGACAACGACGCGCGCTGCGTCGCCGCGGCGGCGGAGTTCCTGCGCCGCAGCGAGCCATGGGTGCGACGGTTCCCGGAGCAGTGGCGCGCCTGGAGCAAGTGGCGCGCGCCGCGATAGGATTCAGGCTTCCGCGCCCGGATTTTCGCCGCGGTCGAGCGCCGCCTCGATGCGGCCGAGATGGAAATCGAGCAGCTCGCCCAGGCGCATGTCGCCGACGGCCTGGCGGAAGACGCGCTCCGGAAAGATCAGGTCGGCGAAGCTGTTGCCTTCCAGGAACATCGGCCCCTCCGGCGTCAGCGCCAGGTCCCAGCCGATGAAGACGCGCTCCGGCACGGCGCGATGCAGGTCGATGGCAAGCTGGGCCAGCTCGCGCCAGCGCGGCACCTCTCGCCCGGCGACGCGGGCGCCGGTCACCGGATGCGTGTCGAAATACTCCGACAGGCATTCCGGCTTGTCGCCGGTGCACTGGCCGAGCCGTCCGGTCTCCAGATCGATCGGCGCACCGTATTCCTCCAGCCGGCCGACATTCCATTGCGGCTCGAGCTTGGTGAGCGAGCGCAGGTAGAGATTGGTGAGGACCGGCCGCATCCGCTCGTCGAGGCAGGTGAGCGCGCGGAAGGTGAGCAGCGACTGGCCGCTCAGGTCGGCGAGCTCCGGATGATTGTGGAGCTGCGGCACGATCATCCAGGCGCGGCGCGGCTTGCGGGCCAGCAATTCGTCGACGATGTCCCGCAGGGTGACGGCGCGGCCGTTGCGATCCTCGTAGCGCAACGGCGCCACCCGCCGGTACGGCGTCACCTTGTAGGCGCCGCGCCCCTCGCGCCGCTTGGCGAACAGGTCGCGGTCCAGTGCCGCCTCGGGCCGCAGCAGCTTTGCCTGCCCGTCCTCCACCAGCATCAAAGGCGGCGCGTGGGGAAAGCCGTGCTCGTCGCACCAGGCGCCCGCCAGCAGCTTGTCGCCGAGATTCCGGCGGCGCTTGAGGGCGTTGGGGTCGAGGCGGTTCAGCGCCTTGCCGATGCCGTGCTTGATCTCGTTGCGCATGACGATGGCGCGGGCCGCGGCCATGCCGCCCGGCCGGTAGCACTCGCACAGGTAATAGTTCGCCGGCTTGGCGCCGTGCAGCAGGACCAGGCGCAGCAGGTCGAAGACCTGCCGCCCGATCGACAGGCCGAGGTCGCGCTTCGCCTTGGGCCCGACCCGCCGCAGCAGGGGAAAGATGCGCAGCACGCTGAGCAGCGGCCGCACCACGAACTGGTCGGCCATCCGCACCAGGCCCTCGCGCGACCGATCGGCGAGCACGATCCGGCGCAGCACGCGCCGCGCCCGCGCCCCGACCGGCAGCCGGCCGGCGCCAACCTTGCGCGGCTGGATCGGCGAGAAGTCGGGGGCGGTCCCGGGAGCTGTCGGGGCGGGCCGGGCTGCCGGCAAAGCCTCAGATGACGTCAAGGGGCTCACGCGCTTCCATGGTCCGCGGTTCAAGGGAGCTGGAAGGACTTCCGATGGAATCCCGCCAAAAGACAAGTCTGGACCGTTTTCCTGCCACGGACCTGACGGCAAGTCTATCGCAGCGTTCGGCGCACCGCCTTTTTCAGCGCCACCCAGGTGGGCCGGCGGCCCAATCCGGTGGGGATGACGAAATCGGCGCGCCGGCGCTTCTCCACGTCCGGCATCTGGCGCGCCTCGATGCCGTGCATCTTGCGCAGGCTCATATGCGGCCGGGAGAGCACCCGTTCCATCTGCACCAGGCGCGGCGCGCTGACCACCGCCACGGTGTCGCAGGCCGCCTCGCCGCCGGTCTCGTAGAGCAAGGGCACGTCGAGCACCACCAGGCGCCGGCCCCGCGCGCGCTGCAGCCTGAGGAACCGCGCCTGGGCCGCGCGCACCATCGGGTGCAGGATCCGCTCCAGCTCGCGCAGCACTTCCGGATCGTCGAAGGCGCGCTGGCTCAACGCGCGGCGGTCGATGCCGGCGCCGGCGGCGATCTCGGGAAAGGCGGTGGTGATCGCCGGGATCGCCGCCCCGCCCGGCCGCGTCAGCTCATGCACGATGGCGTCGGAATCGAGCACCGGCACGCCCATCCGCCGCAGCATCGCCGCCGCCGTCGACTTGCCCATGGCGATGGACCCGGTGAGGCCGAGGACGCGCATGGCGCCTAAACCCCCAGCACGAAGCTGCGCAGCTCGGGCGTCACCTCCGGCTCGCGGCCGAACCAGGCGGCGAAGCCGGGGCGGGCCTGGTGCAGCAGCATGCCGATGCCGTCGACGATGGCATTGCCGCGCGCCTGCGCCGCCTGCAGGAGAGCGGTCAGCAGCGGCACGTAGACGATGTCGTAGACCAGAGCGGCGACGGGCAGGGTGTCGAGCGCGAGCTCCAGCGGCGCCTGGCCGGCCTGGCCGAGATTGGTGGTGTTGACCAGCAAGCTGGCGCCCTTGAGCGCCGCGGCGCGATCCTCCCAGGCGACCACCTCGATCGGGCCGCCGATCGCCGCCGCCAGCTCCTCGGCGCGGCGCGTGGTGCGGTTGACCAGGCGCAGCGCCGGCACGCCGGCTTCCAGCAGCGCCACCACCACGGCGCGCGACGCGCCGCCGGCGCCCAGCACCACGGCGGGGCCGGTCGCGGCGTTCCAGTCCGGCTTGCTGGCGATGAGATGGGCGAGGAAGCCGTAGCCGTCGGTGTTGTCGCCGAGGATCGTGCCGTCCTCGCGCACCAGCAGGGTGTTGACCGCGCCGATGCGCTTGGCCAGCGCCGTCGCCTCGTCGACCAGGCCGAGGGCGCGCTCCTTGTGCGGCAGGGTGATGTTGCCGCCCTTGAAGCCGAGCGCCGGCAGGGCGCGGATCGCCTGCTCCAGCTTCGCCGGATGGGTGGCGAAGGGCACATAGGCGCCGTCGATGCCGTATTTGCGCAGCCAGTAGCCGTGCAGGCGGGGCGAGCGCGAATGGCTGATCGGCCAGCCGAACACGCCGGCGATGGCGCTCTTGCCGGTCAGGGTCTGGATGAGGAGATCGCTGGCCATCGGTTCAGTACCGCAACAGCCCATGCTCGCGCAGGATCGCCAGCACGGGCAGGAGCGGCAGGCCGAGGATGGTGAAGAAATCGCCCTCAACGCGCTCGAACAATTGCGCGCCGAGGCCTTCGAGCTGATAGGCCCCGACCGAGCTCAGGATCGCATCTCCGGCGGCGTCGAGATATTCCTCGAGGAAATGATCGCTGAAATCGCGGAAGCGCAGCTCCGCCCTTTCGGTGTGGTGCCAGAGGCGCTGCTCGTCGCGCACCAGCACGGCGCTGGTGACCAGGTGATGCGGCCGGCCGCGCAGCATCTGCAGCTGCTCGCGCGCATGGTCGCGGTTGCGCGCCTTGTCGAGCCAGACCCCCTCGCATTCCAGCATCTGGTCGCAGCCCAGCACCAGGCGGCCGGGAAAGCGCGTGGCGACGCGCTTGGCCTTCATCTCGGCCAGCACCTCGGCGGCGCGGTCCACCGCGGCGCCCGACACCTTCAGGCTCGCCATCAGTTCCGGCTCGTCGATCGCCGCCGCCGCGATCTCGATCGCCACGCCCGCCGCTTCCAGCATGCGCGCCCGCGTGCGGCTGCCCGAAGCCAGAACCAGCGTGTCTTTCATGCTCCCAGTTCCCCGTTGGCGCCGCTGCGGCAGCCTGCACAATCGTCACCCCGGCCGTGAGCCGGGGTCCATCCTTCCGCCCGCGCCGAGCCCGACCATGGACCCCGGGTCAAGCCCGGGGTGACGATCGAAGCATGGCGCACAGAACGGCGCGCCCTCAGCTCCCCTCCGCCGCTTCGGGCTGCTTGGCGGCGGCGTTCTCCTGGTGCTCCTGCAGCAGCTGGATGATGGTCGCCGCCGTCTCCTCGATCGAGCGGCGGGTGACGTCGATGACCGGCCAGCCGTGATCGGTGCACAGGCGCCGCGCCATCGCCACCTCCTCGCGCACCACCGAGAGGTCGACATAGTCGGTGTCCTCGTCGCGCGCGATCATCTGCAGGCGGTTCTTGCGGATCTGCACCAGCTGCGTGGCGTCCTTGGTGAGCCCGACCACCAGCGGCTTCTTCACCGTGAACAGCTCCGGCGGCATCGGGCAATTGGGCACGATCGGCACGTTCGCGCATTTGATGCCGCGATTGGCGAGATAGATGCAGGTCGGCGTCTTGGACGAGCGCGACACGCCGATCAGGATCACGTCGGCGTCGTTGTAGGTGCGGCTCGACTGGCCGTCGTCATGGGAGAGGGCGAAGTTCATCGCCTCGATGCGGTCGAAATACTCGGCATCCAGCTCGTGCTGCCGGCCCGATTGGCCGCGCGCCTTCTGCCCGAAATGCGCCGCCATGGCGGAGATGACGGGGTCGAGCACCGCGACCGACTGGATCTGCGCCGCGCGGCAGCCTTCCACCAGCTGCTCGCGGAGGCGGTCGTTCACGATGGTGTAGAGGACGAGGCCGGGATTCTGCCGGATGCCGGCCAGCGCGCGGTCCATCTGCCCCGGCGTCCTGACCAGCGACCAGGAATGCTCGGTGACGTCGGCCTCGCCATCCTCGAACTGCACCAGGCAGGCGCGCATGACGCTGTTGATGGTCTCGCCGGTCGCGTCCGACACCAGGTGCACGTGATAGGTCTTGGTCATGATCGCCCGGCTGATCCGTTTCTGGCCCGATCCTGCGCGCCGCTCAAGCTAACCCCGGCAAGTCACCCCCGGCAAACTACCCCGGGCAAATTACCCCCGGGCAAATTACCCCCGGCAAACTATCCCCAGCCCCCGGTGGAAAACCGGCGCAAAAGCCCGGCGCAAATCGCCGCGGCCCAATCGCTCCACCGGGCACCAATCTTCATCGCAGAGCTTATGCGCCGGATCAACCCCCGGCCCGGCCGGCTGGGGATTGGGCGAAAGGCGGGGATAACTCCGCCGCCTGCCGGGGCTGCCTTCTATCCCCATTTTCCCCGGGATTCGCCGCCGCCCGGGGCCGCCGGATTCACTATTCCGTCCCCAGATCCGCGGGCCAGGCTCCGGCGCCCCCGGAAGCGGTCATCCACCGCGCCGGACGAGCATCTTGTGCATCAGGGTAATCCCCGGGATTCGGTGGTCCCACTATCACCACCATTCTTCTTAGATTCGAATCTATGTTAGGGAGGGAACCCCCGGTTCCCCGGTCCCGCGGTTCAAAGTCAGGATTTCGCCTGCATGCGTTCAACCGACAAGCTTCTGCTCCGATCCCTCGGCGGAGAGACATTGTCGCGGCCGCCGATCTGGCTGATGCGCCAGGCCGGGCGCTATCTGCCGGAATACCGGGCGACCCGGGCCAAGGCCGGGTCCTTCCTCAATCTCTGCTACACGCCGGAGCTCGCCATCGAGGTGACCCTGCAGCCGATCCGGCGCTTCGGCTTCGACGCGGCGATACTGTTTTCCGATATCCTGGTGGTGGCGGACGCGCTGGGCCAGAAGGTCGGCTTCGAGGAGGGCCGCGGGCCGGTGCTCGACGCCCTCACCGGCGATGACGACTTGGCCAAGCTGCTGGGCATGGCCGGGTTCCACCAGAGGCTGGCGCCGGTCTACGAAACGGTGAAGGGGATCAAGGCGGCGCTGCCGGCGAAAACCGCGCTGATCGGCTTCGCCGGGGCGCCCTGGACCGTCGCCTCCTACATGATCGAGGGTGGGTCGAGCCGCGATTTCGCCAAGGCCAAGAGCTGGATCCATCGCCGGCCGAAGGAATTCGCCGCCCTGGTCGAGCTGCTGGTCGAGGCGACGGGCCAATACCTGATCCACCAGGTCGAGGCCGGGGCCGAGGTGATCCAGCTGTTCGATTCCTGGGCTGGCGCGCTCAGCCATCCGGAGATGCTGCGCTGGTCGCTGGCGCCGATGAAGGCGATCGTCGCCCGGGTGCGCATGGCCCATCCGCAGGTGCCCTTCATCCTGTTCCCGCGCGGGGTCGGCGCCGGCTATCTCGATTTCGCCCGCGCCGGCATCGGCAACGGCCTCAGCCTGGATTCCGGCGTGCCGCTGGACTGGGCCTGGACCCAGCTGCAGGGGCCGAAGACGGCGCTGCAGGGCAATCTCGACCCGCAAGTGCTGGTGGCCGGCGGCCAGGCCATGCGCGACGGGGCGCGAGAGATTCTCGACAGGCTCGGCCACGGCCCCTTCGTCTTCAATCTCGGCCACGGCATCGTCCCCGAGACGCCGCCGGAACACGTGGCGCAGCTGGTGGAGCTGGTGCAGGGGTGGCAGGGGTGAGGCGCGCTTGCTGCCGCCCCTGGTTCGTCATTGCCGGGCTTGACCCGGCAATCCAGGTTTGCCCCGGCCGGTCTCGTTGCCGGAAACTTGGATCACCGGGTCTGCGCCCGGTGATGACGAGATAGCGCCATGACCGAGCGCGTCGCCATCGTGCTGTTCAATCTGGGCGGGCCGGATTCGCTCAGCGCGGTGCGGCCGTTCCTGTTCAACCTGTTCAACGATCCGGCGATCATCGGGCTGCCGTTCCTGCCGCGCCGGCTGCTGGCATCGTTGATTTCGCGGCGGCGGGACAAGAAGGCCCAGGGCATCTATGCGCTGATGGGCAACCGCTCGCCGATCCTGCCCAACACCGAGGCCCAGGCGGCGGCGCTGGTTACGGCGCTCACGGCCAGTGCCGCTAGTGCCGCGAATGGCGGCGGGGCCGCCGGGGCCGCCGGAACGGCCGGGGCGGAATACCGCGTCTTCATTGCCATGCGCTACTGGCACCCGCTGACCGCGGAGACGGCGGCGGCGGTGAAGGCCTACCAGCCCAGCCAGGTCATCCTGCTGCCGCTCTATCCGCAATTCTCCACCACGACAACCGCCTCCTCCTATGCCGCCTGGATGCGGGCGGCGAAGGCCGCGGCGATCCCGGCGCCGCATCGGCTCATCTGCTGTTATCCGGTGGAAGCGGGCTTCGTCCTCGCCGCCAGGGCGATCCTGCAGGGCGCGCTGGCGGAGGCCGCGACCAAGGCGCCGCAGGCCAGGCCGCTGGTCATCCTCTCCGCCCACGGATTGCCGAAAAAGGTGGTCGATGCCGGCGATCCCTATGTCGCCCAGGTGGAGGCCGGGGCGGCGGCGATCGCCGCCGCGCTCGATCTGCCGCGCGACCAATGGGTGGTCTCCTATCAGAGCCGGGTCGGGCCGCTGGAATGGGTCGGGCCGGCGACCGACGCGGTGATCGCCCAGGCGGCGCAGGAGCAGCGCGCCATCGTGGTCTTCCCCATCGCCTTCGTCTCGGAGCATTCGGAGACGCTGGTGGAGCTCGACATCGAATACCGCCACCTGGCGGAGCAGAACGGCGCGCCGGCCTATGTCCGGGCGCCGACGGTCTCGACCCATCCGGATTTCATCGCCGGCCTGGCGCGGCTGGTCCAGGCGGCGCTGGCCGACGACAAGGCCGTGCAACCGGGCAACAGCCAGCGCTTCTGCGCCAACGCGGCGAAGTGCGCTTGCAAGGCGCCGGTGCCTTCGTGAGCGGGACCGAATACGCGGCACCGCCCTTCCCAACCTTCCCCCGCAAGGGGGGAAGGGGTCTTCTTTCTGTGCTGCCGCGGTTCGCGCAGCGGAAGGGATGCGATATCAGCGCAACCGCGTCCCTTCCCCCCTTGCGGGGGAAGGACAGGAAGGGGGGTGTTGCAGCGCCGCGTTCAAGAAGGACCGACACCGCATGACCGGCGATCTCTACACCTGGCTGAAGGCGCTGCATGTCATCTCGGTCATCGCCTGGATGGCGGGGATGCTCTATCTGCCGCGGCTCTACGTCTATCACTGCGCGGCGAAGCCGGGCTCGGAGCAATCGGAGACCTTCAAGGTGATGGAGCGGCGCCTGCTGCGCGCCATCATCAATCCGGCGATGGGCGCCGCCTGGATCTTCGGCCTGTGCATGGCCTGGATGGGCGATCTCTGGGGCCAGCCCTGGTTCCAGGCCAAGCTCGCTTTGGTCATCGCCATGTCCACGGTCCATGCGCTGTTCTCGCGCTGGCGCCGCCACTTCGCCGCCGACGCCAACCGCCATTCGGCGCGCTTCTACCGCTTCTGGAACGAGGTGCCGACGCTGATCATGATCGGCGTGGTGATCCTGGTGATCGTGAAGCCGTTCTAGGCCGGCGCCCTGGGGCGCAGGGCCGGCCACCATTCAATCCGTCATGCCCGGGCGTGTCCCGGGCATCCATTGTGCGGTCGCAGCATGGATTGCCGGGACTAGCCCGGCAATGACGGGAGATACACGCAAGCTATTGAAATACATGATTTTGCTGCGGAATTGGTTGCAGCAAACCTAAGCGAAGCCGCCCGGACTGGGTCTGATCGGCGGCTTAGACCAAACCTTTGATATAATTCATTTTGCTGCAGTTTTTGCTGCAGCAAAATCACTCTGCGGCCTTGCCGGCGCTGCCGGCCGGGGCGGGGGCCGGCGGGGCAGTTGGCGGGGCGGTGAGCGGCGCGGCGGCGGCGGCGGCGAGCATGGCGGTGGCGGCGCGCAGGCTTTCCTGGGCGCCCTCCTCCATCCAGCGCGCCGGCAGCGGCGGCTTCGACAGCAGGCCGCGGGTGGCGACGTCGACCAAGTGGTCGCGCTGGTAGACGGCATAGAAGGCGTTCCACACCCGCGCCAGGCGGATGACGTGCAGGTCGTCGGCGATCGAGGTGAACATGCAGTTGAACATCGCCTGCACCTCGTCGTCGCCGGCCGTGGCGAGATTGGCGCGGAAGGCCTCGGGCTCGACCAGGATCTGCAGCGCGCAGCGGCGGAAATGCGGCGTGTCGCCGATGCGCGCCAAATCGAAGATGGTACGCACGTTCATCTGGCGCAGATCGGCCACCTTCTTCGGGCCGATGGCGGTGATCAACTGGGCCTGGGCGATCCAGTCGATGATCTCGAGGATGTTGTAGGGCGTCTCGACATAGAGCAGCACCGGGTTGGCGGTGGCGAGGTTCTGCACGTCCTCGTATTCCAGCTCCTCCAGGCGGAACTGCACGTAGTGCGACAGGCCGTCGATCATGTCGAGCGGCAGCATGTTGCGCAAAGCGCCGGCATCGGGATGCGGCCGCTTGATGGTGAATTCCTGGCCGCGCTTGATCAGGTAGTCCATGCCGGCCGCCGGATAGAAGCCGAGCAGGAAGGAGCAGAGCACCGCCAGATAGGTGGCGATCCCCGTCTCGCCCCCGGTCTCCGCCGGCAGCATGGCGTTGGAGAAGACCGTGTGCCGCACGGTCAGCACGATGGCGAGCGCAAGGAGGATGCGCATGCCGCAGAGCAGGAAGGAATAGGGCGTCAGGTCGTAGTTGTTGACCCGGCGGATCAGATAGAGGACGCACCAGAGATAGGCGCCGGCGAAGCCGAAGGCGAGCATCACCGCGCTGTTCTGGGCATAGGCGAGATCGACCGCGACGGGATTGCCGGGGTCGCGCAGGCCGAGCAGCAGGATCTGCGCGCTCAGCGGCAGGCAGCCCATGACCGCGCTGCCGCAGCCCGGCCCGACCAGGAACCAGCCGCGGATGAACAGGCGGTCGACGAAGAAGGCGACGATGACGGCGAAGACCACGACGCTGAAACCGTAGAGAAAGACCGGCAGCATCGGCCGGATCACGATGGCGGCGTGCTTGGACAGGCGTTGGGCGGCGCCGGCATCCTCGGGCAGGTCGGCGCGCGGCGTGTCGAGGTATTTGCAGCGCACGGAATCGAAGGTCGGATCCATCAGGGCTTCCTGCGGGTCCAGCTGGTCGTCGTTGTTGGGCTTGAGGAAGCTGGCCTCGAGGCGCAGGAAGGTCTCGGCGCGGATCTGCTTCACCGCCCGCTTGCCGATGATGATCAGCAGCGGCACCGCCATGGACACGACCATGGTGGGAAGCGCGTTCCACAGCGATCCGTAGCCGAGCAGCACGGCCTGCGCCTGGTCGAGCAAGGCCTGGACGGATGGCGACATCGGACCCTCCCCCGGAAAGGCGGAATCCCTGCCTTGCGGGCGGCAACCCTGCCCGCCGGGCGGCGACGACAGCACTCCTGTGGATAACTGCCTAGGGGTTAGCACTGCGAAGCAATCGCGGCCACCAACAAAGCTGCGGCCCGGGCGGCTGTTTGCGCTTTTCACCAAACTCACAACTGCTTGATCGGGGCGGGAAATCCGGCCTGGCGCGGGCGCGGCAGCCGATCTTTCATTTGACAGGCCGGGGGGAATGCATTAACTAATCACCACGGTCCCCAGAGATCCTGCGGACCCCTGCCAGAGACACCCGCCTGGGTGACCCGACCTCGCAAATCTCTCCGAACCGATCACCGACCGTTTTACGCGCGAGGTCTGTTGCAAGGTTTATTCGGGTGCTCTCCGGCGATTTCGTCGCCTGAAGTCCCTGCGCCCAGGACCGGCCTGCCCGCCGGCCTCCGGGTCCGGGAACCGCTTCGGAGCGGCGCCGGTTTCCCCATTTTCCCCCGATCCACAGAAGCACATCCCCCGATCCCATGAATCTCCAAGACCTGAAGCGCAAGACCCCGGCCGAATTGCTCGAATTCGCCGAGAGCCTGCATATCGAGAACGCTTCCACGCTGCGCCGGCAGGACATGATGTTCGCCATCCTGAAGCAGCTGGCGGAAACCGACACCGCGATCATGGGCGACGGGGTGCTCGAGGTCCTGCCCGACGGCTTCGGCTTCCTGCGCTCGCCCGAGGCGAACTACCTGCCCGGCCCCGACGACATCTATGTGAGCCCGAGCCAGGTGCGCCGCTTCGGCCTCAGGACCGGCGACACGGTCGAGGGCCAGATCCGCAGCCCGAAGGACGGCGAGCGCTATTTCGCGCTGCTCAAGGTGAACAAGATCAATTTCGACGAGCCGGAGAAGATCCGCCACCGGATCAACTTCGACAACCTGACCCCGCTCTATCCCGATGAGCGCCTGAAGCTCGAGAACGAGGACCCGACGCGCAAGGACATCACCAGCCGCGTCATCGATTTGATCTCGCCCCAGGGCAAGGGCCAGCGCTCGCTGATCGTCGCCCCGCCGCGCACCGGCAAGACCGTGATGCTGCAGAACATCGCCCACGCGATCTCCGCCAACCACCCGGAATGCTACCTGATCGTGCTGCTCATCGACGAGCGGCCGGAGGAAGTCACCGACATGTCGCGGTCCGTCAAAGGCGAGGTGATCTCCTCCACCTTCGACGAGCCGGCCTCGCGCCACGTCCAGGTGACCGAGATGGTGCTGGAAAAGGCCAAGCGCCTGGTCGAGCACAAGCGCGACGTGGTGATCCTGCTGGATTCGATCACCCGGCTCGCCCGCGCCTACAACACCGTGGTCCCATCCTCGGGCAAGGTGCTGACCGGCGGCGTCGACGCCAACGCGCTGCAGCGGCCGAAGCGCTTCTTCGGCGCCGCGCGCAACATCGAGGAAGGCGGCTCGCTCACCATCGTCGCCACCGCGCTGATCGACACCGGCAGCCGCATGGACGAAGTGATCTTCGAAGAGTTCAAGGGCACCGGCAACTCGGAAATCATCCTCGACCGCAAGCTCTCCGACAAGCGCACCTTCCCGGCCATCGATATCACCAAGTCGGGCACCCGCAAGGAGGAGTTGTTGGTGGACAAAGCGACTTTGTCGAAGATGTGGGTCCTCAGGCGCATCCTGATGCCGATGGGCGTCACCGACGCGATGGAGTTCCTGCTCGACAAGCTGAAGCACTCCAAGACCAACGCGGACTTCTTCCAGTCGATGAACCAGTAGCGGTTCGCGGCGGCACGCATACGAACGGCGCGGATGGCAACCTCCGCGCCGTTTTTGTATTCTGCCGCCGTCGCACCGACCGGGGGAAGTCGCATGACATCGGCCAAGGCGCTGTGTCGCCGATTGATCAGCATGGGGGCGCTGCTCTGTGTCCTCATCGTCGCCGGCTGCGCCGGCAATCCGGCGCCATCGCAGACCGCCGCGGAAGAGCCGGGCTCGAGCTTTGCCACCGCCATCGTGCTCGAGGACGCCCATACCGAGTTCGACGGCGTCGCCGCCGAGCACCGATGGGTGAAGAAGAACATGCCCGGCTGGCGCTGGGGAACCCAGAGCCTGATCAATCATGACGGCCGCGTCTATGACCTGATCGAGCTCAGCAAGGACGGCGTGACCAGGAACCTCTATTTCGACATCACCGACTGGTTCGGCAAGTTGGAGTGACCTGCATCCGCCCGGCCCTCGCCTGCGTAATCCCACCGAAGCGCGACGGCATCGTCCCCGGTGGGTGGCGCAGCCCCATCGAACTGCCGGCGGGCTTCGGATGGGCCGCGGTCTTCGGATCGCGGCCCGTCCTTTTCGCTGACTCCCCTATTCGCTGACTTTCTGGCGGGCCGCGGCTCCGGTCGCGGCCCGTCCTTTCAGTGCGCGCCAGCGGGAGTCTACGGCCCTCGCCTACGGCGGATCATGCCGCGCGCGAAAATATAGTCGCGCGCGCCGCAGAACCGCCCCTCGGCTGCTGCCGTAAAGGCTGCATCGATGCGCTGTCGGTGGCCTTCCTCCGGCGCGCCGGCGCATCGGTCGCATAGCCGCAAACATTAGGGAGGTTTTCATGTTGCTGCGCCGATCGCTCATGGCAGCACTGGTTGCGCTGCCGGTTCTCGCCGCCTGCTCGTCCACCAACGCCGAGACTGTCGCGAGCAAGGATATCGTCGACACCGCCGCCTCCGCCGGCCAGTTCAACACCCTGCTCGCCGCCGCCCAGGCCGCTGACCTGGTCGACACGCTGAAGAGCCCCGGCCCGCTCACCGTCTTCGCGCCGACCGACGCGGCCTTCGCCGCGCTGCCGGCCGGCACGGTCGAGAACCTGCTGAAGCCCGAGAACAAGGACCAGCTGGTGAAGGTGCTGACCTATCACGTGATCTCCGGCAAGGTGATGGCCGCCGACGTGGTGAAGCTCACTTCCGCCAAGACCGTCGAGGGCGCCGATGTCGCCATCGACGCGTCCGGCGGCAAGGTGATGATCAACGACGCCCAGGTGGTGCAGGCCGACGTGGCCGCCAGCAACGGCGTCATCCACGTCATCGACAAGGTGATCCTGCCGCCGATGTAACGGCTGCCTCTGGCGCGCACCCCCCGCGCGCCGCTCCCCGCCCGCCTGGTTCCGGCAGATCGCCCGCAATCCGGCGGACTTCGGATGGGCCGCGGTCTTCGGATCGCGGCCCATCCTTTTCGCTGACTCCCTGGTGGGCCGCAATCTTCGGATCGCGGCCGGTCCGCGCGCGGTTGACAGCCCGGACCAATTTGGCGGAACATTGGTTCGCCATGATGATGCAGGAAACCGGCGACCGCATCTACGAGAGCGCACGTTCCGTCCGCGCGCAGATCATTCTCGACATGCTGACATACTGGCAGAGCAAGGTCCGCGACGGCCGCCTGCCCAGGCCGTCCGACATCGATCCGGTGGAGATCCCGAAGCTGCTCGCCTCGGTGGTGATCTGCGACCTGGAGGATGCGCCCTTCCGCGTGCGTTTCCGCCTGGTCGGCACGCTGCAGGTCCTGGTCGCCGGCGCCGAACTGACCGGTCGCTATGTCGACCAGATGAACTGGAAGGAAGCGCCCTTCGTCCACCGCATCTTCAAGCATGCGCGCGACACCGCGGCGCCGGTCTTCGGCTGTTATCACTGGACCTTCCGCGACGGCACGCCGGGCGCCTCGGAATTCGGGCTGTTTCCGATGTCGGCGGATGGCGGCGTTGTCACGCGCGTCCTCGGCATCGACGAGTTCTATCCCTATCCCGGCACGCCGACCCACGCCATCGACGACCGGCTGCGGTAGGTCCGCGCGACGGGCCGGCCCGCGCCGCCGAACGATCAAGGCGCCATATCGATCCATCATCAACCGGAATCGCGCGGGCGGGCCGCGCTCGCGCAATGTCTTTCTGCGGCCGCAAAAAGACGTTGCGCCGCGCCCCGGGACGCGCTCCCAATGGGCGGCATCGATCAGAGGGGAGCAGCATGCTGCGCAGAACCGTGCTCATCGGATTGGCGGGCCTCGCCGCGGGCGGGCCGCTGCTCGGCGCCTGCGCCTCGGGCGGCAAGGGCTCGGCCGCCAAGCCCGCCGGCGAGCGCACCGACATCGCGATCGAGGTCAAGCGCATGCCGGACCTGCATCGCCTGGCCGAATACATCCACCTGGCCGGGCTCGAGGATCTGCTGGCGGGTCCCGGTCCCTTCACCCTGTTCGCGCCGGACGATGCCGCGTTCAGCACCGTGTCGACGGCGGGCGGCGGGCTGTCCGGCGGCGCGCGGGTCGATTTCAACCTGCTGCGCCAGCCCAAGAACAAGGACAAGCTGGCGCGGCTGCTAAAGCATCACGTGGTGGCCGGGCGCCTGGACGCGATGGCGGTGCAGCGGAGCAAGACCCTCGCCACCCTCGCCGGCACGGTGCTGCAAGTCCAGCGCCAGGGCCAGAGCGTCGCCATCGGCACCGCCGAGCTGGAGCGCACCAGTCTCGGCGCCAGCAACGGCTATATCCACATCATCAACGAAGTGCTGATCCCGCCGAAACTGTGATCGAAGCTTTGGCTTGGGGGCCGGACATCCGGGGGAAGCCATGACGAAGCTGACACGAGCGGCGGAGGCCCTGGCGCGCTTTCCGCGCTTCCATCTGGCGCATCTGCCGACGGCGCTGGAGCCGCTCGACCGGTTGCGGGAACATCTCGGCGGGCCGCGCCTGTTCATCAAGCGCGACGATTGCACCGGCCTGGCGCTCGGCGGCAACAAGACGCGCAAGCTGGAATTCCTCATCGCCGACGCGCTGGCGCATCGGGCGACGGCGATCGTCACCGAAGGCGGGCTGCAATCCAACCATGTGCGGCAGAGCGCGGCGGCGGCGGCGAAGGCCGGCCTCGCCTGCCACCTGGTGCTCGACCACGCGGTGCCGATCGTGACCGAGCTCTACCGCAGCAACGGCAACCTGGTGCTCGACTATCTGCTCGGCGCCGAAGTGCATCTCTGCGACCCCGGCGAAAGCCGCGCCGCGCGCATCGCGCGGCTGATGGAGCGGCTGCGCGAGACCGGCGAGACGCCCTATCACATCCCGACCGGCGGCTCGAACGCCATCGGCGCGCTGGGCTATGCGGGGGCGATGCTGGAACTGCTGGCGCAGGCGCAGGAGCGCGACCTGGCGATCGACCGTGTGGTGGTGGCGAGCGGATCGGGCGGCACCCAGGCGGGGCTCGTCGTCGGCGCCGCCTTGGCCGAAAGCGCGGTGCCGGTGATCGGCGTCGACATCGATGACGACCCGGCGCCGCTGCTGGCCCAGGTGCAAGCCGTCGCGGTCGCCGCCGCTTCGAAGCTGGGCCTGGCGGAGATTCCCGCGGAGCGCTTCATGCTGGCGGGCGGCTATGCGTCGCCGGGCTATGGCGAGCCGAATGACGGCATGATCGAGGCGGTGAGCCTGCTGGCGCGCCTCGAAGGCATCGTGCTCGACCCGGTCTATACCGGCAAGGCGATGGCGGGCCTGATCGAATGGTTGCGCGAGGGCCGCTTCGGCGCGGAGGAGACCATCGTCTTCCTCCACACCGGCGGCGCGCCGGGGCTGTTCGCCTACGCGAACTACTTCTGACGCAACGCGTCGCGCTACTTGCGGAACGCCGCGTCGATCAGCGTCGCGGCGATCTCCTTCGCCGTGGTCGCGGCGTCGGGCCGGGCGGAGACCTGGGCCACCGTGGTGGCGCCTTCGAAGAGCAGCGCGATCTGGTCGGCCAGCCGCTCGGGATCGGCCGCCCCGCCCTCTTTCGCCTGCGCGCGGATGAAGTTGCGCAGCTGCGTCTTGAAGCGGCGGGCGCAGGCGTTGATCGGATGGGCCGGGTCGGAATACTCGACCGCCGCGTTGATGAAGATGCAGCCGTAGAAATCCTTGTCGGAGAACCAGCTCTTCGCCATCTCGAACAGCGCCAGCAGGCGCTGGCGCGGGTCGCCGCCGGCGTTCAGCACCGCGGGCAGGAACTTCTCGGTGAAGGCCGCTTCCTTGCGCGCCAGGGCGGCGAGGATGAGATCCTCCTTCGAGGGGAAATGCGAATAGAGCGTCTTCTTCGCCACCTTGGCGACGGCGACGATGCGGTCGACGCCGGTGGCGTGGAAGCCGTAGCGGTTGAACAGCCCGATCGCGGTGTCGATCAGGCGGTCGCGCGCGGGCGAGGCGGCTGAGGGGAAACCCGTCAAATCGGCGCCCGAAGGCTCGGTCGTGTGCGTGTCGGTGGTCATGGTGTTGCTGCAACCTCCGTGGGCCGGCGCTGGCGCGGCGGGAACGAAGCGGTCCCCTCCACAACGCGCGCGGCGGGAAAAGCATGCGGGCAGAACGTTCGACGCGAGTTTACCCTCGATCACATCCCGTAATAAATCGGTTTCATCATTTCACGGCAGCGTGATTTGACCGGAAACCGATCTGTCTCCAACATCCGCCCTGAGATTTGGGTCGTAGGCCCTTCAGAGACAAGTGGTGGTTGGAGCCGCCGGCGTCCCCGGCCTTCTTCCACTCGCAGCATTGTCAGGCATTCCGGCGGTGATCCGCAGCTAACCGACCGGAATGGGCTGACAATCGATCGGCCGCCGGGCCTGCCTGTGGGCAGGATTCGGCGGCCGATTTTGCTTTCAGGGCAATGCGTTAGGGCAAAAGGACGATGGACCCGGTGGTCTTGCGCCCCTCCAGGTCGCGGTGTGCCTGCTGGGCGTCCTTGACCGCGTAGGTGTGGCCGACCTTCATCTTCACCCAGCCCTTGGCGATGGCCTCGATGACCCGGTTGGCGGAGAGCTCGAGCTCCGGCCGGGTCGCCGTATAGGCCATCAGGGTCGGCCGGGTTAGGAACAAAGACCCCTTCTGGGACAGCAGCAGCGGCGAAATGTCCGGGGACGGGCCGGAGGCGTTGCCGAAGGTGACCATGTAGCCGCGCGGCCGCAGGCAATCGAGCGATTGCAGGAAGACGTCCTTGCCGACGCCGTCATAGACCACCGCGCAGCCCTGCCCGCCGGTGATCTCCCTCACCCGCTTCACCCAATCCTCGGTGCGGTAGTTGATCACGTGGTGGCAGCCCTGGGCCTTGGCCAGCTCCAGCTTCTCCGGCGATCCCGCCGTGCCGATGATCTGGGCGCCCAGCTGGCGCAGCCATTGCGAGGCGATGGTGCCGATGCCGCCGGCCGCCGCATGCAGGAGGACGAAGTCCCCGCGCTGCACGGGATAGGTCCGGTGGATCAAATATTCCACCGTCATGCCCTGCAGCATCATCGCCGCGGCGACCTGGTCGGGGATCGAGTCCGGCACCTTGATCAGCTTGTCGGCGGGGAAATTGCGCCGCTCGCAATAGGCGCCGATCGGCCCGGTGCCATGCGCCACGCGGTCGCCGGCCTTCAAGCCGGTGACGCCCTCACCCACCTCTTCGACAATGGCGCAGGCCTCGAGCCCGATGCCGGTCGGCATCGCCATCGGATAGAGCCCGGTGCGGTGATAGACGTCGATGAAGTTGACCCCGCAGGCGAGGTTCTTCAGCCGCACCTCGCCCTTGCCGGGCGCCGGCAGCTCGACCTCCACCCATTTCATCTGCTCCGGCCCGCCATGCTTCTCGACACGAATGGCGTGGGTCCTGGTCATGGGGATGGGTCCTTTCGCTTTGTCGCGTGAAAGGAACTTGGATCACCGGGTCAAGCCCGGTGATGACGAAAGAAGGAATGCCCTTCCCACATCGTCATTGCCGGGCTTGACCCGGCAATCCAAGTTTCCATCAACGCGAGATGTCCTCGAACAAGTCGCGCCACTCTGGATTCATTTTGCGCACGAGGTCAACCTTCCAGGCGCGCGGCCAGTGCTTGATATTCTTCTCGCGCTGAATGGCGGCAAGGGCGGTGGCGTGCTCCTCGTAGTAAACCAACGCCTTCACGCCGTGTTGCTTGCTGAAGCCCTCAGCCAAGCCTTCGCGGTGTTCGTATGCACGACGTACAAGATCATTGGTCATGCCCACATAGAGCGTGCCGAAGGGCTTGCTTGCCATGATGTAGAGCCAATAGCTCATCGCGCGGAAAGTAACTTGGATCACCGGGTCACGCCACTGTGTGGCGGCCCGGTGATGACGAGAGAGAAGGTATTCCCGCCCAGATAAGACCAAGATGAAGCCCGGCGATAGCGCGGGCGGCGGCTAGCGCGCCGACTTAGCCGTGATACCCGCTGAACATCAGCGCGCAGGCGCCGTAGGCGAGGAGGAACTCGGCGGCGAAGGCGGCGCAGAAAACCACGGCGAAGATGATCACGGGATAGAGCATGCCGGGCGTTTCGCCGCGGCGCGTGCGGCGATCGGTCTTCACCGACGCGGTCACCGCGGCGATGACGATGTTGAGCAGCACGAAGAATGCGATGAAGCCCATGACGCGCCGCGCTCCGCTAGTGGAACGATCCGCCGCTGAGCGCCAGGAAGCACCAGCCGAGGAAGAGCACGAGGACGACCGCCATCACGATCAGCCAGGTGACGATGGTGCGCGCGACGAATTTCCCGAAGTCGAAGGTTTCCTTGACGAAGAGCAGGCGGCCGCCGGTGATCGCCGCGGCGACCAGCAGTGTTACGAGGAAGAAGAGCATCGCCGCTAGTTGATCGCGGCGGCGAAGGTGCCTTGCGCGGGGTCTCTGACGGTACCGCCGCCGGGCGCCACCTCGATCACCGCGAGCGAGCGGTCGACGGTGCCGTCGGCGTTGAGGCGGAAGACGCCGGTGACGCCGGCGAAGCCGTTGGGGTTGGTCATCGCCGGGCCGTTGAAATCGGGCGCCGCGTTGGCGCCGGCCTGTTGCGTCAGCGCGACGACGAGGGTGATGGAATCATAGACCAGGCCGGCGCGCTGGTCGGGCGCCGCGCCATAGACGCCCTGGTAGCGCGTGGCGAAGGCCTGCCATTTGTCGGGTGCCACGTTGGCGAACCAGCCGCCGGCAAGGCCGGTCTCCTGCGCCAGGTTGGCGTCACCGGCCCACAGGCTGGTGCCCAGCATCTGCACGCTGCGCGGATCGATCTGGAAGGCGGGCAGGAGCGGGGCCAGCTGGCGCAGGCGCGAGCCGCCCTCGGGCAGCATCAGCGCGTCGAAGGGGTCGCGCTGATGCGCCTGGCCCAGCTGCTCGACGGTGCCGGTATAGTCGAGCGCGTTCGGATCGTAGACTGCCATCTGCGCCAGGACGGCGCCGTATTTCACCAGCGCCTCGCGATAGGCGGCGGCGACGATGTTGCCGTAGGGCGAGGCGGGGGAGAGGATGGCGAAACGGTGCTTGCCCTGGCTCACCGCGTAGGAGACCACGCGGTCGACCTGGGCCTGCGGCGTCACGCCCATGATGTAGACGCCGGGCTGCGCCGCCGATTGGTCGTTGGTGAAGGCGAGCAGGGGCACATGCGCCGCCTGGGCGATCGGCGCGATCTTGCGCGCCTCCGGCCCGAAGACCGGGCCCAGGATCACCTTGGCGCCGCCGGCCAGCAACTTGCGCGCCGCGGAATCGGCGCCGGCGGTGGTCGCCGTATCCTCGACGAGCAGGGTGAAGCGGTCGTTGCCGACCTCGAACAATCCCATCTCGGCCGCCTGCAGCAGCGAGCGGCCGAGTGCCGCCTGCTGGCCGGAGAGCGGCAGCAGCAGGCCGATCTTCACCCCGGTGTCGACGGGGGCCACCGGCTGGGTCACGACGGGGGCCTGCGGCGCGGGGGCGGGCGCTTGGCTTTGCGGTTGCCGCGGCGGTAGGTTGGGCGCACAAGCGGCAAGAACATGGGCTGCGAGGGCCAGCAGCAGCCCGCCCATGATGACCCGGGGCAGGGACGTGAAGGTGGATCTGGCCCGGTGAACGACCCCAAACGTCAACGCCTGCAGCATGAAAATTCCCGCATGAATGCCCGAAAGACCGCGCCCGATGAAGCCTAGCCACAGCAAGGGTGGAAGTAAACGCACCGAAAAGCGGCAGGGCGAGGGCGGCGCGCGGGAAAACCCGGCGGCCCGGCCGTCTGTCCGGAGTGGCGGCCAAGGCGGGCAGGGTGGAGGCCAGGGTGGAGGCCGGGGCGGCGAACCGGGCGGTTGCCTGGGCCTGGTGGCGACGCCGATCGGCAATCTGGGCGACATCACCGCGCGGGCGCTGGACTGGCTGAGCTCCGCCGACCTGATCGCCTGCGAGGACAGCCGGGTGACCCAGGTGCTGCTGCGCCATGCCGGCATCGAGAAGCCGCTGGTCTCCTATCACGACCACAATGCCGACCAGATGCGCCCCAAGCTGCTGGCCCGCGTCGCGGCGGGGGAGCGCGTGGCCCTGGTCAGCGATGCCGGCACGCCGCTGATCTCCGATCCCGGCTACAAGCTGGTGCGCGACGCCATCGCCCAGGGCCTCGCCGTCACCATGCTGCCGGGGCCGAGCGCGCCGCTGATGGCGCTCGCTTTGTCCGGCCTGCCCAGCGACCGCTTCCTGTTCGGCGGCTTCCTGCCGCCGAAGCAGGCCGGCCGCCGCCGCGCCATCGCCGAGGCGGCGCAGGCGCCGGTGACGCTGATCTTCTTCGAGACCGCGCCGCGCCTGGTCGAGGCGCTGGAGGACCTGCGGTCCGTGCTCGGCGACCGCCCGGCCGCGGTGGCGCGCGAGCTCACCAAGCTGTTCGAGGAAGTGCGGCGCGGGCGGCTCTCCGAGCTGGTCGCGCATTACGCGCAAGCGGGGCCGCCCAAGGGCGAGATCGTCGTGGTGGTCGGCCCGCCGGAAGAAGCCGAGGTCGCGGCGGAGGACGTCGACACGCTGCTGCAACGGGCGCTCGCCAGCATGAGCGTGAAGGACGCCGCCGCCACCGTCGCCGCCGCGACCGGGAAGCCCAGGCGCGAGATCTATGCGCGGGCTTTGGAATTGGGGAAGGGGCGCGATGCGTAAGGCAACGCAGGACTCCCTCCACCCGAAGGGGGGAGGGATGGGGTGGGGGCAGTCGCGCCCCACTGCCAAACGATCTTCGCTCGCTGCCCCCGCCCTGACCCTCCCCCGCTTCGGGGGAGGGGAGTCGATCTTCGAATGACTCGCCGCCCGCTCCGCGACCGGCGGCGCGCGCAGCGCGAGGGGCGCCGGGCGGAGACGCTGGTGTGCTGGTGGTTGCGGCTGAAGGGCTGGCGCATCCTGGCGGCGAACTGGCGCTGCCCGGCCGGCGAGGTCGACATCCTGGCGCGGCGCGGCCGGGTGCTGGCGGCGATCGAGGTGAAGCGGCGGCAGCCGGGCGGTTCCGGCGACGGCGACGCGGCGGCGCTGCTCGCCATTTCCGCCCGCCAGCAGGCGCGCATCGCCCGGGCGGCGGAGGCCTTCATGGGCCGGCGGGCGGATTGCCAGGGGCTGGATCTGCGCCTGGACGCGATCACCTTCCTGCCCGGGTTCCCGTGGCCCCGGCTCCGCCACTATCCGGCGGCATGGCAAGCGGAATCCCGTTAAGGCATAGTGATTCGATGCGAGTCGCGGGGGCTTTCGCGTCTGATCCAAGCCTGCTCCGGAACCGGGAGCTGCCGGGCGCGCTGGCGCTCGGGCTGGCCGCAAGCCTGCTGCTGGGCGGCTGCTCGCCCATCGGCACCGCCATCGGCGCCGCCGCCTATACCGCCGATCTGGCGACCCAGGAGCGCGGCCTCTACCAGGGCCTCGACGACAACGCCATCTGGATCGCCATCAACGGCCGCTTCGCCGCCTATGATTCCAAAGTGCTGCAGCAGGTGCACCTGCAGGTGCATGAGGGCCGCGTGCTGCTGACCGGCGACGTGCAGAAGCAGGAGCACCGCCTGGCCGCGGTCAAGGCCGCCTGGGCCACCGCCGGGGTGCGCGAGGTGATCAACCAGATCCAGATCGCGCCGGATCGCGGCCTCGGCACCATCGCCCAGGACGAATACCTCGCCCGCACGGTGTGGCTGAAGCTGTTCGTCGACCGCGCCATCCGCGCCAACAACTATTCGATCGAGTGCATCGATTCCGTGGTCTACCTGATCGGCGTCGGCCAGGACCAGGCGGAGGTGCAGCGCGCCATCGACCATGCCCGCGACGTGCCCTATGTGCGCAGCGTGGAGAACTACGTGCGGCTGAAGGGCGACAAGCTGCCGCCCGAGCCGCCGCCGCCATCGAAGGCGCCGGAGATCATGCCGGCCGAGGACCAGCCGCCCGCGACCACCCAGACGCAGCCCGCCGCCGCGACGCCATGACCCGCACCAGATGACCAGCACCGCATGACCAGACTCCAATGACGAGGGCCGAGATCGAAGACGCGCTGCGGCGCTGCGGCGAAGGCGCCGACGAGGCCATCGACCTCGCCGCCGCGGCGCTGCTCTGCGCCCTGCACGAGGACGACAAGATCGCGCTCGAGCCATGCCGCGGGCACCTGGCCGAGATCGCGCTGGAGATGAAGCGCGCCGCGGCACTCGATGCGCTGAGGGCCGATGACGAGGGGCTCGACGCCTGCTGCGACGTGCTGCGCTACGTGATGGCGGAGAAGTTCGGCTATCGCGGCGACGAGGAGAATTACGACGACCTGCGCAATGCCGACCTGGCCCAGGTGATGACGCGGCGGCGCGGCCTGCCCGTCGCGCTCAGCATCCTCTACATCCACGCGGCGCGCAGCCTCGACTGGCGCATCGAGGGCATCAACTTCCCCGGCCATTTCATGATCCGCCTGCATGGCGAGAAGCGCGCCGCGATCCTCGACCCGTTCAGCGGCGGCGTCGCCCGCAGCATCCGCGACCTGCGGCAGCTGCTGAAATCGCAGTCGAGCGACAAGAGCGAGCTGAAGCCGGAGCACTTCACCGCGCTGGAGAACCGCCAGGTGCTGCTGCGGCTGCAGAACAACATCAAGGTGCGCCGCATCCAGGAAGGCGATCTGGCCGCCGCCGAGCGGGCGCTGCAGCGCATGCTGTGGCTGGCCCCGACCCAGCCCGATCTGTGGCGCGAGAGCGGCATCCTCAACATCCGCCTCGACAACCTGCTGGCGGCGCGGCGCGCGCTCACCCGCTACCTGGAGCTGGCCGAGAACGACCAGCAACGCCAACGCGCCGCCCGCCTGCTGCAGGAGCTGAGCCAGCAACTGCATTGACAGCTGCCTCCTCCGGTTGCATGCTCAAACGGTCGCACCACCAGGAGAGGCAGGCACTCACTTTCGGATCACGGCTTAATGTCGGTTCGGGATTCGAGGAGCGCACGATGCAGGAATCAGCCGAAGCGCCCAAAGACGTCGCCGTCAACGTCGATCCCATCAAGAGTTTGGCCGACAAGCTGCTGCTTTCAGAGGCCCTATTCGGTATTGCGAGGCTGCAATGGTCGGACACCGAGGTGCTGGCAAGTCCGACGCTGGAGCATGGCATCCTGATTTCGGATGCCGACTTCGAAAATCTTGCGGGCGTTTATCTCGATACCCAGAAACGCGTGGCCACCCGGTGCGCCATCGCTAGCGTCGTTTTGGGCGTCGGGGGCTGTGCCTTGCTTCTGATCACCGCAGTTCTCTTCGAGTTGTCAGTGGCTACGGTCTTCCTGTTGGGGCTGCTCACCGCCGCCCTGATCGTGGTGGCACAGCATCACATCGTCGATACGGGCATGAGGCAGGGTTTCCTGCCCGTCTATGACGTCCTTGCCAATGGTGCAACCCG
This sequence comes from Dongiaceae bacterium, assembly GCA_039808885.1. Lineage (GTDB taxonomy): Bacteria > Pseudomonadota > Alphaproteobacteria > Dongiales > Dongiaceae > Dongia_A. Next base: position 39,251 of record JBDHTX010000018.1, on the reverse strand, counting down.
CGTCATGTTTCCCGAGGCTCTGATCGATACGGTCAAGAAGGAAAAGACCCGCGACCGGCGGCGAACACAGCTGCGGACGATCATCGCTGCGGCGGCCAGCGCGGTCGCGGGCGGTGCAACAATTGTCCTGGGCGCCGACAAGCTGGCGGAGCTCGCCCAATCCGTGACCGAGGCTGTTGTTGATCATGCGCTGGAGCGAGACGACGCGTGATGTGCGCTGGCCTTGCTCCCCGTCTTTGCCACCTCGCCATCTCGTGAGGTGACGGCAACCCGAATTGTGGTAGGCTGCAACCCGGGGATGCTGTTCCTGCGGGGCCTCACATGTTGAAGGCATTGGCTTCCTGGTGTCTGCTGCTTGCCGTGTCGCTGGCGCTGGGCGTCGCGACGGCGCCGCGCGCGGTCGCGGAAAACCTGCCGGTGACCGCCGAGCGCTACGGCAAGGCGTGCAAGAAGACCGGCGGGGAATACACCCGCAACCTCAACAGCAGCGGCGTCGGCACGGTCTATTGCCTGTGGCAGCCGCGCGACCGCACCGAATGCAAGGTCGGCTCGAACCAGGTCAACGTGTGCATGATCCGCTGCAGCTCCGAGGCCTGCGTCGCCGCCAACCCGGACAAGAGCCATCCGGTCTGGCCGCTGAACGGCGGGCCGAAGAACGCGGCGCCGGTCAACGGCATCCTGCAGCCCGACACGCTGGCGCCGTCGAACTAGGCGGACGCGGCGCGTACAGCCGGTCTCCATTCCCGGTCGTCACCCCGGGTCAAGCCCGGGATGACGAATGGAGTGGTTGCGCCGGCGCGGGAAGGCCGCGACGACGCGGCGCGCGGGAACGTCACCCGCCGCCCGTCGCTGGCGCGGCGGCGTAGGTGATGCGGTCGCGGTCCTGCCGGTTCCAGGCGAAGTTCAGCGTCTGGTCCTGTTCGCCGGTACCATTCAGGCGGCCCCAGAAGGCGCGCGGGTAGCGGTTGTTCGCCGCGTCGAGCGCGCCGCGCACGACGACGACAACATGGCCATGCGCGCCGGGCTTGCTCTGCTCGTCGCCGCGCAAGCCGGCAATCACCAGCTCGCCATTCTCGGCCGCCGCCTTCGCCGCAGCACCATCGGGCAATTGGCGCCAATGGACGCGGATGTGGTCGACGATCTCGTTGGCGAGGCCCGCGAGCGGCACATTCAGCCGCGCGGCGACGGCGCGGGCGAAGCCGCTGCAATCGCCGCTATGGGCCGGCCATTCGGTCCTGCAGGCGGCGACGATGTCCTCGGCACTTGGCATGGCGGTCTCCCCGATCCGTGCGGCGATCATACTTCGTTCAGAGCGGTCCCCATTCAACGCTATCTTTCTTCAGCGCGACCAGGGGCGGCTGAACAGCACGACGCGGTAGCCGTCGGGATCCGCGAAGGTCGTGCCGCCATCGTCCCAGAACGGGTTGAAGGATTTCACCGGGCCGAAGCCCGCCGCCCGCATCCGCGCCAGCGCCGCAGCGTAATCCGCCGCCTCGGGCAGGTAGAAGACCAGCACGTTGTCCTCGGTCGGCGCGCGGCCGGCGCGGTGGCCGGCGCGGCGCGAGAATTCCAGGTGATAGGGCTGCCGCGCATGGCCGATCATCATGCCGTCGAAGCCGTCATGGCCGGCGAAGCGGTAGAGCACTTCGAAGCCGAGCCCGTCGACGTAGAAGGGCAGCAGGGCGTCGAGGTCGTCGGTCGGCCGGCCGACGCGCAGGACGGGGGAGGGCGGGTGCATGATGTCGCTCGCGGATGATCGCCTGAGGCGCGCAGCTTATCCCGGCTTCATCCGGCGCCAAAGCTCGGCTAAGAAGGGCGCATGCGCATTCTCATCATCGGCGGCGGTGTGATCGGGGCGACCTCCGCCTATTGGCTGGCCAAGGCCGGGCATTCGGTCGAGCTCATCGAGCAGGAGGCGGAAGGCGGCCACGGCGTTTCCGCCGGCAATGGCGGGCAGCTCTCCTACGCCTATGTCGAGCCGCTGGCCGGGCCCGACCTCTGGGCCAAGTTCCCGGCCATCCTGCTCGGCCTCGACAGCGCGGTCCGGATCCGCCCGCGCCTCAGCGCCGATGCGCTGGGCTGGACCGCCTCCTTCCTCGGCCATTGCTTCGGCGGGCGGCAGCGCGCGACGCTTTCGGACCTGCTGCTTCTGGCCGGCGAGAGCCGCGCGGCGATGGCGGAGCTGCTGTCGGACGCGGCGCTCGATTTCGATCACGGCCGGCGCGGCAAGCTCATCCTCTATCGCGACAGCCAAGCGCTCGACGGCGCCGGGGCGCTGGCCGAGATCAAGCGCGCGCATGGCTTCAAGATCGAGGTGCTGGACCGCGCGCGCTGCCTGGCGCTCGACCCGGCGCTTTCCGGCTATGGCAATCCCTTCGCCGGCGGCGTCTACGCGCCGGAGGACGAAAGCGGCGATTGCGGCAAGTTCACCCGCGCGCTGCTGGCACATGCAGAGGCGCGTCTCGGCGTCGAGCTGCATACCAGCACGCGCGTGCTGCGGCTGAACCTGCAGGACGGCAAGGTCTGCGGCGTCGATCTGAGCCCCAATGGTCATATGGGCGGCACGCGCCAGGCCGACGCGGTGGTGCTGGCGGCCGGCATCGACGCGCCCAGGCTGGCCGCCACCATCGGCCTCGCCCTGCCGATCCAGCCGGTGAAGGGCTATTCGATCACCGCGCCGGCGCGCGACGCGGCGCCGCAGGTGAGCCTCACCGACCGCGGCGAGAAGATCGTCTTCGCGCGTCTGGGTGACCGGCTGCGCGCGGCCGCCTTCGCCGATCTCGACGGCTGGTCGCCGGCGGTGAAGCCCGACCGCGCCGCTTCGCTGCTGGTGCTGGTGCGCAAGCTCTTTCCCGAGGGCGCCGACTGGGATGCCGCAACGCCGATCTGGGCCGGCCAGCGGCCGATGACCCCCTCCGGCCGCCCGCTGATCGGCGCCAGCGCCAGGCCGGGGCTCTATCTCAATGCCGGGCATGGCGGCCTGGGCTGGACGCTCGCCTGCGGCGCGGCGAAACGGCTGGCGCGAATCTTTGAAAAATGAAGGACCTCGCCCCCAAGCCGACGGCGCGGGGGAAGGCAGCGGAGACTTGGCGAGCAGAGCGAGCCTAGTTGGAGCCGGAAGGGGACGCGTGCCTTGCGGGCACGCATCGCCGGAGGCGATCATGACCGCCATCCGTTGCAGAAAGTCCTGGCGCTGCATCACCCCCCTTCCCACCCTTCCCCCGCAAGGGGGGAAGGAGCAGACCCAGTTTGCCGGGAAGTGATGTGTCGGTTCGCTTGACGCCGCCGCCCGGCCGCGCCCACATAGCGGCCGAGAGAGCCAGACCTGAGCCGAAAGACCCCTGCCCATGCCGTTGCGCGTCGCCATCCAGATGGACCCGATCGAAAGCATCAACATCGAGGGGGACTCCTCCTTCGTCATGGGCCTGTCCGCCGAGGCGCGCGGGCACAAGCTGTGGCACTACCATCCGCGCCAGCTTTCCTTGCGCAACGGCACGGCGGTGGCGCGGGCGCGGCCGATGACCTTGCGCCGGGTGAAGGGCGACCATTTCACCCTCGGCGCCGAGGAGGTCATCGACTTGTCGTCGATGGACGTGATCCTGATGCGCCAGGACCCGCCCTTCGACATGTCCTACATCACCGCCACCCATATCCTGGAGACGGTGCACCCGAAGACCCTGGTGGTGAACGACCCGGCCGCGGTGCGCAACGCGCCGGAGAAGCTCTTCGTCACCCATTTCCCCGAGCTGATGCCACCGACGGTCATCACCTCCGACCGGCAGGAGATCCTGGCCTTCCGCGAGCAGCACAAGGACATCATTGTGAAGCCGCTGTTCGGCAATGGCGGCGCCGGCGTATTCCACATCGCACCCGGCGACGAGAACCTGGGCGCGCTGCTCGAGCTCTTCACCCAGCTCTACCGCGAGCCGATCATCGTGCAGCGCTACCTGCCCGAGGTGCGCCAGGGCGACAAGCGCATCATCCTGATCGACGGCGAGGCGGTCGGCGCCATCAACCGCGTGCCGGCGGCGGGCGAGGCGCGCTCCAACATGCATGTCGGCGGCCGGCCGGAGCAGGCCGGGCTGACCGCGCGCGACCAGGAGATCTGCCAGGCGATCGGCCCGGCGCTGCGCGCGCGCGGCATGATCTTCGTCGGCATCGACGTGATCGGCAACTACATGACCGAGATCAACGTGACCTCGCCCACCGGCCTGCAGGAGATCAACCGCTTCGACCGGGTGGTGCTCGAGGACCGCATCTGGGACGCGATCGAGATGCGGCTGGGTCGGAAGTGATTGGGCGCAAGTGATCGGGCGCAAGTGATTCGGCGGAAGGCCGGGATGACGATCGCGCTGACCGCGCGATCCGTCTGATCAAACGCCGGCCTTCCCGGCGCTTCGTCATTCAACTTCCGGCGCTTCGCCGTGACAGCGTTTTCAAGCCTGTGATGGCGCGCACAAAGGCGCGCTGGCCCCATCGATGCCGCTTGCGTCGATGCGCCGCGCCGTGGTCATAGGCGCGCCACGAGAGCGCATCTTCTGCTTGGGAAAGAGGGTTTCATGACATTCCGCACTGCCATCACGGCCGCCGCAGCGGCGGCCGCGCTGTTGTCGTTCACTGTCGTTGCGCGGGCCGAGACGCAAGTCGAGCGCGGCGCCTATCTGGCGCATATCATGGATTGCGGCGGCTGCCACAACACCGGCGCCTTCACGCCGCAGCCGAATCTGGAGACGCCGCTTTCCGGCTCCGACATCGGCTTCGAGGTGCCGGGCCTGGGCGTGTTCTATCCGCCCAACCTGACGCCGGACAAGGACACCGGTCTCGGCGCGTGGAGCGACGACGCGGTGATCGCCGCCTTCACCACCGGCGTGCGGCCCGATGGCCGGCAGCTCGCCCCGGCGATGCCGTGGATGTCCTATGGCCACATCAACGCCGACGACGCGGCGGCGCTGGTCGCCTATCTGCGCTCGCTCACCCCTGTGAGCCACAAGGTGCCGGGGCCCTTCGGCCCGCAGGACAAGCCGACGGCCGCCTACATGACCGTCGTCGCGCCGAAGTAAGGCGCGCCGTCCCGCGCCGGGCCTGTGCTAACCTCCCCGCGTCCCGCATTGGGATGCAGGGAGGGCCGGGGATGAATCCGCAGATTGCCGTACTGGTCGACCGGATCAGGGCGCTGGAGGCCGAGCTCGACGCCGAGCTGGCGAAGCAACGCGCCAAGCTCGCCTTCGGGCTGGAGCGCGGCCGCGTCGTCTTCGAGCAGGAGATCCTGCGCCGGCACCGCGAGCTGCAGGTGGGCCTGGCGAAATACATCCTGGGCGCGCGGCCGCTGGTGGTGCTGACCGCGCCGGTGATCTACGCGGTCATCGTGCCGCTGGCGCTGCTCGACCTCTTCGTCACGCTCTACCAGGCGGTCTGTTTTCCGGTCTACGGCATCGCCAGGGTCCGGCGCGGCGACTACCTGGTCTTCGACCGCCACCACCTCGCCTATCTCAACGCGCTGGAAAAGCTGAACTGCGCCTATTGCTCCTATGCCAACGGGCTCGTCGCCTATGTGCGCGAGATCGCCTCGCGGACCGAGGAATACTGGTGCCCGATCAAGCACGCGCGCCGCACCATCGGCAGCCATGCGCGCTATGCCGGCTTCGAGGATTACGGCGACGCCGAGGGCTTCCGCCGCGACCTGGAGGCGCATCGCAGGTCGCTGGAAAAGGATTCGGGGCCGACGCCCTGAAGGCGGGCGGCTACACCGCCGTGCCGACCAGGGCGCCGATGCCGGCGGTGAGCGCCATGGCCAGGGCGCCCCAGAAGGTGACGCGCAGGGTCGCCTTGATCACCATGGCGCCGCCGGCCCTGGCGCCGATGGCGCCGAGCAGCGCCAGGAACAGCAGCGAGGCGACCGAGACCACCGGCACCAGATAGGCCGGCGGCGTCACCAGCACCATCGCCAGCGGCAGGGCTGCGCCGATTGAGAAGGTGGCCGCCGAGGTCAGCGCCGCCTGGATCGGCCGCGCGGTGGTGACCTCGGAAATGCCGAGCTCATCCTGGGCATGGGCGCCCAGCGCGTCCTTCGCCATCAGCTGTTCGGCCACGTGGCGCGCCAGGTCGGGGGTGAGGCCGCGCTTCACGTAGATCTGGGTCAGTTCCTCGCGCTCGAAGGCGGGCTGGTTTGCCAGTTCCGCCCGCTCGCGCGCGAGATCGGCCTGCTCGGTGTCGGATTGCGAGCTGACCGAGACATATTCGCCCGCCGCCATCGACATGGCGCCGGCGACCAGTCCCGCCGTGCCGGCGACCAGTACATCGGCGCTGGTGGCCGAGGCCGCCGCCACGCCAACGATCAGGCTGGCGGTGGAGACGATGCCGTCATTGGCGCCGAGCACCGCGGCGCGCAGCCAGCCGATGCGCGAAACCAGATGCCTTTCGGTGTGGCGGCGGGGCATGGCCCCTCCCTTGCAGCGTGAACATCCGCCTAGAACATGCGGGAAAGCACCTGTGGTCAAGCGTGATCGCTGGGGATTACGCCACCGCCTGCGCGCGGCGCGGCGTGACCAGGGCGATGGCCAGCATCATGGTGGCGAGCGACAGCCACACCCAGGCCGAGTTGCGCTCGCCGAAAATGACGATGCCCCAGAGCACGCCGAACAGGGTCACCAGGTTGGCGGTCTGGCTGGTGAAGACCGGCCCGGCGGTGTCGATCAGGTAGACGAAGAGCGTGAAGGCGATTGCGTTGATCAGGCCGAGGCCGAGCAGCGACCATTCGACCGCGGTCCACGGCCAGGCGGGCGCCGCGAAGCTGCCGGTGGCACTCATCACCGGCACCAGCAGCAGCGCCGCGGTGGCGAACAGCGCCGTGGTGGTGGTGAAGGACGCGGCCCCGCGCGGCTTCCACAGCGACACCATGATGTTGAAGCTGGCGTAGCAGGCGGCCGCGCCCACGCAGAGCAGCACCCAGGGCAGCTGCGCCGGGTCGGGCAGGCTTTCCTGCGGCCCGACTAGCAGCACGATCGCCACGATGCCGAGGATGACGCCGAGGACGCGGCCGAAGGCGAGGCGCTCCAGGCGCAGAACGGCCGAGACGACGAAGGTGATCAGCGGAACCACCGCCAGCGAGATCGAGAGGATGCCCGCCGGCACGTGCGAGGCGGCATAGAAGAAGATCGCGTTCGGCACCACCATGCCGAGGGCGGCGGAAGCCGCATACAGCAGCAGCAGCTGGCGGCCGAGCGGAATCCGCCGCCGGCGCAGCAGGCAGATGATGAGCAGGGTCGTGCCGGCGCCGAGCGCCTCCCAGAAGGTGATGCTGAAGGGATGCATGCCGCCGCCGGCCGCGACCCGCGCCAGCGAGAAGGACAGCCCCCAGGCCAGGCCCATCACCAGCAGGATGCCGAGGGCGCGCAGGCGCTTGCCGGTGCCGTCGCCGCGGGGCGTGTTCGCGACGGCCATCGCTCACGCCTCCGGCGGCAGGGGCAGGGCCGGCTCGGGCTGCGCCTTGTGGCGCTGGCGGGCGACCACGGTTTCGCGGTGCACGATGTAGATGCCGCTCGCCACCACGACGAGGCCGCCGACGATCAGGTAATAGTCCGGCACCTCGTGGAAAAAGACGAAGCCGAGGATGAAGCCGTAGACCAGCGCCATGTAGTCGAAGGGCGCCACCACCGAGACCGGCGCGCAGCGGAAGGCGATGGTGATCAGGATCTGGCCGCAGCCGCCCATCAGCCCGATCAGCACGACGATGCCCCAGAATTTCAGATCGCCCGGCCACACCCAGGCAAGCTCCGGCCAGACGCCGCCCAGGGGCGCCGTCGACAATCCGGCCAGGGTGGCGAAGAGCGTGAAGTAGAACACGATGGTGCCGCTCTGCTCGGTGCCGGTCAGCTTGCGGATCGAGATCATGGCGAGGGCATAGAACACCGCGGCCAGCAGCGGCACCAGCGCCGCCATGTCCCACACGCCCGCACCGGGTCGGGTCATGATCAGCACGCCGACGAAGCCGACGATGCAGGCCGACCAGCGGCGGATGCCGACCTTCTCGCCGAGGAAGGGGATCGACAGCACGGTGAGGAAGATCGGCCCCGACAGGCCGAGGGCGATGGCGTCGGACAGCGGCAGCAGCTTGTAGGACAGGAAATAGCAATACATCGCCGAGACGCCGAACAATCCGCGCAGCAGATGCCCGCCCAGATGCCGCGTGCGCAGCGTCAGGCCGCCCTGCGTGATCATGAAGACGAGGATCGGCGCGAAGGCGAAGAGGTTGCGGAAGAAGACCAGCTCGCCGGTCGGGAACACGTCGGAGACGCCTTTGATCACCGCGTCCATGGCGGTGAAGATCACCGTCGCGGCATTGATCAGCAGGATGCCGAAGACCGGGCGGTCCTGGTGGCGCCGTCCGGACGGAGAACTGGGCGTGGCTGGAAGGACGGTCACGGGAGGCGCGCGGTGAAAGAAGGACAGGCGTGGGCCGCATCCTAGACGGGTGGCAGGGCCGCCACCACCCCGGACCGGCGCATGACAGTCATGCGGGCGGCGGCCCGGCCTCGCTTGGCCGCCGGCGCGTCTCGCGGCGCAGGATGTAGAGCCCGCTGCCGACCACCAGGGCGCCGCCCAGCACCAGATAGCGGTCCGGCCGCTCGCCGAAGACGGCGAAGCCGAGCAGGAAGCCGTAGATCAGCGCCATGTATTCGAAGGGCGCCACCAGCGAGGCGGCGGCATGCCTATAGGCGAGGGTGAGCAGGATCTGCGCGCAGCCGCCGAGCAGGCCGATGGCGACGGCATAGGGCCAATCCGCCGCCGCCGGCCAGACCCAGCCGAAATAGGGAGCCAGGTCCGGCGAGACCCAGCCGAGCGGCGCCGTCGCCAAGGCGGCGCAGGTGGCGAAGAGGGTGAAATAGAAGACGATGGTGCCGCTCTGTTCCGTGGCGGTGAGGCGGCGCACGGAGATCATGGCCAGCGCATAGGACAAGGCGCCCGCCAGCGGCAGCAGCACGGCGGGCCGCCAGGCGCCTCCGCCGATCAGCGTGTCGGGCCGGGTCATCACCAGCACGCCGATGAAGCCGGCGATGCAGGCCGCCCAGCGGCGCGGGCCGACCTGCTCCCCCAGCAACGGGATCGACAGCAAGGTGAGGAAGATCGGGATCGACAGGCCGAGGGCGATCGCCTCCGACAGCGGCAGCAACTTGTAGCTCAGGAAATAGCAGAAGATCGCGCCGACCCCGAACACGCCGCGCAACAGGTGGCCGCGCGGGTCGCGCGTGCGCAGGCTGATCCCGCCGCTCCGCAGCATGAAGGCGAGGATGGGCACGAAGGCGAAGAGGTTGCGGAAAAAGACGATCTCCCCGGTCGGGATGGTGTCCGACACCGCCTTGATCACCGCATCCATGACGACGAAGACCGCCACCGCGCCGTTGATGCAGAGGATGCCCAGGAGCGGCCGGTCGCGGCGCCGCGTCTCCGTCGCGACGGGCTGGGCCGGCGTCTTATCGGTCAACGCCCGCTCTCCTGCTGCCGCCGAGCGTGTTCGGCATCTCTACCTATCCTTTCGGCCTAGCCGCCGCGGCTTTCTGGCGGTTTGACCGCGGGGTGCGGGATGGGTCAAGTTTGCGGCACCCCGATCTGCAAGCGACCGTAATGGACCATGCCTGAGACCGACGCCACCCGAACGACGCCGACTGCGCTGAAAATCGCACTCTGGGCGATGAACCTGGAGAATCCGGTCGCCGCCCGGGCCGCCTGGCTTGGCCTGCTCGAAGCGCAGATGCTGGCGGCCAGGGGCCAGGGCGCCGACCTGCTGGTGCTGCCGGAATATGCGAGCGCGCATTGGCTGCATTGGGCGCCGCCTTCACCGCATGGGGCGCCGCTGGCCGGCGCGCCGCTGATGCGCTGGATGGCGCAGGAGGGCGAGGCATTGCTGCCGGAGATCGAGCTGCTGGTGGTGCGCCACGGCCTCGGTCTCGTCGCCGGCAGCATGCCGGTGCCGGCGGCGCACAATCCCGACAACGCGCGCGACCTCGGCACGCTGAACCGCGCGTGGATCCTGCTGCCCGAGGCCGACGGCGCGCTGCGCCGGCTGCATCACGACAAGCTGGTGCCAACACCGGCGGAGCGCGAGACCGGCGACTGGCCGATCCGCCTCGGCGCCCGGGTCCTGCCCTTCGAGTTCCGCGGCGCGCGGCTGGCGGTGCTGATCTGCCTCGACGTCGAGATGCCGGCGGTGGCGGCGAAGCTGCAGGACCAGAAGCTCGACCTCGTCATCGTGCCGTCGATGACCGGCCAGCTCTCCGGCTATCACCGCGTCTTCGACTGCGCCAAGGCGCGCGCGGTGGAGCTGTTCGCCGCGGTGGCGGCGGTCGGCGCCATCGGCGAGATGGCGCAGGGCCAGGGCGGCAATTGCTCCGGCGCCAGCCTGTTCCTGCCCTGCGAGATGCATCTGGGCGCCAACGGGCGCGCGGCGGAGATCGCGCCGCAAAGCACGGTCGACGGGCCGGGGCCGATGCTGGTGGCGGAGGTGCCGGTGGCGGCGCTGCGGCGCGCGCGGCGCCACGCCGAGGCCTGGCCGGGGCCCTTCGACGGGCGCCATGTCGAGATCGGCCACGGCGACGGGCCGGTGCCCATTCCGCGCTTCAGCGCGGCGAAACAGGCTTAGCGGGATCGGAACCATCATGCACACCATCTACAGCGAAGAGCACCGCCACCAGGACGGCAATGTCGAGCTGTTCGAGGGCAAGGTGGTCAAGCCGCACGAGATCCCGCGCCGCGCCGACATCGTGCTGGGGCAGGTGAAGGCGCGCAAGCTGGGCGACGTGGTGGGCCCGCATGATTTCGGCCTCGCCCCGATCCTCAAGGTGCATGAGGCCGGCTTCGTCGACTTCCTGCGGACCTGCTGGGACGAGTGGGTGAAGTCGGGCCGCAATTTCGACGCCCTGCCGCATGTCTGGCCGGTGCCCGGCCTGCTGCCGCCGGGCCAGGCGCGGCGCATCCCGGACTCGATCGACGGCAAGCTCGGCTATTACGGCATCGATGCCGGCACGCCGATCGTCGCCGGCACCTGGCGCGCGGTCCATGCCTCGGCCCAGGTGGCGCTGACCGGCCAGCGCCTGGTGGCGACCGGCGAGCGCGCGGCCTTCGCGCTCTGCCGCCCGCCGGGACACCACGCCGGCAGCAATTTCTACGGCGGCTACTGCTTCCTCAACAACGCGGCGATCGCGGCCCAGGCCTTCCGCGACGCGGGCGCGAAGAAGGTCGCCATCCTCGACGTCGACTACCACCACGGCAACGGCACGCAGGAGATCTTCTACAGCCGCGACGACGTGCTGACGGTCTCGATCCACGCCGATCCCAAGCAGGAATTCCCCTATTTCCTCGGCCATGCCGACGAGCGCGGCCATGGCCTGGGCGAAGGCCACCACATGAACCTGCCGCTGCCCTGGGGCAGCGCCTGGGATCGCTACGGCGAGGCGCTGGACCAGGCGATCCGCCGCATCACCGACGACGGCGTCGAGGTGCTGGTGGTCTCGCTCGGCCTCGACACCTTCGAGCACGACCCGATCTCGCGCTTCAAGCTGCGGCACGAGGACTACTTCGCCATGGGCCGCAAGATCGCCCGCTGCGACCTGCCGACCCTGTTCGTGATGGAAGGCGGCTACGCCGTCGACGCGCTGGGCGTGAACACGGTCAACGTGCTGGAAGGGTTCGAGCAGGGGTGAGGGGCGCGCCGAAGCCGTCTTGAACCGCGCGGCGTGGTGATGGACCCCAGCTCAAGGCCGGGGTGACGAGCCAGTTTACGGAGGCGACTGCCCACACGTTGATCGCTGCAGGCGATTGGGGCAACCACTCCTTCCGTCACCCCGGCCTTGAGCCGGGGTCCATGGTCCTGCGGCGCCGGGCTCCTGTCAGGTGGGCCAGCCGGCGATGCGATCATAGAGATCGCTCCAGTCCGGATTGTCGCGCTCGATCAGGGCGATCTTCCAGTCGCGGGGCCAGCGCTTCAGCGTCTTTTCTCGCGCGATTGCCGTCAGCGCGGTGGCTCGTTCTTCAAAATAGACTAGGCGTTTGATGCCATAGCGCTTGGTGAATCCGTCGGCGCCCCCTTCGCGATGCTCGAACATGCGGCGCACCAAGTCGTTGGTCATTCCGACATAGAGCGTGCCATAGGGCTTGTTGCAGAGGATGTAGGTCCAGAAACTCACATCAGTTCGTGCGGCGGATGAATGGACCCCGGCTCAAGGCCGGGGTGACGATGCCATTTGTGGATGCATCGGTCTTGTGGATGGAGCGGTGTTCTCGGCGGCTTTCGAGCGCTCATCCGCCGCCTTCGCGTCGAACTTCAGCTGGGCGGCGGCGATGGCGGCGCGGTGGTCGATGGCCCAGGCGGCGAGCGCGGAGACCGGCACCAGCAGCGAGCGGCCCAACGCGGTGAGGTCGTAATCGACCCGCGGCGGCACCGAGGGGAACACCGTGCGCGTCACCAGCCCGTCGCGCTCCAGCGCGCGCAGCGTCAGGGTCAGCATGCGCTGCGAGATGCCGTTGACGGTGCGCTTCAGCTCGTTGAAGCGCATCGGGCCGCGGCCGAGGATGGAGACCACCAGCACGCTCCACTTGTCGCCGACGCGGGAGAGCACCTGGCTCACCGCCTGGCAGTTCTCCGACAGATGCTTCTTGCTCGGCCGCATGATCGTCCTTTCGATGCCTGGTTCACCCGGTGTGACCAGAGTGTCAACCTTGTGCCTTCTTGCGCGTATCCCTGACGGTTACATATTCAGCCCGGGTTACAAATCAATACTAGATACAAATCGTTCCTGGGCACAAATCCATACCACAAGAAAGGACTGTGAAATGGGCCTTCCCAAAGTCGCCGTCGTCAACGGCAGCCTGCGCAAGGAATCGATCAACAAGAAGCTGGCGCTCGCGGTGGCGAAGTTGGCGGCCGGCAAGCTCGATTTGCAGCTGGTCGATCTCGCCGACCTGCCGCTCTACAACCAGGACCTCGAGGCGAGCTTTCCCGCCGCGGCGACGCGGGTGAAGGGCGTCATCGCCGGGGCCGACGCGGTGCTGTTCGTCACCCCCGAGCACAGCCGCTCGATCCCCGCGGCGCTGAAGAACGTCATCGACTGGGTGGCGCGGCCCTATGGCCAGAGCAACTGGGTGGGCAAGCCGGGCGCCATCATCGGCACCTCCGGCGGCCAGGTCGGCACTGCCATCGCGCAGGATCATCTGCGCTCCATCCTGGTGGCCCAGGGCATCGCGCTGCTCGGCCGGCCGGAAGTCTATTTCCTCTACAAGGAAGGCGTGTTCGACGCCGACCACAACGTCACCGACCCGGCGGCGAAGCAGATCCTGCAGGGCTTCGTCGACGCCTTCGCCGGCTGGGTCGCCAAGCAGACGCATCACCACTGACGCATTGGCGCTGATGCATTGGCGCATTGGCGCTGAAGGCGCCGTTCTCCGCTTCGTCATCCCGGCCTTGCGCCGGGATCCATTTCGCCGCGGCAAGAACCGTGGTCACGACCTCCGTTCGTGCGGTTGCACTGTGGATCCCGGCGCGCTGCGCGGCCGGGATGACGATCGGGGCCGTGGCGGCGTTCGTGCGCGTTGTCAGATTTCCAGCAACCTTTCGCCCAACCGTCTCAGGCTGCGGCGGAAGATGTCGGGATCGTTGCGGGCGCGGGCGAGGACCAGGGCGCCCTGGATGCCGGCGACGGCCTCCTCGCTCAACGCCGCGGCGGCCGACTTCCTGTGGCCGAGGCGGCGGAGCGCCGCCGCCAGCGCCTCCTGCCAGGCGGCGAAATAGCCGTCGACGCGGCGGGCGAAACGGTCGCGCACGTCGCCCAGCGCGAAGGCGCCGATGAGACAGACGCGGCGGCCGGAGCGGAAATAGCCGTCGGTCGCGGCCAGCATGGCGGCGATGGCCTTGCCGGCATCCTTGGCGCCGCGCAGCGGCGCGAAGATCTCGCGCGCGAACCAGGTATCGATCTCGGCCAGCACCGCTTCCGCCATCTCCTCCTTCCCGCCGGGGAAGAAGTGGTAGAGGCTGCCCTTGCCGAGGCCGGTGCGCGCGCCGATCAGCGCCAGGCTGGCGCCCTCGAAGCCATGCTCGCGGAACACCTCGCCCAAGGCGGGCAGCACGTCGGCGCGCTGGTGGACGGTCTTCACCGGCGGCCCTAGAGACCGAGATCGCTCAAGGACGGATGGTCGGCCGGGCGCGGCTTCGAGCGGTCCCAGTGGTATTTCCGCTCGGCTTCCTTGATCGGCAAGTCGTTGATGCTGGCGAAGCGCAGCCGCATCAGGCCCTCGGCATCGAATTCCCAGTTCTCGTTGCCGTAGGAGCGGAACCAGTTGCCGGCATCGTCGCGCCATTCATAGGCGAAGCGCACGGCGATGCGGTTGTCGGCGAAGGCCCAGAGCTCCTTGATCAGGCGGTATTCCAATTCGCGCGCCCATTTGCGCTTCAGGAACTCGACGATCTGGGCCCGGCCGCGCGGGAACTCGGCGCGGTTGCGCCACTGGCTGTCCTCGGTATAGGCGAGCGAGACGCGCTCCGGGTCGCAGGAATTCCAGCCATCCTCGGCCATGCGCACCTTCTGCAGGGCGGTCTCGCGGGTGAAGGGCGGCAGGGGCGGGCGGGACATGGGCGATCCTTTATGTACCGTTCGGTCCAATTTGTACCGATCAGTACACAACCGGGAAAAAGGAGTCAAGCGGGCGGGACGGCGTCGTCCGGCCTGGCCCGCCGCCGCGATCATCTCGCCGGCGGCGGAAGCGTCTAGCGCAGGATGGAATCGAGCGCCGGCAGCGAGATGACCGCGGCGGCGGCGATCAGCGTGTAGCAGGCGCGGCGGAAGGTCAGTTCGCTGGCCAGGCGGAACATGCGGGTGCCGAGGAACAGGCCAAGGGCGTAGCCCGGCATCGCCGCCAGGGCGAGGATCACGACTCCCGCATCGAGCAGCCCGGCGGCGAGATAGGTGAGGCCGGAGGCGATCGAGGTGCAGAAGAAGAACAGGATGATGTTGGCGCGCATGGTGGCGGCCGCGTTGCCGCCGCCCAGCCAATAGGCGACGACCGGCGGGCCGCCGGCCTGGATGGCGCCGGAGAGCAGGCCGGAGAGGAAGCCGACGCCGACGGTGAGCGGCCGCCGCGGCTGGCCGTGATAGCGCCAGCCCGACATCAGCAGCGCCAGCATGGCGATGGTGAGGCCGGAAATGCCCCAGCGCAGCACCACAGGGTCGAGATGCTTCAGCGCCAGCACGCCGAGCGGAATGCCGGCCAGCGCGCCCAGCGCCATGATGCCCACTTCGCGGCGCGCGCCGATGCGCCAGGCGTTCTTCATCAAGGTGAGCTGCAGCACGCCGTCGACCAGCATCAGGATCGGGGCGGCCACCTGGGGGCCGAAGACGGCGCTTGCCAGAGGCACGAAGATGAGCGCGCCGCCGAAACCGGAAAAGCCGCGCGCCAGCGCCGCCACGAAGGCAACGCCGGCCAGATAGGCGAGCGGCCAGAGCGGCTGCGACACATAGTAGATGGTCGTCGTGTAGGTCATGCGCGGGCAGTCACGATTGGGCCATGATCGCACCGGGTGGCGGGCCGATCAGCACGCGCAGCAGGATGGCGAGGCCCATGGCGCCGAGGGTGACGGCGGTGAAGATGCCGAAGCCGAGCGGCCAGTCCGCCGGCCCCTTGACCAGCAGGCCGAGCACCAGCGGGCCGCAGAACACCCCGACATTGCGCGCCGCCATGACGATGCCATAGGCCCCGGCCCGCGCGGCGCCGCCGACGATGCGGTGCGGCAGCTGGAACAGGCAGGTCGGCACCACGCCGGCGCCGATGCCATAGAGCGCCAGCAGGGCGATGCCGGGCCAGCCGTCGGCGAAAGGGGCCGCCGCCCACACCACCGCCTGGGACAACAGGGCGAAGATCAGCGTGTGCAGCAGCTTCAGCCCGCGGCCGAGCGCCCAGCCGGTCGCCACGTTGAACACCAGCAGCACCACCACGGGCAGCAGATAGGCGCCGATAGATTCGCGGAGGGACAGGCCGTAGCGCAGCTCCAGATAGGAGGTGAGCCAGGTCATGAAGGCGAAATACTGCCCCGACCACAGCAGGAAGATGGAGCCGCCGAGCCACAGCAGGCGCTTCTGCCGCGACGACAGGACCTCCGGCGGCAGGGCGCGGCGCTGCGCCGCGCTGGCGCCGCGCCGGCCGAACAGGGCCAGCAGCAGGCCGAGCGCCAGCCCGATGAGCCAGAGGAAGCGCCAATCGGGAATCGCCCAGGCGGCGAGCGCGCCGGCGATCTGGCCGATCGGGATCCAGCCGGCGAGCAGGCCGGTCACCAGCGGCAGGTCGCGGGGCGCCGCGGATTGCGCCGCGATGGCCGGCCCGGCGATGGCGCAGATGGCGAAGGCGAGGCCCTCGAGCCCGCGGCCGCCGAGGAACAAGGCGGCGCTTTGCGGCCACAGCAGGCCGAGGGCGCTGCCGGCGGCGCTGAGTAGCCCGGCCAGGGCCAGGCCCAGGCCCAGATGCGACTTCACCCCGGCTTGGCCGAGCCCGGCCTGGCTTTCGGCGCCCTGCAGCCAGCGGCCGAGCGGCTGTGAAACCAGCAGGCCGATCAGCGCGTAGATCGACATGAAGCCGGCGGCGATGGCGGGCCCATGCGGGAATTCGCGCAGAAGGTCGGGCAGAACCGGCGGCAACTTGAATTGCTGGTAGGCGGCGAAGCAGCTGAGCCCGAGTCCGAGAGCCACCCCGCGCCACAAGGTTTTTCGAGCCGGTTCAGGCTCTTGCGCCATAAAACATTCCCCTTTTCCTGGGCCGCGAAACAATGCCATCATCCCCCCGCGCCGCCTAGCGGGATGCGCCGGAGCCGATCGCGGCACGGGATAGCAGGGCGGTTTATCGTTCCGGCCGTGGGTGCGGCCGTCGCGTGTACCGGGGACGCCGGGAGTTGAACAGGTGACGACGGCAGCCGATACGGCGCGCTTCACGGCACGATTCTGGGGAGTGCGCGGGTCGCTCAGCTGCCCCGGGCCGGAATACGTCCGCTATGGCGGCAACACCTCCTGCATCGAAGTGCGCTGCGGCAAATACCTGCTGATCCTCGACGGCGGCAGCGGCATGCGGCCGCTGGGGCAGAAGCTGCTGGCGGAATCGCCGATCGACGCCGACATCTATTTCACCCACACCCATCTCGACCACATCGTCGGCCTGCCGTTCTTCGCGCCGCTCTACCAGCCGGCCAGCAATCTGCGCCTGTGGGCCGGGCACCTGAAGCCGCGCACCACCTTGCGCGACGCGATCAGCGGCATGATGGTGGAGCCGCTGTTCCCGGTGCCGCTCGACGTCTTCGCCTCGCGGCCCGACTACCACGATTTCGCCGCCGGCGACACGCTGACGCCGCGCCCCGGCGTCACCATCCGCACCACGCCGCTCAACCATCCGAACGGGGCCACCGGCTACCGCATCGATTTCGGCGGCCGCTCGCTCTGCTACATCACCGATTGCGAGCATGAGCCGGGCCATCCCGACCCCCTGATCCTGCACCTGGTCGAGGGCGCGGATTACATGATCTACGACTGCACCTACACGGACGAGGAATATCCGAAGTTCGAGGGCTGGGGCCACTCGACCTGGCAGGAGGGCGCGCGCCTCGCCGACGCCGCCAAGGTCGGCCGCCTGGTGGTCTTCCACCACGATCCCAGCCACGACGACGATTTCATGGACCGCATCGCCCGCGACGCCGAGGCCGCCCGCCCCGGCACCCTCGTCGCCCGCGAGGGGCTCGAGATCGCGCTGTAGGGAATCGCATGCGCTTGCTGCCGTGCTCGGTGAACCCCTTCCCCCCTTGCGGGGGAAGGTTGGGAAGGGGGGTGCTGCAGCGCCGGGTCTATCCATCAGGAGCCTTCGCCTGTATCGCCTCCGGCGATGCGCGTCCGCAGGACGTGCGACCCCCCTTCCGACTTCGCCTAGGCTCGCTCCGCTCGCCAAGGCTTCGTTGCCTTCCCCCGCAAGGGGGGAAGGAGAGGTGACGCGAGGAGGGCCACTATCATGACTCTGCGCACCTGGTGGCGGCGGCTGTGTTTCGGGCTCGACACGGTCACCGGGCTCGACCGCAAGGGCTTCTTCATTCCCTATGCCCGCGCGCGCGCGGTCACGGCGCCGGGACGCTACGAGGCGGCGGTGCGCGCCTATGCGGCGGCGGAGCCGGCGATGGAGGCGGCGCTCGAGGCGCTGGAATCGCTTGGCGCGGATCTGCTGAAGATCGAAGCCGCCGCGCCGGCGCCGCAGCCGCGCTGGAACCAGGACTGGTTCTGCGGCCTCGACGCGGCGATGCTCTACACGCTGGTCCGCGCCCGCGCGCCGCGGCGCCTGATCGAGATCGGCTCCGGCCACTCGACCCGCTTCGCCTGCCGGGCCATCGCCGATGGCGGGCTTGCCACCGAGCTCATCGCCATCGACCCGCAGCCGCGCGCCGATCTCTCCAAGCTGCCGATCCGCTTCGAGCGCGCCACCCTGCAGGCGGCCGACCGCGCGCTGTTCGACACGCTGGCGGAGGGCGACATGCTGTTCGTCGATTCCAGCCACATCCTGATGCCGGGCAGCGACGTGGAGCTGGTGCTGACCGAGATCCTGCCGCGCCTGCCGGAAGGCGTGCTGGTGCATTTCCACGACATCTTCCTGCCCGATTCCTATCCGGCGGCGTGGGAATGGCGCGGCTACAACGAGCAATCGGCCGTGGCGGCGCTGATGCTGGGCGGCGGCTGGCGCGTCGTCTTCGCCAGCCACTATGCGGCCAGCCGCTTCCGCGACCGCATCGCCGGCGGGCCGCTGGGCCAGCTGCCGGCGGCGGCCGGGCCGGTCACCAGCCTGTGGCTGGAGAAGCGCCAGGCGGAGAAACGATAACCCAAAGGCATCGGCCTCTCGGCTATGTGTAAGCCGCAGAGAGGTGCGACATGGCATATTCGGCGGCGGGCGAGACCGCGCTGCGATGGTTTTGGCCGAAGGATGGCTGGATGCGTCTGTTGGCGATGATGGCCCGGGACCGGGATGCCAATGCCGACCTGCCGCCGGTGGTGCGCGAGCGCATCACGCGGCTGCAGGACAGCAGCGAGCGGATGATCGGCTGGATCCAGCTCGCCATCATCTGCACCTTCGGCGTGCTCTACGGCCTGGCGCGGCAGACCGCGCCGATGAACACCGAGATCTGGCTGCTGACCCCGGCCGCGATCGGCGCCTATTTCGCGGCGACCATCATCCGCATCGTCATGGCCTACCGCATCCGCATGGGCTTCGTGCTGCTGGCGGGGTCGATCGTCATCGACATGGCGCTGCTCTACAGCCTGATCTGGAGCTTCCACCTGCAATACATGCAGCCGGCGTCGTTCTACCTGAAGGCGCCGACCCAGCAATACGTCTACATCTTCATCGCGCTCCGCGCGCTGCGCTTCGAGGTGCGCTACGTCGTGCTGGCCGGGCTCGCCGCGGCGCTCGGCTGGCTGGCGATGGTCGGCTATGCCATCTCGGTCACCCCGGGCGACAACATGATCACCCGCGACTACATCCACTACATGACGTCGAATTCCGTGCTGCTCGGCGCCGAGTTCGACAAGATCATCACCATCCTCGCCGTCACCACCATCCTGGCCTTCGCCATCCACGGCGCCCGGCGGATGATGACCCAGGCGGTGACCGGCAGCCACGCGCAGGAGAACCTGTCGCGCTTCTTCTCGCCCGAGATCGCCCGGCATATCAGCCGCGACGGCCACCAGTTGACCGCCGGCGAGGGCGAGGCGCGCGAGGCGGCGATCCTCAATCTCGACGTGCGCGGCTTCACCAGGCTCGCCGCCACCGCCAGCCCGCAGGAGGTGATGGGCGTGCTGGCCGACTACCAGCGCCAGATGGTGCCGATCATCCAGCGCCACGGCGGCTCGATCGACAAGTTCCTCGGCGACGGCATCATGGCGACCTTCGGCGCCACCCGGATGCAGGAGGACTACGCGGCGCGGGCCCTGCGCGCGCTGGAGGATTGCATGCAGGCGGCGGCGGAGTGGGTGCAGGCGCAGGAGGCGGTCGGACGCCCGCCCCTGGTCATCAACGGCGCCGTCGCCTCGGGCCGCATCATCGCCGGCGCGGTCGGCGACGCGACGCGGCTGGAATACACCGTGATCGGCGACGCGGTGAACCTCTCCGCCAAGCTGGAGAAGCAGAACAAGGCGCTCGGCTGCCGCGCGCTGGCGCTGAAGGAGACCTATGACGCGGCGCTGGCCCAGGGCTTCGCACCGCGCGCGGCCTACCGCGTCCTGGCCCAGGTGGAGGTCGGCGGCGTCGCCCAGCCCCTCGACCTGGTGAGGATGGGCTAGCCGCAGCCGCGCCTTGCCTTGTCGCCGCTGTCGTTCGGCTCAGGCCATTTGCCGAGCGGCCATGCGGAGCGATGACGGGCCGGCTTTGTTGCGCCGATCCGCGTCACGCTGAACAATTGCGCGCTCTTGAGTTTTCAAGCCTGTTCCGGAAGGTGGGACGCGGGCTGGGTGCGTCTGGAAGGCGTGCCGGGGCCCGCCTGGCCATGGCGCGCTGGCCGCGGATCAAGGTGCTGCTGATGTCCGGCTTCCCGGGCGATCACGGGGCGGGGGGCGACGCGGACCTGCGCGCGGTTCGCCTGCTGGCGAAGCCGCACCGCAAGGCCGAGCTCGCGCGCGCCCTGCGCGAACTGCTCGACGCGCCGCCGGCGGCCGCGGCCGCGCCCGCGCAGGCCGTCGGCGCCCCGACCCGCGCCGCCGCGCAACCCGCATCAGGTCCCGGATTGCGCCCCGCTCAGGGCGCGGCGCTGCTGTGCGGCCACCGCCAGCGCGGCCAGCAGCGTGCCGCCGGCGATCGCCGCCAGCACCGGGAACAGCAGCGGGAAGCCGCGCCGCGCATCGTAGAGCGCGGCGATCAGCGGCACGGCGGCCGGCCCGACGCCGAAGGCGACGACATAGCCCACGGCGTAGGCGCGCGCGCGCCAAGCGTCGCCGACGTTGCGGGCGATGACCGCGTCGCTGATCGGGATCAGGCCGAAGACGATGAACATGGTGGCCACCGCCGGGGCGACGAAATACGGCCCCTCGGCAAGGCCGGTCGCCAGCAAGGCCGCGATCTGCGCCGCCGCCAGCGGCAGGAAGATGCGCGGCAGCGGAACGCGGTCGATCAGGTGGCCGATCCACAGCTGCGCCAGGGCGGCGACGGCGAAGACGGCGGAGACGATGCCGCCGATCCCGGCGGGGTTGGCGAGCAGGCCGGCCAGGTGGTACTCGGCCACCTTCGGCAGGGCGATGGTGGTGGCGTTGAAGACCAGCGAATCGCAGACGATGAACAGCAGCAGGGCCGCCGCCAGATAGAGCGGGAAACGCTGTTCCGCGCGCGGGCCCTCCGCCGCCAGGGGAGCCGGCCTGGGCCGCGGGAGCGGCGGGACCAGGGCCAGGAAGGCGAGGCCGGCCAGGATCGACAGCAGGCCGGGCGCGATGAAGGCCCAGCGCCAGCCGAAGGCGTCGCAGAGCAATCCGGTGACCAGCGCCGCCCCGGCAATGCCGAGATTGCCGAACACGCCGTTCAGGCCCAGCGTGCGGCCGAGCCTGGCCGGGTCGGCCACCAGCAGCGACAGCCCGACCGGGTGATAGATCGCCGCGAACAGACCGGCGACGGCGAGCGCGCCGCCGATCTCCCACGGCGTGCGCGCCAGGCCGGCCAGCATCGCCCCGGCGCCGGTGCCGAGGAAGAACAGCGCCATCAGCGTGCGCCGGCTCCAGCGGTCGCCGAGCCAGCCGGCCGGCAGCGATCCCGCGCCATAGGCGATCAGCCCGCCGAGCGAGGCCGGCACCAGCCGGTCGTAGGAGAGGTTCCATTGCGGCCCCAGCGCCAGCACCGCGGTGGGGAAGATCAGCATGATGAGATGGGTGAGGGCGTGGCCGAGATTGAGGAACGGCACCAGCAGGCGCGGCATGGGTGCGGGCGTCGTCGTCATTGCGCGCTGGGCGCCAGCACCGCCGGCTGGGCCGGCTCGCCAGCGCCGATCACCTCGCGCGGCTGGCCGGTATAGGCGGGCAGCTGGGCGATCACCTTGGTGCCCCTGCCCACCTCGCTCTCGATGGCGAAGCGGCCGCCATGCAGCTCGACCAGCGACTTCACGATGGGCAGGCCAAGGCCGGTGCCCTGCTGCGCGCGGCTCAGCGGATTGTCGACCTGGCCGAAGGCGGCAAGCGCGGTGGCGATGTGCTCGGGCGGAATGCCGATGCCGGTATCGGCCACCGACAGCGCCACCAGCGCGTCCTCGCCCGGCTCCGCCGCCAGGGTCACCTGGCCGCCCTGGGGCGTGAACTTGATGGCGTTGCCGAGCAGGTTGATCAGGATCTGCTTGGCGGCGCGCTTGTCGGCGAACAGCGCCGGCAGGCCCGGGTCGATGTTGCGGACCAGCTTCAGGCCGGCGGCGTTGGCGCGCTCATGCACCAGGCGCACGCAATCGTCGAACAGCTCGGCCACCGGCACCGGCTCGGGATGCAGCTGGAAGCGGCCGGCCTCGATCTTCGACAGATCGAGGATGTCGTTGATGATGGCGAGCAGATGCTGGCCGCTGGAATGGATGTCGCGCGCGTATTCGGCATAGAGCGCCTGGCCGATGGCGCCGAACATCTGCATCTTGATGATCTCGGAGAAGCCGATGATGGCGTTGAGCGGCGTGCGCAGCTCGTGGCTGACATTGGCGAGGAAATCCGACTTGGCGCGGTTGGCGATCTCGGCCTGGCGCTTGGCCTCGCGCAGGTTCTCCTCGGCGCGGATGCGGGGCGAGGCGTCGGTGATGAAGGCGACGACATGGGTGATCTCGCCGGACGCCTCGACGATCGGATTGACATGCATGTCGTTCCAGAACGGCTTGCCGTCCTTGCGCTGGCTCTTCAGCAGCAGGTTGGCGGCGCGGCGCTGGACCAGCGCCCGCTCCAGCTTCTCCGCCTGGTCCGGCGGCGTGCCCTTGGCGTTGAGGAAGCGCAGCGGCGCGCCGATCACCTCCTGCGGCTCGTAGCCGGTGATGCGGGCGAAGGCCGGGTTGACGTAGAGGATGGAGATGTCCGGGCTGGCCGCGTCGCACAGCGCGACGCCGATGGTGATGGAGGACAGCGCCGAGGCGGGCACGGCGTTGCGCGCCGCCATGGCGCGCGCCTCGGCGGAGGCCTCGACCTGGCTGCGGCCCGGCAAGGCCGGGCCGGGGGCCGCCCAGTTGAGGATCGCGGGGTCGACCAGCAGGCGGTACTGCGTGCCGCGCGGATCGTGCAGCGCGATGCAGGCCAGGCGATGCCCCGCCATGTTGGGCAGATCGGGCCAGATCAGCTCGTGCGCCGGGAGGGTGGCGATGGCGGTAAGCGGCCCCAGGCGCCCGCCGCTGCGCTGCGCCCAGGCGTCGAACAGGGCCTGGGCGGCGATGCCGGGGCGGAACACGTCGGCGAGGTCGACATGGCGCAGGCCGAGCTCGGCGCGGAAGCTGGCGCTGGCGCCGATCAGCCGGTCCTCGGCGTCGAACCCGGCGATGGCGATGGGCAGACCCGCCCAGGGATCGGCCGCGGTCCGGTCAATCGAAGCCCGGTCGATCAAGACCCGGTCGGCGGCGGGCGGCGCGGCCCGGCGATTGCGCCACAAGGCCACCGCGCCATAGAGGGCGAGCGGTAGCAGCACCGCGATGATCGCGACGGCGGCATAGGTGAGGGGCGTAGCGTCGATCATTCCCGCGGCCTTATCCACGCGATCTCGAACCCGGTCGCCGGCTCATCCCCCGATGTCGCCCCACCGACCAACCGCCCACAGCTCTTTCGAGGACATTGTTCCCGATTCGGCGGCAAAAGTCATGGCTTCAGGCGCGGCGTTGCCCATCAACAATGCCGGATCTGACGATTTGAGGCCATTGGCTGGGGCGCCGCCGTGGACACGTAAAGCCCGCATTTTACGGAAATTCATGTTATCATAGGTTGTGATTGATACGGACTGGATGCAAGACGGATCGGGAGCATGGCGGACCCGGCAGACAAGATCGAGCACTTCGTCCAGTCGGTAAACAACGCGTCGGACCATGCGCGCGCTCTGGTCGGAGGGATGCTATTCACCGCCCTGGTCATGGCGGCGATGGTCGTGGGCACCAGCGATCAGGCAATCTTGCTCGATTCGATCGAGCTGGCCCCGACCCTTGGCGTCCGCGTATCGGTTTCGATCGCCCATCTCTTTGCCCCGATCATCCTGGTGTTCTTCCATATCGGCGCGCTGATCCAGCTCGATTTGACCGATGCCAGGTGGCATCTGCTAACCACCACGCTCCGCGATTCCGGCCTCGATCCGATCGAACAGGCGCATCAGCGCGCCCGCGTTCATGGGGCGGTCGAGGCGTATGCGCTCGGCGAGAATGTCCGGACCCGGCAAGGCAGCCGAATGCGCCGCGTCATTGCCTGGATCTCCATCGTCTGGATTCCGCTGTTTGTGCTGCTTGCCCTGCAAATCAGCTTCGTTCGCTATCAAAGCTGGCCGATCATCCTTGCGCAGAAAGTCGCGCTGGCGATCGATGCCTTGTTCCTGATCTGGTACTTCTGGCAGATGCGCCAGCGCCGAGCGGCGATCCTGCATTTTCACCCAGGAATCGCGCTCATGGCAGTGCTGTTGTGCCTGGGCACGCTGAACGCCAATCCGCCAAGCGCCGGGGCGATGGTGCGAGATGTGCGCTGGGTGGAATCCAATGCCTATGCCCGATATACGAAGAGCGACGCCACTCCGCAGCAATGGGACAATTCCTTCGAGGACGGAAGCTGCTCGATCGGCGACCGGGATGAACACGGCCACATGATCATCCCGACGTGGCGGGACGTCTATGTCTGGCCACTCTTCAAGGGTTGCAACCTGCTGGACACCTACCTTTGTCCACTTGCGGACTGGGGATGCCGCTATCTGCGCCTCAGCAACACAATTCAAATCTCCGGCCCCCTCACGCTCGATCTGCAGAAGGCAAGCGTCGTTCTCGGCGAACCGCTGAGGAAAGTCGCCAACCCCAAGAAGGACATTGGCTGCAAGCCGCTCTATCAGAGCGAACCGCGGCCTGGAAAACCCGACTCGGTGGCGGGGGCCGCGGGTCCGGACGAGGCGGCAAGGGCTGCGGCGATGCCGAACGCCGAAACCGAAGAATTCCAGTTCCGCCTGCGCCAGACACAGCTGCGCGCCGTCGGCTTGCGCCTGAGGGGCCGCAGCTTCCGCTTTGCCGATTTCAAGGATGCCGTCTTCTACGGCGTCGATCTCGTGAACGCGCAACTGCAAGGCGCCAACCTCGAAGAAGCCAAACTGCAGTGGGCATGGCTCGATGGAGCGGCGCTGAACGGGGCGATGCTGGACGACGCCTATCTGCAGGATGCCTCGCTGGAGCGGGTTGACCTGGGCGAGGCCTCGATGCGCAACACGCATTTGCAGGGCACGGACATGGTCGACGCGCAACTGGTCAAGACGGCGCTCAATCGGTCGGATCTCAGCTGGGCCGATATGTCGGGCGCGGACCTCACCGGCGCGACGCTGCGACAGGCGAGCCTTATCGATGCGAATCTGCAAGGCGTCACCCTGGCGGACGCTGACCTCGACTGCGCCCAGCTGACACGGGTCGACCTGAGCGGAGCCTCATTGCGGGGTGCCGACCTCTCGCGCACTACCGGAGAAGCATTGACGCTGGACGGGGTGTGGGTCTCCGATGCCACCGTCGACCGTGCCACGATAGCCGACAGCAGCATGAGCGCGGCGACATACGGATACCTGGCGCTCACGCAAGGGACCGTTCCGGAGATCGTCGATGCTGTCGTCGATGAGGAAACACGCGCTACGCCCCAGAAAATCGATGAAATCGCCGTTGGTCTCGGGAACCTGGCCTGCAGCGATTCGCGGATCGGCGGCGGTATGGTGCGGTGGCTGACGGACGCCCAGCAATACTTTGCGGGGAAGGGAGAGCAGGCAAACGTGGAGGCGACGCGCAAGATCATGGCCGTCTTCGCCGCCGCCATCAAGGAACACGAGCAGGCCGTGAAAGACGGCAGGCCGTTTCACTGCTCGGGCCTCGCGGATCTGTATCTTACGGAAGAGGTGCGGGACGCTTTCGGTCTGGATTGACGTGCCGGCCAGTCCACACCGGAGCGCTGTCAATCGTACGAAAATGGCGCGTTGCGTGACGCCCAACTCGCCAGCGGCGAGGCGCGGAAATCGCGCCAGTCGCGCTCGATCTGGCGCGCCCAGTCGCGCGACAGCGCGGCGAGGCGGTTGAACGGGTCGGCATTTTTCGCAAATGCGATGAGGTCGTCGATGCTGGCCGAGCCGTCGCGTCCGGCCGAGCGCAGCTGCGCCCAGGCGGTCAGCTCGCCCATCGACCACACCACCGCCTCGAGCTCGGCGGCATCGGGCTGCGCCGCCTCGAGGTCGAGCTTGTCGGCGCTGGGCTGCAGCTCGCGCAGGGTGAAGGCGCGGCCGCCGATCCTGACCGCGGCGAGGAAGGCGGGGCCGACCGCCTGCATGCGGTTCTCGATCTCGACCACGCGCTCGGCCTCGCTGGCGAAGCGCATCTGGTGCTGGCGCATCAGCGGCAGCAGGGTGGAGCCGGTCTGGCATTTGAGGTCGACCAGCGCGGCGCCGTCGGGCCGGCCGCTGCCGCGGATCAGCACCACGTAGCGCGGCAGCCCGAGCGCGCCGACGCCGGCCACGCGCTGGGCCACGTCGAGCACGGTGAAGAAATCCGGATCGGCGCGGTGGCGGGCGAAGCGCTCCATGAAGGCGATGACCCTTTCGCGCTCCGCCTTGGGCAGCTTCAGCGCCTTGCCGGTGTCCTCGCGCAGGCGGCGGCCGCGCTTCTTCACCAGCGTGCGTTTCAGCAGCAGGTCGGCCTGGGTGCGGCGCTCGAGATCCTTCAGCAGCATGCCGATGAGGCCGGTCGCGGTGCGCCGCTCGATCCAGCGCGCCTTGCCGCCGGCCAGCGCGCCGCGATAGGCGGCCAGGAAGATGCGGGCGAGCGCGCCCTCGCTGCGGCCGAGGCCGAGCTCGCGCGCGACCAGCGACAGGCCGACCAGGAAGCGCGCCAGGTCGCGCCCCGCCGGGCCCAGGCAGCCGTCGTCGAAATCGCCGACGTCGAAATAGACCAGCCGGTTGTCGCCGCGATAGGTGCCGAAATTCTCCAGGTGCAGGTCGCCGTTGAGCCACACCGCCGGCATGCGCTCGAGCCAGGCCTGGCCCGGCCAGGCGGTGTGGAACAGGTGATTGGTGCCGCGGAAATAGCCGAACGGGGTCGCCGCCATCTTGCGGTATTTCAGCGCCAGCAGGCTGGGCAGGCGGCCGCGGTTGAAGCTTTCGATCGCCCGCAGCGGGTTGGTGCGACTCGGCATGCGCCATGGTAGCGCCTCCCGCCGCCCGGCGCGACGCGTTCGCGACCCGTCGTCAGCGTCGCGTCAGCGACCCGGGGCCTAATGCGCCGCATCGGATTGCCGCGGGGGCGGACACAGGGACCGGCCGGACGCAGCGCCCAGGAACTTCACCACGGGGAACCTCGCCAAGGGGAACCTCGCCAAGGAGAACTCCGCCGCGGGCGCGCCCGGCGCAAAGGGTCCCGCGATGACCGAAACGGCCGGGAAACTTGGGATGGACGGCGCGGTATGCCCCGTCCGGCGCTGGCGCACCGATATCGGCTCGGGGCGCAGCACCATGACCAGACCATGAAGATTTCCCGCGATGAAGCTCCCTCCGGCATGAAGACGACCCCGCCATGAAGACAGCCCTGCCCAACCAGCGCGCGCTCGCCGTCTTCGGCGCCACCACGGTGCTGGCGGTCCTGCTCGCCGCCCTGCATTCGCCGGCGGCCGATTGGGCGGTGGACAGCCTGGCCGGAATCGTCGGGCTGGTCGGCGTGGCCCTGGTCGGCGTGCGGCTCGCCCTCGGCGCGCCCAGCCGGACGGCGCGCCGGCTGTGGCAGTTCGCGCTGCTGCTGCTCGGCATCGCCAGCATCGCCGCCTTCGGCGGCCCGTGGACCGAGCGCATCGAGACCCGGCTCGGCATCGACAACCTCAACGATTGTCTGTTCCTGCTCGCCACCCTGACGGCGCTCTGGTTCGTCACCCGGCTGGAGCATTTCCCGGCCTTGGTGCGGCGCCTGGTCTGGGCCGGCTTCGCGCTGCAGGTGTTTTCCACGCTGGTCGACGTCGGCGAGACCGGAAGTCTCGCGGCGCGCCTCGGCCCCGACGTGGTCGAGGCGATCCAGGACCTGTCGACGTTCCTGTCGCTGCAGCTCTATGTCGCCGGCGCCGCCATCTTCGTGCTGCGCGCCATCCGCCTCGAAAGCGGGCCGGATGGCTTAACGGGGATCGGCACGGCCGGCGCGACGCCCGACCAGCCGGCCGAATATCGCCTGGATGGCCCGCTCGGCCGGCGCGCGCGGCAGGACCTGCGCCGCTATGTGCGGCGCGGCACGCTGCGCGGCCGCTTCACCGCGCGCTTCTATGTCGAGGCGGTGCGGCCAAGCATGTTCCTGGTCCGCACGCTGTGGTGCCTGTGGCGCTTCGGCCGCGCCATCGCGGCAGCCGGCCGGCCGTTGCCGCTGCAGGCGATCGACATGCTGCGTCTCGGCTGGGGCGAGGGCATCGATCCCATCGTGTATCAGACGCTGGAGCTCTACCGGCCGGAGCGGCGCCACTGGGCGGATCACGCGCTGAGCCGCTTCGAGATCGGCAACGGCCTGCTGCGCCGCCTGCACAAGCTGCAGCCGAAGCCGCATGGCGCGCGGGTCAATCTCGGCGACAAGCTGGCCTTCCATGCCTGCTGCCGTAGCCACGGCCTGCCGACGCCGCGAATCCTGATTCACGCCAGCGCCGGCGTGCTGGGCTGGCTGGAGGCGGCGGACGAGGCGGCGCTCGACCGCGACCTGTTCATCAAGCCGCGGCAATGGCGCGGCGCGCGCAGCTCATTGTGGCTGCAGCGCGTGGCGCCGCTCACCTGGCGCACCAAGCAGGGGGCGATCTGGGGCCGCGACGCGCTGTTCGATCACCTGCGGCGCGCGTCGCTGAAGCGCGACATGCTGCTGCAGGAGATGCTGACCAATCATCCGGCGATCGCCGACCTGGCGGAGCAGTCGCTGATCGCGCTGCGCGTCATCACCAGCACGGACGAAAGCGGCGCGCCGCTCACCACCCACGCGATGCTGCGGGTGATCTCGAAGCTGGAGCCGCGCTGGCACAGCAAGCGCGAGCACGCGGCCATCATCGACCTGGCGAGCGGGCGGCTGGGGCGCATGTGCAACGACAAGGATTTGTGGCCGGGCTGCTGGAGCGATCGCCACCCGGTGACCGGCGCGCAGGTCGTGGGCCGGCTGCTGCCGGACTGGCCGCGGATTCGCGCTCTGGCCGAGCAGGCGCAGCGCGTCTTCGCCGACCGCATGCTGGTGGGCTGGGACATCGCGCTGACGCCGGCCGGGCCGGTGATCCTCGAGGGCAATTCCTATCCCGACGTGCATTTCCTGCAGCGGGTGCATGCGCAGCCGATCGGCCTCAGCCCGCTCGGCCCGCAGATCCGCCGCGCCCTCGACGCGGCGCGGCTGCGCGACCGTCACATGATCTGAACGGGAACCGCCCGAGCGGACGCGGCGAGCGCCGCCCGGGAGAAATTGCGCACGAAGCTGTTGCGTCGCCCAGGAGGAGGTCGCGCGCGGCGCTATTGCGCCGCCCAGGGAGGAAGTCGTGCGCGGCGCTATTGCGCCGCCCAGGGAGGAAGTCGTGCGCGGCGCTATTGCGCCGCGCCGGCGAAGCTGTGGGCGCGGGTCTCGGCGTGGCCGGTCAGGCTGTCTTCCAGGGTCGGCATGCCGAACTGCTTCGGCGCCGCGTTGGCGCGCTCGATGATGTCGATGCCGGCATTGGTCTCGTTGCTGATCCAGGGCTTCAGCACCTGGTCGATCTCCGGATTGACGAAATACATCATCGAGCAGCGCGGCGTGGTGCGGTGGTTGTTGCGCACCTGATGATAGCACGGCTTGATCTTGTTGCCGGTCATCAGGGACAGCAGCGCGCCCGGCATCATCACCAGGTCGTTGCCGTTGGTCTCGATCGGCAGGACGCCGCCCGGCAGGTCGAGCTCGAGGCCCGGCGCGTTGCTGCGCAGCACGGTGATCAGGTGGCCGTCCTCGTGCGAATCCTGCAGCAACTCGCGGCTGTGCCGGGCCGGCTCGTAGTAGTTCAGCTGCACATAGGTGCCGCGATAGAAGCGCAGCTCCGGCGCGCCCGGTGACCACGTCTCGGCCATCGCCTTGAACATGGCCCGGGTGATCACCTCCAGCGAATCGCCGGCCGCGCGCAACGCCGCGTGGAACGGGCAGGCCGCGGCCCAGCCCTCAAGGTCGCTCCGCTCGCGGTTGCGGTTCCAGGCGGAAAAGGATTCGGTCAGGTCCGGCCGCTCCGGCACCTGGGAATATTCCGGGCCCAGTTCGCGATAGCCCTCGACGATCTCGGGGCGGGCGAAACGCTGCTTCTCCGCCGGCGATTGCGCGAAATAGTGGTTGGCGAGATCGAAGCAGCGGTCCAGCGTCTGGCGCGTCTGCTCGGCGATCGGAATGCGGAGATAGCCCTGCTGCTCCAACTGCCGGACCAGCGGCAGATAGTCACGATAGTCGACAGCGACAGCAGCCATGTGAACCCTCTCCAATGCAAAAGGCGAGCTGCGCCCGCTCCCGGCGCCTCGCCTGCCCGCGAACCGCGCCCCTGACCTTACCCAAGCGGTCCCGGACGGCGGCCGTGTCTAGTCTTCTAAGCCTACAAACCTGACCCTTGGGTGACAAGCCACTGAAAATGCGCGGGTTGCGGCCGATTGCCGCTTGCCGGCAGCCGATCGGAGCGCCGGCATTGTCGAAGGAATACCGGGCCGCGGCCGATCCCCGGGCGGGCCGGCGGGCGGGGTGACCGGCGATGCCCGCCGGGGCCTAGGGTCTGGACTCAATAGACGCCAACTCGTTGATCTGACTCACTGTCGACTCATCGCTACAGGAATCAGATTGATTCATTTTCAATATGTTAGTTGCAATTGAGTACAGACCCTAGCGGGCGCGGTCCAGCACCTGCTCGAACTCGGAGCAATCGTCGAAGCCGATGCCGTCGGTGACGGTCTGCCCGTCCCGCGACAGCGGGAAGAAGCCGAATTCGCTGTAGCCCGGCAGATGGTCGCGGAAGTCCCATTGATAGCTGCCATAGACCGGCGCCTTGGTCCGGCGCAGGGTCTCGTGCACGCGGGCGACGAAGGGCATCTCGGACCAGGCCATCTCGTCGAGGTAGCGGCCGGTGAAATCGCTGGCGCTGTAATGCGCATGGATGGCGCCGACCAGGCGGTAGCGCACGCGCGCCGACGCGCCGACATATTCGGTGATGATCAGGCCGGGCAGCAGCGCGGCGATCTCCTTGAGGTCGATGTCGTCGGGATGCGGCATCTTCCGGCCGCGCAGCCTGGATTGCCAGTAGTCGCGCAGATCGGCGATGCCGCGCGAGCGCACCTGCTCCGCCGAGTCATAGAGGACCGAAAGCTTCTCTTCCTGGACCATGGGCGGGCGGGACTCTGGCAATCCGCGGCCAGCACTGTCAATCGCGCAAACGGCTAGTCCTGCGCCTTATAGTAGCAGCCGAAGTTGCAGTTCCTGGGTGGGACTTCGGGGGCCGGGGGATCACGCCGCGCCGCCCAGGGCGCGCTGGATTTCGCGCGCCAGCACGGCGGCGGATTTCGCCGCATCGACCACGATCGGACGTTCGTCGGCGCCGGGCTCCTCCAGGGTCGCGAACTGGCTGTCAAGCAGGCTGGCCGGCATGAAATGGTGGCGCCGCTGGGTCAGGCGGCGGCGGATCAAGGCCGCATCGCCGCGCAGATAGGCGAGGCGCAGTTCCGGCCGCTTGCCGATGATGACGCGGCGATAGGCGCGCTTCAGCGCCGAGCAGGCGATGACGCCGCCTTCGCCCCTGGCGCGCCACTCGTCGATGCGCGCCGCGATCGCCGCCAGCCACGAGGCGCGGTCGGCATCGGTCAGCGGCCGGCCGGCGCGCATCTTCTCGATATTGGCCGGCGGGTGGAATTCGTCGGCATCGGCGAAGGCGCAGCCGAGTGCCGCGGCCAGCGCCGCGCCCACGGTGCTCTTGCCGGCGCCGGCGACGCCCATGACGATGACGATGGGCGGCTTCCGCGGCGCCAGCGTGACGGGTGCGGGCTTGCGCGGCATCGCGGTCAGACCACCCGCGTCGGCAAGGGCAGGCCGGCGAAATGGGCGGTGAGGTTGTCGATCACCAGCTGTCCCATCGCGGTGCGCGTCTCGTCCGTGGCGCTGCCGACATGGGGCTGCAGCACCACGTTCTCCATCGCCAGCAGCGCCGCCGGCACGCGCGGCTCGTCCTCGAACACGTCGAGCGCGGCAGCACCCAGGGCGCCGCTTTGCAGCGCCACGACCAGGGCCGCCTCGTCGACGATGGAGCCGCGCGCCACGTTGACCAGGGTGCCCTCAGGCCCGAGCGCTTGCAGCACGGCGGCGTTGACCAGGTGCCGGGTGCCGGTGCCGCCGGGCAGGGTCAGGCACAGGATGTCGCTGTCGCGCGCCAGGGCGACGAGGTCGGCGAAGAAGCGATAGGGCACGCCCGGCTTCTCGCGCGGGCCGTGATAGGCGATCGCCATGCCGAAGGCCGCGGCGCGCCGCGCGGTGGCAAGGCCGATGCGCCCCAACCCGACGATGCCGAGCTTGCGCCCGCGCAAGGCGCTGCCCAGCTCCAGCCCGCCCTTCAGCCAGCCGCCGGCGCGCACGAAGCGGTCGCCGCGGCTGATGCGGCGCTGGGAATCGAGGATCAGGCCGAGGGCGAGGTCGGCGACGTCCTCGGTCAGCACGTCGGGCGTGTTGCTGACCGCGATGTTGCGCGCCCGCGCGGCGCCAAGGTCGATCGCGTCCACGCCGACGCCGAAACAGGCGATGATCTCCGCCTTCGGCAGCGCGTTGATGAGGGCCGCATCGGCGCCCGCGCCGCCGCTGGTGACGATGGCGCGCACCTTGTCCCGCACGCCGCTCAGGAAGGCGGCGCGGTCGGCCGCCTGGAACAACCGGTGGGTGGTGAACAGCCGGTCCAGCGCCGCCATGGTGGCGGGATAGATCGGCACGGCGATCAGGATGTCGGGTTTCACAGGATGTCGGGCTTCATGCGGCGCTGCTCCCCTGACGAACCGCTTACCGCAATGTCGCCGCCCGCCGCAAGGGCGCCGCCCGTTGAACGCGGCGGCCCGATCGCGCACACTCCGCGAAACCCGGGGGGAAACCAGGGGCGCAATGAGGGGGAAGCCATCATGACCGACGTGACCTGCGTGCTCGACTGCCGGGCGGAGCTGGGCGAGGGCCCGCTCTGGGACGTGGCGGAGCAGCGCCTCTACTGGGTCAACATCAAGCAGCGCGAGATCCACCGCTTCGATCCCGCCACCGGGCGCGACGAGATGTGGCAGGCGCCGGAGGCGGTCGGCTCGCTGGCGCTACGCGCGCAAGGCGGGCTGGTGGTGGCCTTGCGCTCCGGCTTCTTCTTCTTCGAGCCGGCGACCGGCGCCTTCCAGCCCGTGGTGGAGCCGGAGCCGGAGCGACGCGAGAACCGCTTCAACGACGGCAAGCCGGACCGCCAGGGCCGCTTCTGGGCCGGCTCGATGCACGACCCGGAGAAGCTGCCGACCGGCGGGCTCTACCGCCTCGACATCGACCATACCTGCAAGCGCCTGGTCGACAACGTCGTGTGCTCCAACTCGCTGTGCTGGAGCCCCGACGGGCGCGTCATGTATTACGGCGATTCCTATGCGCGCAAGGTCTGGGCCTGGGACTTCGACATCGCGACCGGCGAGATCGCCAATCGCCGCGTCTTCGCCGAGCGGCCCGTGGAGGAAGGCTTCCCCGACGGCGCCACGGTGGATGCGGAAGGCGGCGTGTGGGTGGCCTACTGGCAGGGCTGGCGCGTCACCCGCTTCGATCCGGAGGGCAAGGTCGAGCGCGTGGTGAAGATGCCGGTGGAAAAGCCGACCTGCCCGGCATTCGGCGGCAGGGACCTCGACATCTGCTACGTCACCTCGGCCTGGATCGGCGGCGAACGCGCGGGCCAGGCGGGCAGCATCTTCGCCTTCCAGCCCGGCGTGAAAGGCGTCGCCGAGGCGCGCTTCAGGGGCTAGCGGTATCGCCCAGCCAGCGCGCCAGGTGCCACAGCCCCGGCGCGATCAGGATGGCGACCGCCAGGCTGAGGATGCGCGCCGCCCAGTGGAACAGGCGGAACTTGCGCTCGGCGATGCGGGCATTGACCGCGACCTCGCGCGCCAGGTCGCGCAGATAGGCGGCACTCGCCGCCTGGCCCGGCGCGGGCAGATAGCGCTCGCGCGCCGCCGCCTCGTATTCGGCGAGCGGCACCGTCGCGATGTCGGAGAAGAACAGCAGGTTCCTGTAGCGCGCATCCGGCGGCTCGCGGTGCTGCAGGTCGATCTTGGGCAGGAAGGCCAGCACGCAGGTGAAGGCGGACGCGGCGAAGACCGGCAGCGCCAGCAGGAAGGCATTGGCGAAGCCGGCCGGCAGGCTGCGGCCGCTGGCCAGCAGGTTGATCAGCGCCAGGATCCAGAAGGCGGCGAAGGTCAGCAGCGCCGCGTTCTTGGTCTCGGCGAACTTGATCAGGTCGACCACCCGCGCCAGGTTGCCGCTCAGCACCTTCTCGAAGGCTTCCTGCTGGTCGTCCTTGGCCATGCTCTCCCCCGCCACCATCCCCGCTCCAGCCATAGACGAGGCCGGCCGCGAAGTGAAGCGGGTCTCAGCGCAAGGCCATCGCGGGGCGGAAATCGTCGTCGCCAGGCCCCGGGCGCAGGGGCACGGCCTCGTAATGCGAGAACATCATCACGCATTGAGCCTGTCCCCTGGTCATCGAGCGCAGCGCGGAGGGGTAGCCGAACATGTTGGCGAGCGGCACTGTCGCCGTGATGACCTGCGCGGTGCCGTGGCTCGCCATGTCGCTTACCTGCGGCCGGCGGCTGTTCAAGTCGCCGGCCACGTCGCCTATGAAGCGTTCCGGCGTCAGCACGACGGCCAACATCATCGGCTGCAGGAGTCTTGGCCCGGCCATGGGCAGCGCCTCGCGCAGGCACGCACGCGCGGCAATCTCGAAGGTCTCGCGCGTGGAATCCACGTCGTGATAGCCGCCGTCAACCAGGGTGCAGTGCAGGTCGAGCAGAGGAAATCCAGCGATCGGGCCCTGGCTCGCCGCTGTCCTCAAGCCCTTGAGTACGGCGGAAATGAATACCGCCGGCACGGCATCTCCGGCTGCGGTGTCGAACCGGACACCGCTGCCCGGCGCGCCCGGCGCGATGCGGATCTTGACCTTGGCGTAGTAGCCGAGCCCGCCGGTCTGCCGCTTGTAGGTGTAGTCCCACTCGATCGTCTTGGTGATGGCCTCGCGATAGGCGACCTGCGGTGCGCCGGCCTGGAAGTCGTGACCCTGGCCGCGCTTCAGATAGTCGATCATCGTGTCCAGCTCGAGTTCTCCCCGGCCGTGCAGGACCGTCTCGTTGAGCGGGCCGGGTTCCACCGCGAGCGATTCAGTGCGCGCGCAGATCTCGGCAAGCTCGGCGCGCAGCTTCACCGCCGCCTCAGCGTTGGGCGAGACCAGCGGCACGGAGAGGGGCAGGTGATCATGGGTCACGATTCGGCGCCCTTTGCGGCGGCGCAGCCCGTGTGCCAGCGATGCATCAGCTCGGCGCAGAAGGCTTCGACACCCTGGCCGGCGAAAGCGGCCTTCGCCAGTTGCAGGGAGTAGTTCGGTGCGACGTGGGCGACGAGATAGTCGGTGTCCTGCGCCATCGCTTCGATGGCGGCCCAGGGGAAACGGAAGGTGACATTGCCTTGCTGCCGCTGCAGGCCAGCGGCGTCCAGCGTGTAGCTGTCGCCGGCGGCAGCGTCGCGGGCTTCGAACTGGCGCTGCAACTGCCTGCCGCGCCAGCGCCCGGCGACCACGAGCAGCGGCAAGCCGAAGCCCGCCAGCGCGAGCAGCACCGCCAGCGCCGGATCGCTCGCGCGCAGGCGGTCGACCGCGCCGAGCGTGACCATCAGGAGCAGCCACAGGCCGTATTCGAAGAGCCGGGTGACATGCCTGCAGAACCGGCAATCCGCCTGGGAAAGGGCCAGCTCCCGGCAGCGATCCTGCATGGCCTCCCGCTCGGCAGCGCTGATGGCGCGCGTCTGGCGGAGGGTCCGGATGGGCGCATTCTCATCCGGCATGTGCTGCTCCTCTCGCCGCTTTCCACCGCCGCTCAAGTTCGGCCCAGAATGCGTCGACGTCCTGGCCTTCGAAGGCGGCCGGCGTGATCGCCCAGAACTGCACGCGCGACGTGGCGGTCAGGAACAGAGCTGGCAAGTGTTCGAGATCGAAGATGCCAGACCAGGGAATGAATATGACTGTGCCGCCATGCACGATTGTGTAGCCGCGATCGTCGATGGCGTGACGCGTCCCGGCGGGGCTCGCCGATCGATTGGCGTCGGCAATGAAGCGTATGTAGCGGGCACGATAGGCGGAGGCTCCGACGAAATAGGCGACCACTGCGATGCCGGTCCACCAGATCACTTCGGGCGCGAACAGCCGGGCGCCGTAGCTCAGCGTGAGGGCTATGCCTCCGACCACGCCCAGCGCGCCGCAGTACAGGGTCATCGCCAGCCGGAACCAGAAATCCTGTCGCAGGCCCCGCACATAGCGCCGCGTCACCTCCTTGGTGAGCGTCTTCGCCTCGGCCAAGGTGAGGTCGCGGCTTTGCACGATCTCCAAGGGCGCGCCGCTGCCCGCAGCCGGTCCGCCGTCCTCCTCCCGCAGCATCGAATTCCCCCGCCATGCCTGAAAGACGGGCCGATGCTAGGACTCTATTCGTTAATCAAAGGTTGTGAGCGCGCGGGGTTCACCCTCGCCGGCTGCTCAACCCGGCGTCGTCCGCCGCGCCTTCCTGCGGGCGATGAAGTTTTCGTTGCGCGGCCAGGTTCCGGTGCGGCGGTATTCCGCATAACCGGCGACGAGGCCACGCGCGAGCAGCCAGAGCAGGGGCAGCAGGAGTATCGGCGCCAGCGCGAGGCCGAGCAGCGCCAGGCCGAGGAAATTCATCGCCCGCGCGGTCCAGCCCGCGCCAAGCGTCTTTTCCAGTGCCGCGCCCGCCATCAGCAGCAGGCAACCGTTCAGCATCACCGCGCCGATGCCGAAGCCGATGCGGCAGGAAAGTTCGCCGGCGAGCGGCCCGTCGAAGAAGAACCCGGCGAATGAGACCGAGCACGCGCGCGGCCCGGGGCCAAAGGCGATCCAGTTGGCGATCGCGGCGAAGCAGCCATAGATCGTGCCGACGAACAGCAAGGCGCGCGGACCGTTCGCCGATTGCCGCTTGCCGTCGCCAAGAATCAGGGCCAATCCCGCCAGGATGAACACGCCGCCGGCAACCAGCCCGAGCCAGGGCGGGCCGTTGATGTCGGCGCTGTGCAAGGGGCCGAGATCGAAGGCGGCGAGCGCCGGCGGCAATCCGCAAGCGACACAGAGCAGGCCGAAGCCAATTCGCGCAACGGGCGTCAGGGGCTTGGTCCCGGGCATCATTCCTCGCATCGCGACAGGCGATGGGCCGATGCTAGGGCCGTCGGGTTAAGCAATGCCGAATAGGCGGCCGCCTCACGGGTCCTGGATCAGGCCGCCATTCGCGCGGGTGATGACGAGGTCGAGGTCGTCGAGCCATTGCCGCGCGGCGGCGCGGTCCAGGACGGTACCGGCGGCCAGCTCGCGGCAATAGGCGCCGACCAGCGAGCCGTCGCGCGGCACCGGGTCGGTGGTGAAGACGACGCAATGGCGCCGCGCGTCGCCGCGATGCAGCTTGTTGCCGGCCGTCGTCTCCGGCTTCTTGCGGTCGGGCTCCAGCACCGCGCGCTCGCTCATCACCAGCCAGAACACGTCGCGGCCCCAGACCTGCTCGGCGCGGCCGGGGACATCCAGACTCTGTTCCGCCGGCTCGTCGGAGCGCGCGTCATGGGCGAAGGCCAGCATCTCCTGCGGATAGTCGCGATAGGGCAGCTTCAGCCCCTCGATGAAGCCCAGATGCAGCATGCGCCCGGCGCCGTCGCGCGGCCACAGGATCGACCACGCCTTATGGCCCTGGTAGTCGCGGGTGCGGATGTCAGGGTCGCTGTCGATGGCGTCGGCGGCGATGGCGACGGGGGAGATGCGGCCCTGGGCCTGGGCCGGCGCCGTGGCGGCCAGCAGCAGCAGCGGCAGCAGCGCCGCGCGCAATGCGCCGGATCTCGTCACAGCACGGTGAACTCCGCCGGCAGCTCGGCGCCTTCGATGGCGACGACGCGGGCCGGGGCGCCGTCGAGGCCGTCGAGCTTCAGCGGCAGGGCCAGGATGGCGAGGCGCTCGGCGGTGATGCGGCCCAGCCGGTGGACGTATTCGATGTTGTAGATCTCCTCGCCCAGGATGCGGTGATGCACCACGCAATCCTCGCCGCGGAAGCCGGGCTGGCGCACCACATATTCCTCGGAGAAATCGTAGACCACCGCCTTGGCGCCGCGCTCGACCAGCCAGTCGGCGCCGTCGGCCGAGAGATAGGGCCCGTCGCGCCAGAATTCCGCGCGGCCCCAGTGCCGGTCGCTCCACAAGGTGCGCAGGATGACGATGTCGCCCCGGCGCACATGGCCGCCGCGGGCGCGCAGCGTGTCGGCGGTGATGCCCATTCCCCCGTTCGACCCTTGGCCGTGATCCTCCAGCTTCACCAGCGCGGCCGCCCCCATCAGCCTGGTGAGCGGCGCCTGGTCGATGCCCTTGGCGCCCTGGATGAAATGGTTGGGCGCGTCGACATGGGTGGCGTAGTGGCAGAACATGGAAAAGCTGGAGCCCTGCCAGTTGCAGGTCTCGTAGCTGTAGGGGGTGGAGAACTGCACCTCGAGGCCCAGCCGCCCGTCGCCATGCCGGATCGGGATGGAGAGGTCGATGAGATTGGGCATGGCGCGACTCCGCTGGCGAGGCGCGTCATTCTGGCCGAGGCGCGACCCGCGCGCAATCGAGCGGCGGCGGGGCCGCGCGCGGCGCCCGCCATGGACGATTTCGTCGCGGGCGCTCTAGGTTCAATCGACATTCAGGATTCCCGCGCGTCGATTTGTGTGATTCATAGGTCTCCAGCTTGTTGTTGGCTGGAGGCGATGGATGGTGAAGCGCTACGAGTTGACCGAGGCACAG
>JBDHTX010000017.1:0-94670 GCA_039808885.1 Dongiaceae bacterium | reverse complement strand
ATGATCGACCACTCCCGGTCCGACAGATCGAAGCGAGCCATGACCAAACTCCCTCTCGTCTACGGAGTTTGAATCACAATCCCGCCCGCAAAGGAATCCCCTTATGAGTACAGAACCTAGTTCGGATGGTTCTTGATCTCGACGATCTTGTCCTCGAGCGCCTTCATCAGGCCGTCGGCGCCGCCGCCGGTGACGGTGGCGGAGAAATCCGAGCGCATGCGCGCCATTTCCGAGATCGTGCCGCTCAGGTAGATGTCGATGATCTTCCACGAACCGTCGGCCGACGGGCGGAACAGGTAGTTGAGCGGCACCGGGTCGCCGTTCGGCCGCAACAGCTTGGTCTCGACCAGCTGGCGGTTCTCGGCCGGCGTCTTCACCTCGCCGACCTCGAATTTCAGGCCCTTCTCGGTATCGAAGCGCGCGGCGTAGGTGCTGATCATGTAGCGATCGAAGACTTCCAGCAGCCCCGTTTTCTTGTCCGCCGGGAACCCGGTCCATTCGGCGCCGATGGCGATCTTGGCCATCACCGGGATGTCGAAGGTCTGGTGGATGACCGGCTCCAGCTTCTTGTAGCGGCCGTCGAAACCGAGCGCGTCGCCCTGCTTCATGTTGTCGACCAGCGCGTCGTAGAAAGCCTGCACCAGCGCCTTGGGGTCGCCGGCCGCATCCGCCTTGGCGGGAGAAAGGGAAAAGCCTGCCCCGATCGCCAGCGCTGCCGCTGCGGCCAGGAACCCGCGCCGTTTCATGCTCACAAGCGAACGACCTTCTGCGCGATGCCAAGGGCCTGCAGCGCCTGCTCCACGATGTGCGACGCATTCAGCCGGGCGATGTCATACTGCTTCTGCGGCGTATCATGCTCGATGAAGATGTCGGGCATGACCATCGGCCGCACTTTCACGCCGCCGTCCAGCAGGCCGGCATGCGCCAGGAAATGTAGGACGTGGGTGGCGAAGCCGCCAATGGAGCCTTCCTCGATGGTGATCAACACCTCGTGTTCGCGCGCCAGTCGGGTGACCAGGTCCTCGTCGAGCGGCTTGCAGAAGCGCGCGTCGGCGACCGTGGTGCTGAGGCCTTTCGCCGCAAGGTCGTCGGCGGCCTTCAGGCATTCCTGCATGCGCGTGCCGAAATTGAGCAGCGCGATCTTGGTGCCCTCGCGCACGATGCGGCCCTTGCCGATCGGCAGGATCTCGCCGCGCTCCGGCAGGGCCAGGCCGACGCCCTCGCCGCGCGGATAGCGGAAGGCGCTGGGCCGGTCGTCGATCGCCGCGGCGGTCGCCACCATGTGCATCAGCTCGAGCTCGTCCGACGGGGCCATGATGACGAAATTCGGCAGGCAGCCGAGATAGGCGACATCGAAGCTGCCGGCATGGGTCTGGCCGTCGGCGCCGACGAGGCCGGCGCGGTCCATGGCGAAGCGCACCGGCAGGCTCTGGATCGCCACGTCGTGCACCACCTGGTCGTAGCCGCGCTGCAGGAAGGTGGAATAGATCACCGAGAAGGGCTTCAGGCCCTCGGTGGCGGCGCCGGCGCAGAAGGTGACCGCGTGCTGCTCGGCGATGCCGACGTCGAAGCAGCGGTCCGGGAACACCTTGCCGAAAGCGTCGCAGCCGGTGCCCGACGGCATCGCGGCATTGACCGCGATGATCTTGTCGTCGGCCTTCGCCTCGGCGATCAGCGCCTTGGCGAAGACCTGGGTATAGCTCGGGGCCTTCGGGGTCGATTTCTGCTGCGCCCCGGTGGCGACGTCGAACTTCACCACGCCATGATACTTGTCGGCGGAGGCCTCGGCCGGGGCGTAGCCCTTGCCCTTCTGCGTCACGCAATGGATCAGGACCGGACCCGGCTCGTCGGAATTGGCCAGGTTCTGCAGCACCGGGAGCAGATGCTCCATGTTGTGGCCGTCGATCGGGCCGACATAGTAGAAGCCGAGCTCCTCGAACAAGGTTCCGCCGCCGGCGATCATGCCGCGGGCGAATTCCTCGGCCTGCTGGGCGGCGCGCCGCAGCCCGCGCGGCAGCATCTTGGAGAAGTCCTTGGCCACGTGGCGCAGCGAGCGGAACGAGGTCGAGGATAGCGACCGCGACAGGTACGAGCTCAGCGCGCCCACCGGCGGCGCGATCGACATGTCGTTGTCGTTGAGGATGACGATCAGGCGGGTGTCGCGCGACCCGGCGTTGTTCATCGCCTCATAGGCCATGCCGGCGCTCATCGACCCGTCGCCGATGACGGCGATGACATTGCGCTTGCGGCCCAGCAGCTCGCTGGCGACGGCCATGCCGAGGCCGGCGGAGATCGAGGTGGAGCTGTGCGCGGCGCCGAACGGGTCATATTCCGATTCCGAGCGCTTGGTGAAACCGGAAAGGCCGCCGCCCTGGCGGATGGTACGGATGCGGTCGCGCCGGCCGGTCAGGATCTTGTGCGGATAGGCCTGGTGGCCGACATCCCAGATCAGCCGGTCATAGGGCGTGTCGAAGACGTAGTGGATCGCCACGGTCAGTTCGACCACGCCGAGGCCGGCGCCGAGATGCCCGCCGGTCACCGACACCGCGTCGATGGTCTCCTGCCGCAATTCGTCCGCCACCTGGCGCAGCTGGCTGGGATCGAGCTGCCGGAGATGGGCCGGCGTCTTGATGCGATCCAGGAGCGGCGTCTTGCTGGCAGCGGTCACGGCGTCTCTTCCAACTCGTTGATGCTTGGTGTCCCCGGCGGCCCTGGGTCTCTATCTGCAGCCCGATCTCCGGACTTAAGCCGCGAATCCGGGAGCTTATAGGGAAGTCGGACGGCAAAAGCTAGCATAGCGCGGTGCCACGCAATAACCGAGTAACATAAATGGTTTTGCTGTCAAGCACTTAGGGCAGGCGCCCCATGCCCCGGCCGGGGGCGAAGCCGGTAGGCAAACCAGGGAATCTATGTTACAGGGAGGGCAATCGGGCAGCAGGGCTGCCGGTTTGCCCTTCGCGTGCGCCGCACAGACCGCGTTGCGCATCAGCGGTCGGGGGTTGTGGAGCAACAGGGGCAATCCCGGGTTGGTAAGGCCGAGTGCCGCGCTAGGGGATATCCGATGACGGATCCGGGCGCCGGTCAGAATAGACGGTGAGCATGAAAGTAGTTCTGGCACAACCGCGCGGCTTTTGCGCCGGTGTGGAGCGGGCCATCGACATTGTCGAGAAAGCCCTCGAAACCTATGGCCCGCCGGTCTATGTCCGGCACGAGATCGTGCACAACCGCCACGTGGTTGATTCGCTCCGCGCCAAGGGCGCCGTCTTCGTCGAGGAGCTCGACGAGGTGCCGGAAGGCAAGATCGCCATTTTCAGCGCCCACGGCGTCTCCAAGGTGGTCGAGGCGGATGCCGAATCGCGCCGCCTCCAGGTGATCGACGCCACCTGCCCGCTGGTCTCCAAGGTCCATGTCGAAGGCCGCCGCTATGCCGCCCAGGGGCGCGAGGTGGTGCTGATCGGCCATGCCGGCCATCCGGAGGTCGAGGGCACGATGGGCCAGGTGCCCGGCGGCGTGCACCTCATTTCCACCGCCCGCGATGTCGACGGCCTGAAGGTGAAGGACCCCGACAAGCTCGCCTATGTCACCCAGACCACGCTGTCGGTCGACGACACGCGCGAGGTCATCGACGCGCTGAAGCGCAAGTT
This sequence comes from Dongiaceae bacterium, assembly GCA_039808885.1. Taxonomy (GTDB): domain Bacteria; phylum Pseudomonadota; class Alphaproteobacteria; order Dongiales; family Dongiaceae; genus Dongia_A. The sequence continues at coordinate 91,026 of JBDHTX010000017.1, read as the reverse complement.
CCCGACCATCGTCGGGCCGGACACCAAGGACATCTGCTACGCCACGCAGAACCGCCAGCGCGCGGTGCGCGAGCTGGCCGAGCAGGTCGACATGATCCTGGTCATCGGCGCGCCGAACTCCTCGAATTCGAACCGCCTGCGCGAGATCGCCGAGGAACTGGGCGTGAAGAGCCACCTGATCGAGAATGCGGGACAGCTGGATCCGAAGTGGCTCGACGGCGTGAAATCGGTCGGCGTCACCGCCGGCGCCTCCGCCCCGGACGTGCTGGTGCAGGAGGTCGTAACCAAGCTGCAGCATCTGAAGCAGGTCCAGTTGAGCGTGATGGAAGGCATCGCCGAGAACGTGAAGTTCCGCCTGCCGCCGCAGCTCGAGATGACCGACCGCGCATCCGCCGCCGCGAAATAGGCCGCGGCTAAGAAGAAAAAAAGGAGCACATCGTGGCAGTTCCCCTTCGACAGATGATCGGCGTCGGCGCCTATGTGGTGAAGCAGCATCTGCTGGGCCGCAAGCGCTACCCGCTCGTGCTGATGCTGGAGCCGCTGTTCCGCTGCAACCTGGCCTGCGCCGGCTGCGGCAAGATCGACTATCCGGCCGAGATCCTGAACCAGCGCATCTCGGTCGCGGACGCGCTGGCGGCGGCCGAGGAATGCGGCGCGCCCGTGGTCTCCATCGCCGGCGGCGAGCCGCTGCTGCACAAGGAATTGCCGGAGATCGTCGACGGCCTGATCCGCCAAGGCCGCTTCGTGTACCTGTGCACGAACGCGCTGCTGATGGAAAAGAAGATGGGCGACTACAAGCCGTCGCCCTATTTCACCTGGTCGGTGCATCTGGACGGCAGCAAGGACGAGCACGACAAGTCGGTCTGCCAGCAGGGCGTCTACGAGAAGGCGGTCGAGGCGATCAAGAAGGCGAAGGATGCCGGCTTCCGCTGCAACATCAACTGCACCTTCTTCGACGGCACCGATCCCGAGCGCGCGGCGCGCTTCTTCGACGACGTGATGGCGATGGGCGTCGACGGCATCACCGTCTCGCCCGGCTATGCCTATGAGCGCGCGCCGGACCAGCAGCATTTCCTGAACCGCACCCGCACCAAGCAGCTGTTCCGCGACATCTTCCGCCGCGGCAACAACGGCAAGAAATGGGAGTTCAGCCAGTCCTCGCTGTTCCTCAACTTCCTCGCCGGCAACGAGACCTACACCTGCACGCCGTGGGCCAACCCGACCCGCAACGTGTTCGGCTGGCAGCGCCCCTGCTACCTGGTCGGCGAAGGCTACGCCAAGACCTTCAAGGAGCTGATGGAGGACACGCGCTGGGACGATTACGGCGTCGGCAACTACGAGAAGTGCGCCGATTGCATGGTCCATAGCGGTTTCGAGGGCACCGCGGTGCGCGACGCGATGGCGAGCCCGCTGAAGGCGCTGCGCGTCTCGCTGAAGGGCGTCAATGTCGACGGCGAGATGGCGCCGGACATCTCGCTCGCCAAGCAGCGCAAGGCCGAATACGTCTTCTCCCGCCACGTCGAAGAGGCGATGGACCAGATCCAGCGCGAGAAGGAGCTAGCGAAGTCCGGCAACCGCCCCGCGGCAGCGGAGTAATGTCTGGTGCGCCAGCCGGCTTGACCGGCCGGCGGCGAGCAACTCGCGCAAGCTGATACGACCCGAGATGAGCGCCGCCAACACGGCGCTCATTTTCGTTCCACCCTCCGCGTCGACGAAATCGGCGAAGCAGGCAGGCAGCGCCTCGTCGGCGCGGTCGGAGATCGCGCGGATCGCGATGAATGGCAAGCCATGCGCGGCGGCGGCACGGGCGACGTGGTGGCTTTCCATATCAATCGCCAGTGCGCCGGTGCGGGCGAAGGCGGCGGCCTTGTCCTGCGGCGAGGCCAGAATCCGATCCAACCCCAAAAATGAACCTGCCGCTTGGCTCTCCCAAAGATAACTCAATGGACCCCGGTTCACCCGCTCTTCCGGGCGTGGCGGTCGCGCCTGATACCAGGCTTCAGGCCCAGGCAGGTCACGCGGCGCCACGGAGGTGACCGCCGAAACCCACGCATCGGCGGCGCGCCAAGTGGCGCCGGATTCATCCATCACGGCCGTGCCGATGACATCGTCGCCTGCCCGCAAATCGGGATGCAGCGCGCCGGCGATGCCAAAGCTGACCAGGCCCGTGACGCCGCGCCGGATCAGCGCCTCGATTTTCTCCGGCGCGCCCTCGGCCCTGCCGCCGACGCTGATGCAGGCGACATCGAGGCCGCGCAACAGGCGCGCTTCCGATCGGAGTCCGGTGACGACGCCCAGCATGGCTTGGCCCGGCAAGCCGCCCTACATCCCGTGCAGGACGGTGGTGGCGTTGCCGCTCTTCAGGTTGCGGTAGCGCGCCAGCGCCCAGAGCGGGAAGAACGCGCGATAGCCGTGGTAGCGCAGATAGAAGACGCGCGGGAAGCCGACGGCGGTGTAGTGCTCCTCCGGCCACAGGCCGTCTTCGGACTGGGTGTCGACCAGATACTGCACGCCGCGCTCCACCGCGGGATCGTCGACCTCGCCCGCCGCCATCAGGCCGAGCAGCGCCCAGGCGGTCTGCGACGGCGTCGAGTCCTTGCCCTCGCCGCGCGGGCCGTTTTCCCAGTACGAAGCGCCGTCCTCGCCCCAGCCGCCATCCGCGCGCTGCTTGGCGCGCAGGAAATCGGCGGCCTTGCGCATCGCCGGGTGGCTGCCGGGCAGCCCCACCGCGTTGAGCGCGCACAGCACCGACCAGGTGCCGTAGATGTAGTTGGTGCCCCAGCGGCCGAACCAGGCGCCGTCATGCTCCTGCTCGCGCAGCAGATAGTCGACCGCCGCCTTCACCTTGGGATGGTCCATCTTGTAGCCGAGCTGCGCCAGCATGGAGAGGCAGCGCGCCGAGACGTCCGCCGTCGGCGGATCGAGCAGCGCGCCATGATCGGCGAAGGGGATGTGGTTCAGGTAGTAGTATTCGTTGTCCGCGTCGAAGGCGCCCCAGCCGCCATTCCTGCTCTGCAGGCCGAAGATCCATTCGACGGCGCGGTCGATGCTGGCGCGATAGCGCTCGCGGTCGGCGCGGTCCATCGCCATCACCACCACGGCGGTGTCGTCGACGTCGGGGTAGTAGTCGTTGCGATACTGGAAGGCCCAGCCGCCGGGCCGCACGTTCGGGCATTTCACCGCCCAGTCGCCATAGACGTCGAGGATCTGGCGGTCGAGCAGCCAGTCGAGCGCCGGGCCGACGCGCTTGGCCGCCTCGCCGCCCGCCTCCAGCAAAGCATGCGCGGCCAGCCCGGTGTCCCAGACCGGCGACAGGCAGGGCTGGCAATAGGCGCGCTCTTCCTGGACGACCAGCAGCTTCTCCACCGACTGGCGCGCGATGGCGCGCTCCGGATGATCCTCCGGATAGCCGAGCACGTCGTACATCATCACCGAGTTGGCCATCGCCGGGTAAATGGCGCCGAGCCCGTCCTCGCCGTTCAGGCGCTTCGCCACCCATTCCACCGCCAGCTTGATGCTGCGCTCCCGCACGCTGGGCGGGAACAGCTTCTGGCCCGGCTGCAGCATGCGGTCGACATTGCGGAAGAAGGTCGGCCAGAAGCCCTGGCGCTTCATGTTGTACCAGTTGCCCACCTGCTCCGGCGGCGTCACGAACAGCTCACGCACGCCGATTCCGCGCCGGTTCCGCGCCGTCGGCTTCTTTGCCATCAGCACCAGCAATGGAACAATAACGGTACGTGACCAGTAGCTGACCTTGTCGAGATGGAACGGGAACCACTTGGGCAGCACCATGATCTCGACCGGCATCACCGGCACGCCGTGCCATGGCACCTGGCCGAACAGGGCCAGCTGCACCAGGGTGAAGACGTTGGATTCCTTGGCCCCGCCGGCGCGCAGGATCGCTTCGCGCGCCCGCGTCATGCCGGGCGAATTGATGTCCTCGCCGCACATCTTGAGGGCGTAATAGGCCTTCACGCTGGCCGACATGTTGAAGTCGCCGGCATGGAACAGCGGCCAGCCGCCATGGTCGCCCTGGATCGACCACAGATAGCGCACGATCTTGCGCTCCAGCTCCGGCGCGTCGGGCTCGCCCAGGAAATGGCGCAGCAGAATGTATTCCGCGGGAATCGTGGCATCGGCCTCCAGCTCGAAGGCCCAATGCCCGTCCGCCCGCTGCAACGCCAGCAACGCGTCCGCCGACCGGTCGATCCCGGCCTCGAGACGCCCCGTCAGATTGCGGATATCCGTGGCTCGCGCCGCAGTGCCGCGACCATTCATTCTAGAACCATTCTAATATTTGTGAGCCCGCCGCAGGATGCTGGAAGTCAGGGTGCATTTCAACCCGCTCGCCGCATTCATTAACCACGCGGGATGCGACGGTCCGTCCCCTGGTGAAATCATTGCATCGCACTCCAAGATCAGCATTAGATCACCCCGCAGCAGGAAAGAACCAACCGCGCGCATGGCCGCCAAAACCGAGGGCCGCAACTGGTCGCCATCCCTATCGCAACGGATGCTCGCCATCCTTGCGGCCAGCGTTCTTGCGGTCAGCGTTCCGGCCGCCCTCGTCTTCTACTGGTTCAGCCGCGAGGCCTCGATCGCCGAATCGGAAAGGTTCCTCGAGGCCTCCACCGACCGGCGCATGCTGGGGCTCGAATACACGCTGCGCCTGGCCGAAACCAGCCTGCCGCGCTTCGCGCTCTTGCTGCGCGACGTGGCCGCGGTGCCGCCGGCGCCAGGCGACCCGCCGCCGCTGGGCGGCCTCGTGCGCGGCAAGGGCGGTATGCTGGTCATGCCCCCGGCGAAATCCGCCGATGCGGTGCGCGCCGAGATCTTCATCGACCCGCGCTACCCCGGCGACGAAGCGTTCCAGCGGCTGCACCTGCGGACGCAGCGGCTGATCACGATCTATGCCGGGGCGGTGGTCCCGCCGCTCGATTCACTGTGGTTGCTGACCCGCAGCGGGTCAGGCGTGATCTACGCCCCGCACGATCCGAAGTTCATCGACCACATGAGCGCCGACGCGAGCTACATGGCCACCCAGTGGCTCAGCCTCGGCGATCCGGGGGTCAATCCGCAGCGCGCGCTGCGCTGGACCAGGCCCGAATACGACCCGGTCCTGGAAACCTGGCTGGTCAGCGCCGTCAAGCCACTGGACTTCGATGGCGTGTGGTTCGGCAACATCGGCCATGACCTCTATCTGGACAATCTGACCGCGCGCCTGATCGGCCAGGGCGAACTGCCGGGCACGCAGCATTTCCTGATCGACCAACAGGGCGATCCGATCATCGCCGGTCCCTGGCAGTCGATGTTCCAGACCAGCTAGCTGGCCCCCGAGGCGCGCGCCGAATTCGACAAGGCGATCGGCGCCCTCCAGGCCGCTGCGGCGGCGGCCGAGACGAAGGCGCCGATCCACCTGCAGCTGAACGGCATTCCCGTCTCGGCGGTGGTGCGCGACATCCCCGAGACCGGCTGGCGCTATTTCATGGTCACGCCGATTTCCAGCATGGCCGGCGGCGCCGCCCGCGCCCTGCTGCTGTTCGGCCTGACCGCCTCGCTCGGGGTGGTGCTGGCGGCGGTGGTCACCCACGTGCTGGTGCGCCGCCAGATCGTGGCGCCGGTGCGCGAGCTGGCCGGTATCGTGCGCAGCTTTGCCGCCGGCGATGCCCAGGCCCGCACCAGCTTCAGCCGCAACGACGATATCGGCGACCTCGGCCGCGCCTTCAACGCGATGGCCGACCGCATCACCGCGGCGCATGACGACCTGACCATGACCCACGAGGAATTGCAGCACCGCAATGCCGCCCTGGTGCACGCCAATCGCACCAAGTCGAACTTCCTTGCCAACATGAGCCACGAGCTGCGGACGCCGCTCAACGCGATCATCGGCTTCGCCGAGATCCTGCGGCATGAGATGTTCGGCCCGCTGGGCAGCGCGCGCTATGCCGGCTATGTCGAGGATATCCAGCGCAGCGGCCAGCACCTGCTGTCGCTGATCAACGACATCCTGGACATGTCCAAGATCGAGGCCGGCCGCCAGCCGATGAAGCTGGAGCAGCAATCGCTGAAGCCGCTGGTCGAACGCGCCTTGCGCATGGCCCAGCCGATGGCCGAGCACCGCTCGGTCTATATCGACTTCGCCGATGGCGCCGACGGCCTGAGCGCCAATTGCGACAGCCGCGCGGTGATCCAGATGGTGGTCAACCTGGTCTCCAACGCGGTCAAGTTCTCGCCGGGCGGCGGCACGGTGCGCATCCGGCTGGAGCCCTCGAGCTTCGGCGGCGCCAAGATCAGCGTCGCCGACAACGGGCCGGGCATCGATGAAAGCGTGCTGCCGCACCTGTTCGAGGCCTATGCCCATCGCGCGGCGATGACGACCTCGCGCTATGACGGCGTCGGCCTGGGGCTGGCCATCACCAAGGCGCTGGTCGAGCTGCACCACGGCAGCATCCGGGTGACCACGCAACCGGGCCGCGGCACCACCATGATCCTGGAACTGCCGCCGACCATCGCCTAGGCGCCCGGCGGCGGCCCGGCGCCTCGCTGGCAATCCGCCACGGGCCTGTATAGCTTGGCGGCAGGCCGGCCGATGCGGCCAGCCGAGAGCGACGGTTGCGAATGACCCTGGACACCCAGCCGGCAAGGAACACCTCGCGCGGCGCCGGCTCCCCGGTGGTGGGCGCGGGCGGCCAATCGCCGGCGGGAAACCCGCTGAGTGCCCTCGACGGCCGGCCCGAGCAGGCCTCGGCGCCAAGCGCCACCGATCGCGCTTCGCTCGGCTTGACCCAGGGCATGGCGCTGGTCGCGGCCGCGATCCTCGGCGCCGCCGTCATCATCGGCCTGCCGCTGCTGTTCCGCGACCAGTCGCGCGTCGCCGAGATGCTGTCCCGCCCCAATGCCGCGGCGGAAGCGGTCGCGGGGCTTCACAGCCTCGCCCGGACCTATTGGATCCTCCTGGCGGTGATCGCGGCCGCCGGCGCCGGCCTGGCGGTGGCCGTGCTGCGCATGCTGCGCCATGCCCAGTCCCAGGCCGCCTTGCGCCGCGAGGTGCAGTCCATGCTGCTGCGCGCCGAGCGCGCCCGCATCGATGCCGATCAGGCCAATGCCGACAAATCGCATTTCCTGGCCGAGGCCGGGCACGACCTGCGCACGCCGCTCACCACCATCGTCGGCTATGGCGAGATGATCGAGCGCGAGATGCTGGGACCGATCGGCCGCACCGCCTATCGCCAATCGGCCAGCCACATCGTCCAGGCCGCGCGGCAATTGACCAAGCGCATCGCGGAGATCATCGAGCTGTCGCGCGTCGAAGGCTCGATCGCGCGGCCGGCGGAATTCCCGGCGCCGGTCTCAAGCATGGTGCGCGAGACCCATGCCTGGGCGGTGACCAGCTTCGCCGACAAGCACCTCACCATCGGCATCCGGCTGCCCGAATCGCCGGTCGGCCTGAAGGTCCAGCCCTTGCTGCTGCGCCGCATCGTGCGCGGCCTGATCACCGATGCCGCCAACCGGACCCCGGCCGGCGGCGCCATCATCCTCTCGGTCGGCTTCGGCGGCGACGGGCGCCTGGATCTCGCCGTGCGCGACACCGGCGCCACGCCGGCGCTCAGCACCATCGCCACCGGCGGCCGCAGCTTCGACCGCCGCTCGCTGCTGGTGGCGCAAAGCGAAGAGGGCGCCGATCTCGGCCTGCTCATCGTGCATGCGCTGATGCAATCGATCGGCGGCCAGATGGAGGTGGTCGACACCGCCGGGCGCGGCTCGGAGATCCACCTGCTGTTTCCCCGCCACCTGGTGGTGCGCGACGAGCGGCGGCTGCAGCGGCGCCAGATCGTCGACTAGCGGGGCCTCAGCCGGTCACGCCGATCTGCCGCTTCGCCACCACCGACAGCGGCGCGATGATGAAGCCCTGGGCCTTGGCGCGCGGCAGCCAGGCCTTGATCGCCGCGATGGTCGCCGGATGCGGATGGCCGATGGCGATGACCTGGCCGGTTTCGCGCGCCACCCGTTCGGCGATCGCCAGCTGCTTTTCCACCGCCGCGCCGCTCATGTCGTCGTCGAGGAACACGTCGCGGGAAACATGGGCGACGCCGATCTGGTCGGCGATCCGCTCGCCGACGCTGTTGGCGATGGTGCGCGAATCCAGGAACAGGAGATGGCGGCGCTGCAGTTCCTCCATCACCAGGCGCATGCCCCGGTCGTCCTGGGTGAAGCGGCTGCCCATGTGGTTGTTGATGCCGACATAGCCGTCGAAGCGGTCGAGCCCCCAGCGCAGGCGACGCAGGATCTCGGCGTCGCTCAGATTCACTTTGAGCGCGTTCGGGCCGGGGTCGTTCTTCCCGCCCAGCGGCTCCATCGGCACATGCACCATCAGTTCATGGCCCCTGGCACGGGCGCGCGCCGCCATCCCGGCGACACCGTCGGCATAGGTCATGAACGAGAGCGTGATTTCGGCCGGCAGGTTGATGGCCGCTTCCGCATGGGCATGGTTCACTCCGACATCGTCGAGCACGATGGCGATGACCGGGTGGCCGCGCGGCACCGAAAAGGCGATCGAGTTGCGCAGCCAGGCCGCGTCGCCGGCGCCACCGGCCGGGTAGACGTCGACCGCGCCGGCATCCGCCGCCTGCGCCGTGCTCACGACACCGGTCTCGCGCTTGGCGGCCGGCTTCGGCGCCTGCGGCTGCTTCGCCGGTTGCGCTTGCGCCGCCGGCGCCTGCGCCGCCTGTTCGACCTTGCTCTCCGGCGGGGCGCCCTCCTCCACCAGCGGCGGACCCTCTTCCGCCATCGGAACCGTCGCCTGCTGCGGCGCCGTCGCGGTCGTGTCCACCATCTCCGGCATCTCGATGCTCATGCGGGCGCCGGTGGTGGGATCGTGGCTCTCGGGGCTGGGCGCCGCGATCACCTTGTCCGCCGAGCCCGGCCGGTCATAGATCGGCCAGTCGGGAATCAGCGCCGTCGCCACGCCCAGCGCGCCGCCGATCAGGATGCCGAAGGCGAAGCGCGTCCAGCCTATAGGCGACAGCGCCTGGCGCGTCGTGCGCCCGACCGCGCCGCCAAGCTTGGCCAGCGGCGAGACGGACTTCCGCCGCTTTCGGGCCGGCTTTCTGCGGGAGCGCTGCTTGCGGGTCATGAGAACCTATTCTTCATCCACTTCCTTAGCCAGGGTCGGCGACAGGCGCAACACCTGCGGCGTCGCGACCGCCATGGCGATGCCGACGACCGCGACTCCGGTGACCAGCAGCGGCGATTGCGGCGCATAGCCGAAGGCAGCCGCGATCAACACCCAGCCGGGCGCGTTGGTCAGCAGCGCGACGATCAACATGCGGGCGCGGAAATCGGCCGCGAAGCGCGCCAGGTCCGACAGCACGCGGGCGTCCTCGCGATCGGCGACCAGCGGCGCGACCGCCTCCGCCGCAACCGGCCGCGCGGTGCCGAAACGCAGGATCATCGACGCCGCATCGGGCGCGACGGCCTGGTCCGGGCGGATCACGTGCACGGTGCCGGCGTCATCGCCCGCGCCCTCGGACACGGCGGCCACCTGCAGGGACTTCAGCGCCGGCTCGTCGCGGCGGTCGCGCGCCGCCGCCGCGAGGATCACCTCCTTGCCCTGCGCGCCGAAGGACTGCAACGCGCCGGCCGCACCCGTGCGCGAGCCGATGGCGAAGACGATGAGTCCCAGCACGCGCGGCTGCGGCCGGCGCTCGATGACGGCGAGGCTCTCGCGGTTCAACGATCGCGCCAGATCCGCCGCCTCCGCGAACGGCGCCAGGTCGAAGCCGTCGCCGGATAGCGTCGCCGGATCGCACAACTCGATCTCGGCGCCGTTCGGCAAGGTGGCGCTGCGCCCCTGCATCGCCGGCTGGCCCGGCGTGTCCTTCAGCACCGGCAGGCGGATGCGGTGCGAGACGCCGAATTCCTGGATCGCGCGGCCGAGCTCGCTCTTGTCGTCCATGGTGAGCGCGGCGGCGAGCGCCGCCAGGTCGCCCGGCTTGATATTCTCGGCGGGATAGAGACCGGTGACCTTCGGCCGGTCGGACAGCAGGATCGCCGGCGACATCAGCCGCCAGCGCCGCAGGCCGGTCAATTTGGTCAGGAACCAGGCGTTGGCGAAATGGACCCGACGCCCGGCCAGCACCGAGCGCGCCGTGTCGGACAGCGCCGCCCAGGCCAGGATGGCGCCCGGCGAGATCACGCCCATGACCGCGGCGGAGCTGGGCGACAGAGTCCACAGGAAGGTGACGCCCAGCATCGCCACCCCGTAGCCGGCGGCGAGCCATGGCACCGGCGGGAACAGGTTGCCGTGATGCGGCGCCTTGCAGCCGGCGGCCAGTCCCGCCGCCTCGACCTGCAGCAGGACCAGCGACGCGAAGATCGTCGTGCCGGCGGTCCAGGCGATCATCAGCACGCAGAGGTCGGCGCCGCCGGCGTCGCCGCGCTGCAAGGCGAGGACCACGCCGCCGAAGGCCAGGAGGATGACCCAGAAGGGAAAGGCGAAATCATGGACGCGCTTGCGCCGCGGCCAGGCCCAGGCGCAATAAAGCAGAGCGAGGGCCAGGCCGAGGGCGGGCTGCAGCCGGAACCAGCCGGTGCCGAGGTCGGGGATTTCCGGCGCCACCGAGCGCCAGACCGGCCAGGCCGAGAGGACCGCGACGGCCGCCGGCCACAGCCAGAATGCCGGCCCGGCGGCGGTCGGGGCAGTCCGTTCAGCCGGGGCGGCGCGCGTCGTCATCGGCCGCCCGCCGGACCAGGGGCTTGCCTTGCTTCACGCCGCCCGGGGCGGCTAAACTCCCGGCCGCGTTGGAAAAGGGGTGCCGGAAACCGGCTTTGCGTCGCCATGTTCATCCTGATCGATAACTACGACAGCTTTACGTACAATCTTTACCATTTCCTTGGCGAGCTGGGGGCCGAGATCGAGGTTTATCGCAACGACAAGATCACCGTGGACGAGGTCCTGGCCAAGCACCCCCAGGGCATCATCCTGTCCCCCGGCCCCTGCGACCCGGACAAGGCCGGCATCTGCCTGGACCTGATCAAGGCCGCGGCCAAGGCCAAGGTGCCCCTGCTGGGGGTCTGCCTCGGCCACCAGGCGATCGGCCAGGCCTTCGGCGGCAAGGTGGTGCGGGCGCCCAAGCCGATGCACGGCAAGCTGTCCCGGGTCCATCACCGGAACAAGAGCGTGTTCCGCGGCCTGCCCAACGATTTCCAGGCGACGCGCTATCACTCGCTGACCGTGGCCCCGGAAGGCTTCCCGCCGGAGCTTGAAGTGACGGCTGAGACCGAGGACGGCATCATCATGGGATTGCAGCATAAATCCCTGCCCCTCTGCGGCGTCCAGTTCCACCCGGAGAGCATCGCCTCGGAGCACGGCCACCAGCTGCTGGCCAATTTCCTGCGCGACGCCGGCTGCAATGTGGCCCCCTTGAATCCAACGGGCTCCCGCGTGCTGCAATGAGCAGCGCGCCCACAGACCTCAAGGGCTTCATCGGACAGCTCGCGCAAGGCCGCCCGCTGTCGCGCCAGCAGGCCGAGCAGGCCTTCGGCATCATGATGTCGGGCGAGGCGACGCCGGCGCAGATCGGCGGCTTCCTGATGGCCATGCGGGTGCGCGGCGAGACTATCGACGAGATCACCGGGGCGGTGTCGGTGATGCGGGACAAGATGACCCGCATCAAGTCGCCGGCCGGCGCCATCGACGTCTGCGGCACCGGCGGGGATCAGGCCGGGACTTTGAACATTTCAACGGCCGTCGCCTTCGTCTGCGCCGCCTGCGGCGTGCCGGTCGCCAAGCACGGCAACCGCGCCGCCTCCTCCAAGAGCGGGGCGGCCGACGTGCTGGCCGCCCTCGGCGTCAACATCGACGCCGACATGGAGACGGTCGAAGGCGCCCTTGCCGCGGTCGGCACCACCTTCATGTGGGCGCAGAAGCACCACAGCGCCATGCGCCATGTCGGCCCGTCGCGGGTCGAGCTCGGCACCCGGACCATCTTCAACATCATGGGGCCGCTCTCGAATCCCGCCGGCGTCACCCGGCAGCTGCTCGGCGTCTTCGCCGAGCAGTGGCTGGAGCCGATGGCGCAGGTGCTGAAGAACCTGGGCAGCACCCATGCCTGGGTGGTGCATGGCGGCGACGGGCTGGACGAGCTGACCACCACCACGGTCAGCCATGTCTGCGAATTGAAGAACGGCGCCATTCGCCGCTTCGAAATCTCGCCCTCCGAACTTGGCCTGGAGACGGCCGGCGCCGCCGACATCCGGGGCGGCGACCCGGAGCAGAACGCGGCGGCGATCCGCGCCTTGTTCGACGGCGAGACCGGCCCCTATCGCGACATCGTGCTGCTGAACGCGGGGGCCGCGCTGGTCGTGGCGGACAAGACAACCGACATCAAGGCCGGCATGAAGCTGGCGGCGGAAGCCGTTGATTTTGCAAAAGCCCGCCAGGTGCTGGAGAACCTCATCCGCTTCACCAACCAGGCCAAGGCACCGGCATGAGCGACGTGCTGGCCAAGATCTGCGCCGACAAGCGCACGCATGTCGCCGAGAGCAAGGCGCGCCGGCCGCTGTCGGAGATCCGTGCCGCCGCCGAGGCGCGCAACCGCGCCGACCCGCCGCGCGGCTTTCGCGCCCGGCTGGAGCGCGTGGTCAAGGCCGGCAGCTTCGGCCTGATCGCCGAGATCAAGCGCGCCTCGCCCTCCAAGGGCCTCATCCGCGCGGATTTCGATCCGCCCGCTTTGGCGCGCGCCTATGCGGCGGGCGGCGCCACTTGCCTGTCGGTGCTGACCGACAAGCCGTATTTCCAGGGCGATGACGCGTTCCTGGAGCAGGCGCGCCAGGCCTGCCGCCTGCCGGCCCTGCGCAAGGATTTCATGCTCGACCCCTACCAGGTGTTCGAGGCCCGCGCGATCGGCGCCGATTGCATCCTGCTGATCATGGCGGCGCTGGAGGATGCGGAGGCGGCGGAACTGGAATCCCTCGCCTTCGACCTCGGCATGGATGTGCTGGTCGAGGTCCATGACGCGCCCGAGATGGAGCGCGCGCTCCGGCTCGGCTCCGGATTGATCGGCGTGAATAATCGCAATCTCAAGACCTTGCAGGTCGACCTTGCGGTGACGGAGAAACTGGCCCCGATGGTGCCGAAGGACCGCATGCTGGTGGCCGAGAGCGGGCTCTACGCCACCGCCGATCTGGAGCGGATGCACCGGGTCGGCGCCTCGATCTTCCTGGTCGGCGAATCCCTGATGCGGCAGGCGGACGTGACCGCGGCGACGCGCAGCCTGCTCGGCCGTCACGCGCCCGCGATCGCGGCCGAATAAGATGAGCGGCTTCACCCATTTCGACGACCAGGGCAACGCCCACATGGTCGATGTCGGCGGCAAGGAGGTGACCGAGCGCGTCGCCACCGCCAAGGGCTCCGTGCTCCTGCAGCCGGAGACCATCGCGCTCATCCGCCAGGGCGGCATCAAGAAGGGCGACGTGCTGTCCGTCGCGCGGCTGGCCGGCATCATGGGCGCGAAGAAGACGCCCGACCTGATCCCGCTCTGCCACCCCCTGGCCCTCACCTCGGTCAGCGTCGATCTGACGGTGGACCCGGAGCGCAACGCCGTCGACATCACCGCCACCTGCAAGCTCAGCGGCAAGACCGGCGTGGAGATGGAGGCGCTGACCGCCGTCTCGGTCGCCGCCCTCACCGTCTACGACATGTGCAAGGCCGTTGATAAAGGCATGCGCCTGACCGACATCCGCCTGGTCCACAAGAGCGGCGGCAAGTCGGGGACGTATGAAGGGGCGTGACGTGAGCCTCCGGTTGTCTTCCCCTTTCAACTGTCATTGCCGGGCTTGTCCCGGCAATCCATCGTGCGGCATCGCGACGGATGCCCGGGACACGCCCGGGCATGACGGAGCATTTTAGGACAGCGCCATGCTCTCCGTCGCCGAAGCCACCGACAAGATCGTTTCCGCCTTCGCGCCGATCGGCGCGGAAACGGTGTCGGTCGACCGCGCCTTCGGCCGGGTGCTGGCCGAGCCGCTGACCGCGCGGCTGACCCAGCCGCCGGCCGATGTCTCGGCGATGGACGGCTATGCGGTGCGTGCCGCCGACGTGGCGACGCTGCCGGCGCGGCTCAAGGTCACGTTGAAGATCGCCGCCGGCCAGGCACCGGAGGGCAGGATCGGCCCCGGCGAGGCGGCGCGCATCTTCACCGGCGCCGTCGTTCCGGCGGGCGCCGACACCATCATCATCCAGGAGAACACCGAGGCCGACGGCGACCACGTCACCGTGCGCGAGGGCGACCGCAACCCCGGCCAGCACATCCGCCGCGCCGGCTTCGACTTCAAGGCCGGCGATGTGGGGCTGCCCGCCGGGCGCTATCTGAGCGCCCGCGACATCGCCCTCGCCGCCGCCATGAACCGGCCCTGGCTCAGCGTCTCGCGCAAGCCGCGGGTCGCGCTGCTCTCCACGGGGGACGAGCTGGTCAATCCGGGCGACCCGGTCGGCCCGGCGCAGATCATCGGCAGCAACGGCATCGGCCTTTCCGCCTTCGTCGCCGCCTGCGGGGCGGAGCCGCTCAATCTCGGCATCGCGCGCGACACCATGGCGGACCTCGACGGCGCGCTGGACGCCGCCACGGGCTGCGACGCCCTGGTGACGCTCGGCGGCGCCTCGGTCGGCGACCACGACCTGGTGCAGAAGGCGCTCAAGGCGCGCGGCATGGACCTCGCCTTCTGGAAGGTCGCCATGCGTCCCGGCAAGCCGCTGATGTTCGGCCGCCTGGGTGCGATGAATGTTCTCGGCCTGCCGGGCAATCCGGTCTCGGCCATCGTCACCGCCACGCTGTTCCTGAAGCCTGCCATCGAGCGCATGCTGGGCCTCGCCGCCAAGGCGCGGCCGAATCCGGTGGTCGCCCTGGGCCGCGACCTGCGGGCCAACGACCAGCGCCAGGATTACCTGCGCGCGCATCTGGGCGTCGATGCCGCCGGCCGCACGACCGCGACGCCCTTCGACAAGCAGGACAGCGCCATGCTGTCCCTGATCGCCTCCGCCGATTGCCTGATCATCCGCCCGCCCCACGCCCCCGCCGCCAAGGCAGGCGACCCGGTCGAGGTGCTGATGCTGGGCGGCGGGTGCCTGTCGATCTAGGTCGTAGGATTTTCGCCGCGCCTTCTCGGGCGTTGCCCCGTTCTCGTGCGTCATCCCGGGCTTGCCCCGGGATCCATTTCAGGACCGCTCATGCGACGGCGGGGTGGATCCCGGCGCTCGCTGCGCTCGGCCGGGATGACGAGCACGCGAGAATCACGGCCGCTCCCGGTTCCTGCCTCAAATTGCGCCGCTAGCCTCCTCATCTTGCATGACAAATGTGCATGGTTCGGCCTTGCGCGCGGCCGCCCGGCTGCGGCAGACTCCGGGCGCTGCGCGACCTTAAGAACGCAGGCTAGGACGGGGCGGGTGAGATGAACGTGTGGCGCGGGCTGTTGCACCGGCCTTTGGCGATGGCCGGTCTGGTCATTGCCCTTGCCTTCGTCATCATCGCCGTCTTCGCGCCGGTCATCGCTCCCTATTCGCCCGAGGAGCAGTTCTTCGACGGCCTGACCCTCGAAGGCTCGCCGCTGCCGCCCAATGAGCGCTTCCTGTTCGGCACCGACCTGCTCGGCCGTGACCTGCTCTCGCGGATGATCTACGGCGCCCGCACTTCGCTGATCGTCGGGTTGCTGGCAAATGGGATTGCGCTCCTGATCGGGACGCTGGTCGGCATCACCGCGGGTTTCCTGCGCGGGCTGACCGGAGCCGTGCTGATGCGATCGACCGATCTGGTGATGGCGTTTCCCGCCCTCATCCTCGCCATCACCATCGCCGCCCTGCACGGGCCGAGCCTCTGGCTGGTCGTCCTGGTGATCGCTTTGGTGAACTGGGGACCGATCGCGCGCGTCGTCTTTGCCGAGACCACGTCGCTGGCGGAACGCGAGTTCATCGCCGCCGAGCGCGCCATCGGCGCCGATACGTCGCGCATCCTGTTCAAGCACATCCTGCCGCACCTGATGCCCATCATCATCGTCTGGGGCACGCTCGGCATCTCGACCACCGTGCTGTTCGAGGCGCTGCTGTCCTATCTCGGCGTCGGCGTGCAGCCGCCGGAGCCGAGCTGGGGCAACATCGTCTATGACGGCCAGTCCTATTTCCAGTCGGCGCCCTGGCTGGTGTTCTTTCCCGGCTTCGCGGTGGCGCTGCTGGCGCTGGCGGTGAACCTGGTGGGCGACGCGTTGCGCGACCTGCTCGATCCGACGCTGCGGGGCAAGCACTGATGCCCGCCTATATCGCCCGCCGCCTGGTGCAAACCGCCCTGATCCTGCTCGGGGTGTCGATCATCACCTTCGCGCTGCTGCATTGGCTGCCCGCCGACCCGGCGCGCATGGTGGCGGGCCGGACGGCGACCAAGGAGCAGGTGGAGTTGGTGCGCGAGCAGCTCGGCCTCGATCAACCGCTTTGGAACCAGTACGGCCGCTATCTCTGGAAGCTGATGCAGGGCGATCTAGGCCGCTCCTACCTGCAGCGGACGCAGGTGACCGAGCTGATCGGCGCGCGCCTGCCCGCCACCGCCCTGCTGATGCTGGGCGCCATCTTTTGCGAATTGTTGATCGGCATCACCCTCGGCGCCTTCGCGGCGGCGCGCCGGGGCACGGCATCGGACCAGGCGGTGATGGTCAGCGCGCTGGTCTTCGTTTCGACTCCGCAATTCGTCATCGCGCTCTCTCTGCTATACGTCTTTGCCTATTGGCTGGGCTGGTTCCCGATTGGCGGCTATGGCGACTTCAAGCACCTTGTCTTACCCGCAGTGACCTTAGGGTTGCTCGGCGGCGGCTGGTACGCGCGCGTCACCCGCTCCAGCGTCATCGAGGTGCTGCGCCAGGATTTCGTCCGCACCGCCCGGGCCAAGGGCCTCGATCGCTGGCGGATTGTCACGGTACATGTGCTGCCGAACGCCGCCTTGCCGGTCATCGCCATGATCGGAATCGACATCGGCTACTTCATGAGCGGCATCGTCGTCGTGGAATCGGTGTTCGGCTGGCCCGGCATCGGCCAGCTGACCTGGCAGGCGATCCAGCAAATCGACATCCCGATCATCATGGGAGTAACCTTGGTTTCAGCCTGTGCGATCGTTCTGGGCAATCTGCTGGCCGATTTGGTGGCGCCCTTCATCGATCCCAGGATCAAGCTGCGCTAGCTCAATGCTGCAACGAAAACCACGTTGGGGAGACAAATGATGAAACGCTTGCTCGCTTCGGTATCCCTCGCCGCCATGCTGGTCGCGGCGCCCGCCTGTTTCGACGCGGCCTTCGCCGACGTCAAGCAGGGCGGCGAAATGACCGTCACCTTCAAGGACGACCTGGTCACCCTCGACCCGGCCATCGGCTATGACTGGAAGAACTGGTCGGTGATCAAGTCGGTGTTCGACGGCCTGATGGACTACAAGCCCGGCACCACCGAGCTGGTGCCCGATCTAGCCGAGAGCTACGACGTCTCCGCCGACGGCCTCACCTACACCTTCAAGCTGCGCCACGGTGTGAAGTTCCACAACGGCCGCGAGATGACCGCCGCCGACGTGAAGTATTCGCTGGAGCGCACCTGCAACCCGGCGACGCAATCGCCCGGCGCCGGCTATTACGGCGCGCTGAAGGGCTTCGACGATTTCCAGGCCGGCAAGGCGACCGGGCTCGCCGGCGTCGTCGCGGTCGACGACTACACGGTGAAGATCGAGCTGAGCCGGCCGGATTCCACCCTGCTGCACCTGATGGCGCTCAACTTCTCCTTCGTCGTGCCGAAGGAAGTGGTCGAGGCCGAGGGCCCGGATTTCGGCCACAAGCCGGTCGGCACCGGCGCCTTCAAGGTGACGGAGTGGACCACCGGCCAGTCGATCACGCTGGAGCGGAACAAGGACTACTTCAAGCCGGGGGTGCCGAAGCTCGACAAGATCAATTTCCAGATCGGCCAGGAGCCGGTCGTGAACCTGTTGCGCCTGCAAAAGGGTGAGATCGACTTCCCCGGAGACATGATTCCGCCGGCCAAGTTCACCGAAGTCATGAATGACCCGGCCTGGAAGGACCAGGTGATCGTCGCCGACCAGCTGCAGACCGGCTACGTGACCATGAACGTCAATATCAAGCCGTTCGACAACGTGCTGGTGCGCCAGGCGGTCAACATGGCGATCAACAAGGACCGCATCGTCCAGATCATCAACAACCGCGCGGTGCCGGCGAACCAGCCGCTGCCGCCAGCCATGCCCGGTTACGACAAGAGCTTCAAGGGCTATGCCTATGACGTCGAGGGCGCCAAGGCGAAGCTGAAGGAAGCGGGTCTCGCCGACGGCTTCGAGACCGACCTCTACGTCGCCAACACCGATCCGCAGCCGCGCATCGCCCAGGCGATCCAGCAGGACCTCGCCGCCATCGGCATCAAGGCCAAGCTGCAGAACCTGGATCAGGGCAACGTCATCGCCGCTGGCGGCAAGAAGGACGGCGCGCCGATGATCTGGTCCGGCGGCATGGCCTGGATCGCCGACTTCCCCGACCCCAGCAACTTCTACACCGTGATCCTCGGTTGCGCGGGCGCGGTCGACGGCGGCTGGAACTGGTCGTGGTACTGCAACCCGGAGCTCGACAAGCGCGCCGACGAAGCCAATGCGATGACGAATCCGGCCGATACGGAGAAGCGCGCCGCGGCCTGGGGCAAGATCTTCACCGATCTGATGGCCGACGCGCCCTGGGCGCCGATCTTCAACGAGAAGGCCTATATCATCCGTTCGAAGCGGATCGACGGACCGGCCGGCGTCTTCGCCGACCCGATCCACATCCCGATCAACTATGACGAAGTCTACGCTACCGACGCGCAATAACACCCAGAAGGGCGGGCCGATACGGCCCGCCCTCGCCTTTCGCCAGGGAGTGCCTCATGTCTCGCTATCTGCTTCCCCTTGCAGCCGCCCTAGCCCTGACCTCATTCGCCGCGCCAATGTATTCCGCCGAGGCGGATGAGCCGCAGCGCGGCGGCACCGCGACCATCGTCTTCAAGGACGATTTCGATTCCATGGACCCGGCCATCGGCTACACCGTGCAGAGCTGGACGCCGATCAAGGCGGTGTTCGACGGACTGATGGATTACAAGCCCGGCACCAGCGAGCTGGTGCCCGACCTCGCCGAGAGCTACGAGATTTCGGCCGACGGCAAGACCTATACCTTCAAGCTGCGCCACGGCGTGAAGTTCCACAATGGCCGCGAGCTGAAGGCCGCCGACATCAAGTATTCGATCGAGCGCGTCTGCAAGGCCGACACCCAGTCGCCCGGCGCCGGCTATTTCACCGGCATCCCGGGCTGCCAGGACATGCTGGACGGCAAGGCGACCGAGATGTCCGGCATCACCACGCCGGACGACTACACCGTGGTGTTCCAGCTGACCGAGCCGAACGCCACCATGCTGCACGTTTTCGCCCTCAACTTCTCCTTCGCCGTGCCGAAGGAAGTGGCCGAGCAATACGGCCAGGACTTCACCCATCACGCGGTGGGCACCGGCGCCTACAAGATGACCGAATACAGCCCCGGCCAGCAGATCGTGCTGGAGCGCAACCCGGACTGGAACAAGGACGGCCGGCCCTATATCGACAAATACATCCTGCAATTCGGCCTGGAGCCGACGGTCGGTGTGCTGCGCGTGCAGAAGAACGAGGCCGACACGCTGGGCGAGATCTTTCCGCCGGCGAAATACCTCGAAGTCTCGCAGGATGCCAGCCTGAAGGACCGCTTCGTCACCTCGGGCCAGCTCAACACCAACTACATGACGATGAATTTCAACATCAAGCCGTTCGACGATGTGCGGGTGCGCCGCGCCGTCAACATGGCGATCAACAAGCAGCGCCTGGTCCAGGTGCTGAACAACCGCGGCACCGTCACCGGCCAGGTCCTGCCGCCGGCCATGGCGGGCTATGACCCGAAATACCAGGGCTATCCCTACGACCCGAACAAGGCCAAGGAGCTGCTGAAGGAGGCCGGCCTCGCCGACGGCTTCACG
Source organism: Dongiaceae bacterium (assembly GCA_039808885.1). Taxonomy (GTDB): domain Bacteria; phylum Pseudomonadota; class Alphaproteobacteria; order Dongiales; family Dongiaceae; genus Dongia_A. The sequence continues at coordinate 70,973 of JBDHTX010000017.1, read as the reverse complement.
ACCGAGCTCTACTTCCAGAGTGTCGATCCCTGGCCGCGCATGGCGCAGTCGATCCAGCAGGACCTGGCCGCCGTGGGCATCAAGGCGGAGCTGAAGGGCCTCGACCTCGCCACCTTCGTCGGCACCGCCGGCAAGCCGGACGGCACGCCGATGACCTTGACCGAGTGGTATGCCGACTTCCCCGATCCGTCGAACTTCTACACTGCGATCCTCGGCTGTTCGGGCGCGGTGGAGGGCGGCTACAACTGGTCGTTCTACTGCAACAAGGAGATCGACGACCGCGCCAAGGCCGCCGACGCCATCGCCGATCCGGCGCGGGCGCAGGAGCGCCTCGACACCTGGACCAAGATCATGGCCGACATCATGGACAAGGATGCGGCCTGGGTGCCGCTGTTCAATCCGAACCGCTACTCGCTGCGCTCCGAGCGTCTGCAGGGCGGGCCGGAGATGTTCAGTGACATCATCAGCCAGCCCTTCCCCTTCGATGCGGTCTGGCTGAAGCAATAGGAGCAACGCCATGCGCCACAATCACCCGCACGGCCCGGTCAAGACGATCCACGGCCACCAGCACCATATCGGCTGGAACAACGCCAACCCGCCGATCGCGAAAGCGGCGCCGGGCGATGTGCTCGAATTCGAGTGCCTCGACCCGTCCTGCGGCCAGATCACGCCGGACTGGACCGCGGGCGATCTGGGGCGCCTGGATTTCGGCAAGATCAACCCGACTCTCGGCCCCATCGAAGTGGATGGGGCCGAGCCGGGCGACGCCCTGCGCATCACCTTCCTCGGCTTCGAGAACAGCGGCTGGGGCTGGACGGCGAACATCCCGGGCTTCGGGCTGCTGGCCGACCAGTTCAAGGACCCTGCGCTGCATATCTGGAAATACGATGCCAGCCTGACCCAGCCGGCGATGTTCGGCGGTCTCGCCGCCGTGCCGCTGAAGCCCTTCTGCGGCACCATCGGCGTCGCCCCGGCCGAGCCCGGCCTGCATTCCGTGGTGCCGCCGCGCCAGGTCGGCGGCAACATGGACATCCGCGACCTGTCCCTCGGCGCCGAGCTGTTCCTGCCCATCGAGGTCCCGGGCGCCCTCTTCTCCATCGGCGACCCGCATGCGGCGCAGGGCGACGGCGAGGTCTGCGGCACCGCCATCGAGAGCCAGCACAAGGTGACGCTGAAGCTGGACCTGGTGAAGGGCGCCAACCTGAAGATGCCGCGCTTCCGCACGCCAGGCCCCGTCTCGCGCCACCTGGACGAGAAGGGCTACGACGTCACCACCGGCATCGCCCCGGATTTGTTCGAGGGCGCGCGGGCGGCGGTCAGCGGCATGATCGATCTGCTCACCCGGCGGCACAACATCTCGGCGGTCGAGGCCTACATGCTCTGCTCCGTCTGCGGCGACCTCCGCATCAGCGAGATCGTCGACATGCCGAACTGGGTGGTGAGCCTGTATTTCCCGCGGGTGGTGCTGGATTGAATCTGTTATCCCACCACTATTTTTCCTTCCCCCCTTGCGGGGGAAGGCAGCGGAGACTTGGCGAGCGCAGCGAGCCTAGTCGCAGCCGGATGGGGGGTCGCGCCCTGCGGGCGCGCATCGCCGGAGGCGATAACGACGCTCGGCCTCCGCGGATAGGTTTCGCGCTGCAACACCCCCCTTCCCACCCTTCCCCCGCAAGGGGGGAAGGAGCCCACTGAGCATGACCGCCCTCCTCACCCTCTCCGACCTCCGCGTCGCCTTCGCCACGCCGAGCGGGCCGGTCACCGTCGTCGACGGGCTCGGATTCAGTCTCGAGGCGGGCAGGACGCTTTGCATCGCCGGCGAATCCGGCTCGGGCAAATCCGTCACCGCGTTGTCGCTCATGGGCCTGCTGCCCAAGCCGGGCGGGCGGATCATCGGCGGCAGCGCCCTCTTCCAGGGCAAGGACCTGTTCAAGCTCCCCGAAGCGGAGATGCAGGAGATCCGCGGCGACGAGATCGGCATGATCTTCCAGGAGCCGATGACCAGCCTAAATCCCGTGCTCTCCATCGGCACGCAGATGACCGAGGGGCTGCGCCGGCACAAGGGCCTGTCTCATGCCGAGGCCGAGAAGCGCGCCCTTGCGGTGCTTGATTCAGTTCGCATCCCGGAGGCGAAACGGCGCCTCAGCCAGTATCCGCACGAACTTTCGGGTGGCATGCGCCAGCGCGTGATGATCGCCATGGCGATGTCCTGCGACCCCAAGATCCTGATCGCCGACGAGCCGACCACCGCCCTCGACGTCACCATCCAGGCGCAGATCCTGGAACTGATGAGCGACCTGCAGAAGCAGACCGGCACCGCCATCATCCTGATCACCCACGACATGGGCGTGGTGGCGGAGATGGCGGATGACGTGGTCGTCATGCGCCACGGCAAGATGGTGGAGCAAGGGCCGGTCAAGACCGTCCTCACCGCGCCCCAGGCCGACTACACCAAGGCGCTGCTGGCGGCCGTGCCGAAATTCGCCAATGGCCGCAACGCGCCCGGCGAGAAGCCGCGGATCGAGCCGGCGCTTGCCGTGCGCGACCTCATCGTGCGCTTCGACGTGAAGGGCGGCTTCTTCCACCGCACGCGGCAGCGCGTCCATGCGGTGGAGAAGATCTCCTTCGACCTGATGCCGGGCGAGACCCTGGCGCTGGTCGGCGAGAGCGGCTGCGGCAAGTCGACCAGCGCCCGCGCCATCATGCACCTGTCGCCTTTCACCGGCTCGGTGAAGATCCACGGCAAGGAGACCGCGGGCATCACGGGCGACGCGCTGCGCGCCTTGCGCCGCGACGTGCAGATGATCTTCCAGGACCCGCATGCCTCGCTCGACCCGCGCATGAGCGTCGGCGACCTGGTGGGCGAGCCGCTGGTCATCCACGGCCTCGCCTCCGGGACCGAGTTGAAGGACCGCGTCGCGGACCTGTTCCAGCGTGTCGGCCTGCCGAAGGAGCACATGGCGCGCTATCCGCATGAATTCTCCGGCGGGCAGCGCCAGCGCATCTGCGTCGCCCGCGCGCTCAGCCTCAATCCGAAAATCATCATCGCCGACGAATGCGTCTCCGCCCTCGACGTCTCGATCCAGGCGCAGATCCTGGAGCTCTTGAAAAAGCTGCAGGCGGAGCTGGGCCTCTCCTACCTCTTCATTTCGCACGACATGGCGGTGGTGGAGCAGATCAGCCACCGCGTCGCCGTGATGTACCTGGGCCAGATCGTCGAGACCGGACCGACCGCGCAGGTGCTCGGCAACCCGCAGCATCCCTATACCCAGAAGCTGCTGGCGGCCGTGCCGATCCCCGACCCCGCCCGCCGCGGCCTGGCGCGGCGGCGCCTGGAGGGCGAGGTGCCGAGCCCCTTCCGCGCCGTCGACTACGTGCCGCAATTCGTGAGCTATCGCGACCTCGGCGGCGGGCATCTGGTGGCGGGGCAATAGCGCTCAGCCGGTCAGCAGGTCGATCACGGCCTTGCGGACCGCGCCCCCGCCGCCGGTCACGTTCGACAGCACCGTCACGACGATGCCGTGCTCGACCCAGACCAGCGAGTCCAGCTCCGCGCCCGGATCGCCGCCTTCGAGCCAGACCGCCCGCCCCTGCGGCGTCTGCCGCAGCCAGACGCCGTAGCCGTATTGGAGTCCGTCGTCGCCGGCCTGCACCGAGGGCGCGATCATGCACGCGACGCTGTCCGGCTGCAGCAGCCGACCGGACAGCAGCGCCTGCCAGAACCGCCGCAGATCCCCCGCCGTGGTGAAGGCGCCGCCATCGGAGCCGCCGATCGCCGGCACGGAATAGAGGTTGGTGTGGAGATCGGCGGGGTCCCCCGAGAGATAGCCCTGCGCGCAGTTTTCCGGCAGCGCGTCCAGCGCGAAATAGCCGCTGCGCGTCATGCCGCAGGGCGCGAAGATGCGCGCGGCGACGAAATCGCGGAAGTCCTGGCCCGTCAGCTCCTCCACCACCAGGCCCAGGAGGATGAAGCCGGCATTGTTGTAGAGGAAGCCCTGCCCCGGCGCGCCTTTCATCGGCCGCGTCTCGAACAGCGGCAGGAAGTCCCGCGTGGTCCGCATGCCGTAGCTCGGCCGCTCCCGCCACAGGGCGCCGTAGTCGGATTCGCTCTCCTCGCTGAAATAGTCGGGCACCCCCGACGTGTGGTTCAGCAGCTGGCCGACGGTGACCTTGTCGCCGAAATGAAAGCGCCGCGAACTGACGCAGTCGGACAGCCGCGTCTCCAGCCCGATCCGCCCCGCCTCCACCAGCAGCCAGATCGCCGCCGCGGTAAAGCCCTTGCAGCCCGAGGCCATGGCGAAGCGCGTCTCGATGGTGTTGGGAATCCGGTTGGCGCGGTCGGCATGGCCGAAAGCGAGTTCCCGCGACGCGCCGCCCGCCAGCGGCGCGAGAGAGACAACGCCGGAGAAGTCGTTCGCCGCGGCGATGCGCACAATCGCGCCCGCCGGAATGTCCCCCGGGATCAGCATGGCCGCAGGAGTTTACACCAGCGAAGGCCACGCGCAACGCTGCGGCCGATGACTCCGCACGGCCTTGGAGCGCAGGCACGGCGCGCGCGGCATCACCGCCGCGCAACGCGGCAAGGTCAGGCGATGAATTTCAGCGCCCGCGCGACCTCGAAATAGTCCCGCGTCTCGAAGCGGACCTTGCGGTTGCCGATATGCTTGGCCCCCGGATACCAGGAGGCCTTGTAGGCGTTCACCGGGTTGGAATACTCGACCTCCAGGGTGAAGCGCTTTGGCAGCTTCACCAGCGATTTCCTCAGGTTGCCGTTCAGCGCCTTCTCGACACCTTCCTTGATCCGCTTGCAGGAGGCTTTGGGCGCCAGCGAAATGGTGGAGGGTCCGCGCCCCTCGCTGACCGGGACGGCGACGATGCCGGGGTTGATCGCCTTGGCGTCGGCGCAGAGCTGCTTGTCGCCAGAGACGAACACCACCGGCACGCCGACATAGGCGGCGGCATAGGTCTGCAGCAGGAATTCCGAGGTCGGCTCGCCGTTCAGGTGCATGCGCATGATGCGCAGCGTTAACGTGTGGGCCAGCGGATTGGTCTCGTCGCCCGCCTTGGAGTGATAGCCGAGGAGCATCGCCGCGTCGAACGTGGCATCGATCTCCTGCACCATGCTGAAGGGATGCCCGCTCCAGCCACGGATGAGCCGCGCGCATTCCGGCAGGTCCTTCTGCAGGATGTTCCGCCCAGTGTCATGCGCATCCTTGATCAGGATGTCCTTGGCCCCCGCCGCGATGGCGCCATCGCAGGCGGCCAGCACTTCGCGCGTCATCTTCTCGCGATGCTCGGGATAGTTCGGATCGTGCATCTCGGCCTCGGGCCAGGTGGTGATGCCCGCAGTGCCCTCGATATCGGCGCTCAGATAGACTTTCATGTTTCCCCCAGGTTTGCTGCCGCACTTTAGCAACCGATTGGCATTCGTCCAGCGCCGCGCTACCGTCGCGCTCTCAATCCAGGGGAGCGATCATGAGCGGTACGGAATTGTGGCAATGGGATGCGGTGGAGCTGGCCCAGGCGATCCGCCTCAGGAAGGTGTCGAGCCGCGAGGCGACGGAATCCTGTCTCAGGCGCCTCGACGCGGTCAATCCGAAGCTGAACGCCATCACCTTCCAGATCGCCGAGACCGCCTTGCGCGACGCCGCCGCCGCCGATCTCGCGGTCAAGCGCGGCGAGGCGCTGGGCCCGCTGCACGGCGTGCCGGTCAGTACCAAGGAGAACATCGACCAGAAGGACCTGCCGACGCCCAACGGCGTGGTCGCCTACAAGGACCTGATCGCGCCGGCCGACAGCCCCGTGGTCGCCAACTGGCGCAAGGCCGGCGCCATCTTCATCGGCCGCACCAACGCGCCGGCCTATTCGCTGCGCTGGGACACCGACAACGCGCTGCGCGGCCGCACCTTCAATCCCTGGGCCAAGGGCCGCACGCCGGGCGGTTCCTCCGGCGGCGCGGGATCGGCAATCGCTGCCGGCATCGGGCCGATCTCGCACGGCAACGACTATGGCGGGTCGATCCGCTATCCGGCCTATTGCTGCGGCATCGCCGGCATCCGGCCGACCACGGGCAAGGTGCCCGCCTTCAATCCCTCCGCCCAGGGTGAGCGGCCGCCGACCATCGCACTGTTCGCCGTGCAGGGGCCCTTGGCGCGGCGCGTGAAGGATGTGCGCCTCGGCCTTGCCGCGATGAGCGGCCGCGATCCGCGCGATCCCTGGTGGGTGCCCGCACAGCACCACGGCAAGCCGGTGCAGCGCCCGATCAAGGTCGGCCTGGTCGTCGAGGCGCACGGCCTCTACGTGCATCCCGAGGTGGCGGCCGCGGTGCGCAAGGCCGGCGCGGCCTTGGCCGAGGCCGGCTATATCGTCGAGGAGGTGACGCCGCCCTCGATCCAGGCGGCGACCGATCTGTGGATGAAGCTGGTCGCGGCCGACATCCGCGAGACGCTGTGGGACACCATCGCCGCCAATGCCGACCCGCTGGCGGTGAAGGCGGTCGGCTTCTGGCGCGACGCGATGCCGCCGATCAGCATCGGCGAGTACATCAAGGGGCTTTCCGAGATCACCAAGCACCGCCGCGAATGGTCGCTGTTCCTCGAGCAGTATCCGGTGCTGGTCGGTCCCAATTGTGGCGACCTGCCCTTCGAGATCGGCTTCGACACCACCGACATGGCGCGCACCCAGCATGTGCTGAAATCCCAGGCCCTGATGGTGACGGTCAACCTGCTCGGCTTCCCCGCCGCCGCCGTGCCGGTCGGCCTGACCCAGGCGGATGGCGCGCCGAAGGGGCTGCCGCTCGGCGTCCAGGTCATAGCCGGCCGCTACCGCGAGAATCTCGCCCTCGACGCCGCCGAGGTGATCGAGGCGCAGCACGGCCTGCCGACGCCGATCGATCCGCTCTGGTGACCTGGCGGCTCTCGGCCGGCACCCCGCGCCCATCTCCTCCCCTTGAGGGAAGGCGCCGAGGCGAGGGGAAGCCGCCGCGCGGTGCATTGCCATGCAATCTCCGGTCGCGCCGGCGCGCGCCCCCTGATTCCGTATGCCGCGCGGCCGCCTTTACGATTCCTCAACCTGCCGGGGACAAGTCTGTCTGGCGTTCGCCCAGGCTCTTCCCGGGGTCATCCCGGGCTGCCACGTGCGCGGAACATAGTCAGCCCAGCGGAACAAAATCATGACGGCGATCAAGGTCGGCAATTACGACGAGATGATGAAGACCCTCCAGGTGGAGGTGCATGACGATTGCACCGACCGCCTGAACGAGATGAGCCGCATCCTTGACCGCATGGCGGAGAACGGGCCGAGCGACGGCGACCTCTCCGCCTTCCGCCGCCTGGCGCACAACCTGAAGGGCCTCGGCGGCAGCTTCGGCTATCCCGCCCTGTCGCAGATCGCGCATCGCCTGGAAAGCTACGTCGCCGACATGACGACCTGGGGCGACCGGTCGGCATCCGAGCTGGCGCGCTTCCTCGACGGCATGGGCGAGATGCTGGAACGCCCGGTGCAGCCGAGCGACGAGGAATTGGCGCGCATCGTCCGCGCGCTGCCCACGCATCTGGTGCAGAATTTCTCCGCCGACGACATGCGCCAGGCGCAGGTCGAGGTCCTCCTGATCACGCCGACGCGCGCCATCGCCAAGCTGCTGACCCAGCAGATCAACGCCTGCGGCTTCCGCGTCAACGCGGTCAACGATCCCGTGGACGGGCTGACCGCCGCCCTGCGCGCGCGCCCCGACATGATCATCACCTCGCAGGAAATGCGCACCATGAGCGGCGTCGACCTGCTGCGCGCCGTGCGCGCCATCTCCGCCGTCGCCAAGATCCCCGCCGCGCTGCTCACCAGCAAGAGCAGCGACCGCGCCGCCTTCCCCGGCCTGCCCGAGGACGTGATGCTGCTGAAGACCGGCGACGCCTTCGCCGACGACTTCGCCGGCGCGATCGCGCAGTTCGGGATTGGTTAGAGCGCGTGCGAAAGCAAGATCCAGGGGCCTGAAAATCCGACTATTGCGACCCGTTAGGATCGACTGATGACAACACCTTGCGGATAGTCTCTCGTTTCCTTGTACAGGATGGTATGACTTGGAAAGGCCGTCGCCTGCCACCCCCCAGGCAGCTTCGATACAACGAACTCCAGGGCCTGGCGCATCGTAAGATGCCTCGGTACCTTCTTTAGAAGGGACCCCACTAAGTCATCATGGTGCTTTCTACTGCCTCTGCGAGACTGCTGGTACCGGAAAGTATAAGGAACCGCCGTCTTCAAGATCGTAACGAGATCCGCTGCGCTCCTCGCGCTCGAAAAATCGGCTTCCAACGTCCGGTCAATATCAACCGGAAAAAGAAGGTCGAAATTGCCCTCCTTGATGAGGGTGGTATCTCTCTCTCGCCCAGGATCGTTGGATCCAAATCCACTTCCATTCCACGCAATAGTTCCCACCCCGCCGTAGTGCCGAATCAAGTCGGCCTCTAAGTCCATTGGAGTGAATACATAGATTCGGACAGCTTTGAACGACATCGACGAGGGATCGAGGTTTTGTCGATGAAGTACCTTCGTTGCATGACGCATAAGCCTCTTTCTCAAGCCCGCTTGATTGTCGGTCTTGCCAATATAGACAAGCGCATCATCGAAAAAGAGCTGGTAGACTCCTTGCACTTCCGGCGGCAGATCCGCAGCTTCGTCGGATAGTGGCGCGGTCTCCATGCTATCGAGTATCTCGATCAGCCGCTGCAGAAGGGCAGCGGGCAAGTCAAACTCAAAATCTCTGTAGCCTTTCATTTCAGTGCCTGGTTGCCCTTCGCGCCCCATTCGTCCCCGGCTTGACTGACCGAAGTAGGTGTTCAGTGACATCAATGGCAATTGTGGAAGCAAGCTCTACTGGCACAGCGTTGCCCAGCTGCCGCATGGTTTCCGTCCAGGAACCGTGGAATCTATATTTGTCGGGAAACGTCTGTAGTCGCGCACTTTCTCTGACGGTAAAGTATCTAACGCTGCCATCTGGCCTGCAGAGCATGTTCTCCCCCCCAGGCACTCCGTGTACGCCAGCCTTTAGAGTCTTTGCGGGTTCATCTAGAGGACTACCAGAGTGACCATGGTAGGACCGTGCGCCAGCTTGGTACCGATGGTTATGATAGCGTGCGGCTTCATCTGGTTGCCTCACGGGATCAGGCAAGTCATGAATGGCGTCACGCACGGTACGCCAAGGAAGCGTCATCGGCGAAACAAGCAATTGTTCTCCGCGTATCCGCAATCTATCGCTGATCACTCTCGCCCGGCGGCCGACCGCATGCCGCTCCCAGTAGTCCTCGGCTCGACACTGAGACCACAAAAGTGCATCCAATGAGTGGGACGGATTTGGGAACGACCATTCGACATCTTGGTCGGACCGGAACCCAACAAAAACTATGCGCTCCCTTCTCTGGGGAACTCCGAAGTCTGCCGCGTTGAGCACGCGATAGACGACACGATAGCTAACCAGTTGCTTCGCGCCAGCAGTCTTTTCTCTTTCCAACCGAGTTAGATGTTCTGTCCAGCTTTCGTCCGCCCGGATTAGTATCTCCGGGAAACTGAGTTGATGATAGATGTAAGAAAGATAGCTGGCGAAGGCATCGCGTGTCAGACCTTTAACGTTTTCAAAGATAAACGCTCTTGGCTTCGACTCCCTCACTACTCGCACTGCCTCTGGCCACATATCTCGATCGTCGCGGCGCCCCATATGCTTGCCGCCGAGGGAAAACGGTTGGCAGGGCGGACCGCCACTAACAACATCGACCCTTCCCTCCAGATCACTAAATGACTGTTGGCGAACGTCGCCCTGGATGGGTTCCGGCCAGTGGTTGACCGGAAAAACACGGCGGCGTCGATTTTCACGGATTGTGTCGCAGCACCAGTTATCCCATTCAACCACCCTAAGTGGTTGGATTCCCGCGATACTCAATCCGATTCCCAGCCCTCCAGCCCCGGCAAAGAGTTCAATTCCCCGCATCGCCATTCTCCAGGAAATCAATCAGCTTGTTCTTGAATTGTTCACTTTGCCGCACTTCGCACTCCCAGACAACCATAAAATGCCAGCCCAGCCGTCGCAGCATCCTTTGGTTGCGCAGATCGCGAACCCGATTCGCAGTCAACTTCGGGATCCAGAACTCAAGCCGAGACTTGGGCAGTCGCGCAAGCTTGCACTTCTTGGAAGGGTGACGATGCCAAAAGCAGCCATGCACAAATATCACCTTCATGCGAGCCGGAAAGACTATGTCTGGATTTCCTGGCAAGTCTCGACGGTGAAGCCGAAATCTGTAACCCAATCGATGCAACAACCTTCGCACCCTGAGCTCGGGCTTAGTGTCCCTGCTACGGATGCGAGACATTCGCTCGCTGCGATCAACTTTCGTTAAAGTATCGCTCATGCGGCTGACCCCGCTCACCACCCCGTATAGACCTCCAGCCCGCGCTTCTTGATCTGGCCGCCGATGACCATGCGCTGGATCTCGGACGTGCCTTCCCAGATGCGGTCGACGCGGATGTCGCGGTAGAGGCGCTCCACCGGGTTCTCGCGCATATAGCCGCGGCCGCCCAGGATCTGCACCGCCTTGTCGATGACCCGCCCGGCCATCTCGGAGGCATAGAGCTTCAGCGCCGAGGCGCGGGCGTGCTGCATCTTCTTGTCCATGCCGGCGTTCAGCTCGGCGCCGACGCGATAGATCATGCTCTTGGTGGCGAAGAGCTCCACCGCCATGTCGGCCAGCATGAACTCGATGGCCTGGAAATCGCGGATCGGCTTGCCGAACTGCACGCGCTCGGCGGCGTAGTCGTTGGCGATCTCGGTGGCGCGGGTGGCAGCACCCAGGCAGTGCGCCGCGATCTCGATGCGCGTCTCGGTGAACCATTCCTTGGTGAGGTCGAAGCCCTGCCCCACTTCGCCCAGGCGCCGGTCGTCGCCGACCGTGACCTTGTCGAAGATCATCTCGAAATGCTCATAGAGGTAGTTGTGCATGAATTTCGGAATGCGCTTCACCTTCACGCCCGGCGCATCCATGTCGACGATGAAGATGGTCGGCTTGGCCGGGTCGCCGTCGACATGGGCGTGGACCAGCACCACATGCGAGGCGTCGGCCGAGGTGACGAACCACTTCTCGCCGCTGATCACCCACTTGCCGCCCTTCCTGACCGCCGTGGTCTTCACCATCGAGGGGTCGGAGCCAGCCTGCGGCTCGGTGATGGCGTAGCAGGCGCGCCCCTTGCCGGCGTTGATGGGCAGCAGGAATTCCTCGCGCTGCTTCCTGGTGCCGTATTTGAGCGGCGTCGAGGCCTTCCAGCACACGGTCCACATGCCGTTGGTGGCCCGGCCCAGCTGCTCGCAGATCAGGATCTGCTGCAGCGGCGTGTAGCCCTGGCCGCCATCCGCCTTGGTGTGGTTCATGCCGTTGAGCTTGTATTTGAGGACGTTCTTCTTGATCTCGGCGAGCGTCTTCTTCGGGAGCCGGCGCTCGTCGCAGGCGATCTCGTGCGGATGCAGCCATGTTTCCGCGAAGTTCCGCGCGCGCTTCTGGCAGTCGAGATCGGCAGCGGTGAGTGTTAGATCCATGTCGTTTCCCCTTGTGTTTCGCTCCTCCCCTTCGTCATTGCCGGGCTTGACCCGGCAATCCAAGTCGGTGGCGAGCGGCCCGCCGGAACTTGGATCACCGGGTCGCGACGCTGCGCGTCGGCCCGGTGATGACGAGAGGGTTATGAGTTCGTCTTCTTCGGCACAATCAGCGCGTCAACGGCGACGCAGCCTTTCGGGCCGGCGATCAGCGGGTTCACGTCCACCTCCGCGATCAGGCCGTCGAGATCGGCGAGCAGCGCGGAGAAGCGCGCGATGGTGGCGACCACGCTCGGCAGATGCACCGGAGGCTGGCCGCGCACGCCGTCGAGCAGCCGGCGCAGCCTCAGCCCGTCGAGCTTGCGCTGGGCCTCGTCCTCGCCGATTGGGGCGAGGGCGAAGGCGCGGTCCGCCATCATCTCGATCAGGATGCCGCCGGCGCCCAGCATCAGCAGCATGCCGAACTGCGCATCGTGCAGCCCGCCCAGGGCCAGCTCGACGCCCTTGCCGACCATCTCGGTGACCAGCGCGCGCGGGCCAAGCCGCTCCGCCAGGTCGCGATAGGCCGCGCGCAAGGCGGGCTCGTCGGCGATGGCGAGCTTCACGCCGCCGACATCGGATTTGTGCAGGATGCCCGGCATCGCCGTCTTCAGCGCCACCGGATAGCCGAGATCGGCGGCCGCCGCCGCGGCCTGGTCCTCGCTGCCGACGACGCGGCGATGCGGCACCGGGATGCCGTAATCCGACAGCAGCGCCAGGCCGGCATCTTCGTCCAGTGCTTCACCCTGCTGCAGCCGCGCCGCCCATTTGGCGCGCAGCCCTTCCGGCGCCGCCGGCGCGGCGAGTTCCCGCGCCTGCCGCCGGTCGCGGTGGCGCAGCGCCAGCCTCAGCACCGAGAGCGCGGAATCCACGCCGGACAGGACCGGGATGTCGTGCTCGGTCAGCCGCTGCGCCACGCCGTCGGAGCCGTTGCTGCCAAGGTTGGTGGCGAGCAGCACCGGCTTCGCCGTGCGCGCGAAGGCGCTTTCCATCAGCGCGGCGTAGCCGTCCGAGAGGTAGTAGCCGTCGCGGGTCTCGACGCAGAAGATGCCGCAGGCGCTGGCCGGGTCGTCGGTCAGCGCCGTCATCATGTCGGCCATCGCCGCCTCGTAATCCTTGCCGGTGCCCCAGGCGTCGAGCGGATTGGAAGGCTCCAGCCCGGCGTCGAGGCGCGTGGCCAGCTTGGCCTTGGTGGCGTCGGAGATCGCGGCGAAGGAAACGCCGCGCTTCTCGGCGAGGTCGATGGTCAATTCAAGAAGGCCGCCGGAATCGTGCATCGTCGCGATGTCGCCGGCGGCGAGCTTGCGCGGGCCGGAATAGAGCCGCAGCGCGTTGGCGAAATCGTCCAGCGTGTCGACCTCGATCACGTTGTGCCGGTCGAACAGCGCGGCATAGGCGGCGTGATTGCCGGCGACGGCGCCGGAATGGCTGACCGCCTTCGCCGCCGAGGCCGCCGTCTTGCCGACCTTCAAGGCGATCACCGGGATGTCGAGTTGCCGCGCCTTCTCCAGCCCGGCGACGAAGCCCTGCGGGTCGCGCACCGTCTCCAGGAACAGGCCGATGCAGCGCGTCTCCGGCATCAGCAGCGCGTAATCCAGATAGTCGGCGACGCTGGTGGTCAGCTCCTGCCCGGCCGAGACCGCGAGCGCCCAGCCCATGCGCTTGTCGTTGTGGCAGATGCCGGAATAGACCGAGCCGGAATGGGTGAGCAGCACGGCCCCGCCCTTGCGCATCCAGGGCGGCGGCGGGAAGCCGCAGACGCGCAGGCCAAGGCTGAGGTTATAGAAGCCCATGCAATTGCCGCCGCAGATCTGCAGGCCCGCCTCGCGCGCCTTGGCGGCGATGCGCTGGGTGAGCTTCGGGTCGCGGTCGCCCTCGAGATAGCCGGAGGCGAAGATGGTCGCGGCCTTCACCCCGGCGGCGATGGCGTCGTCGAGCGCCGCCTCCAGGCGTTCGTTGGAAACGCCGAGCACCGCCATGTCGACCGCCCCGATCTGCTGCTCGGCCTCGCGCAGCGACGGATAGACCTTGCGCCCGCCGATCTCCTGGTAGTTCGGGTTGATCAGCGTGAGGTCGACCGGCGTCGGCGCCCCGGCATTGCCGAGGCTCGCCGCCACGATCATGCCGTTGCCGACGCTGCCCTCCTTCGGCGACACGCCGACCAGCGCCACGCGCCTGGGTGCCAGCAGCGGCGCCAGCCGATGCGCCTGCAACGCCGCCTCGTTGGCGACGGGGAGTCTGACTATGTTGGACATGAACCGGGGGCCGAGTTTGCGAGTATTTTCGATCCCGATCCGGGTGAGCCCCTTCCCCCCTTGCGGGGGAAGGTTGGGAAGGGGGGTGATGCAGCGCCGGGTTTGTCCGCAGAGAATCTTCGCCCAGCATCGCCTTCGGCGATTGCGCGCCCGCAAGGCGCGCTACCCCCCATCCGGCTGCGGCTAAGCTCGCTGACGCTCGCTAAGCCTCCGCAGCCTTCCCCCGCAAGGGGGGAAGGAAAGATACGGGCGTGGCGGGACATGTCAGCTACTCCTTCGCCTTCCCGCTCAGCGCATCAAGGCTCGCCTGTTCGCGCTCGGCGAAGGCGCGCTGCTGGGCGAGCTTGGCGTCGAACAGGCGCTGCGCCTCTTCGTGCAGGGGGCCGTAGACCTCCATCCAGAGCTGCGCGTCAGCGGCGATGAGCAGGCGGCCCATCTGCCAGGAGGTCGGCTCCGCCCGGCCCTCGAGCCAGCTTTCCAGCACCTTGATGGAGACGCCGGTGGTAGCGGCCAAGGCTTCGCGGCGCATCGGGCCGACCGGCTCCAGGCGCTTGCGCAAGGCGGCGGCCAGGCGCGCGCGGTGGGCGTCGCGGCCCTGCACGTCCTGGTCGATGGCCAGCGCGATGTTCGGCTCGATCTCGCCCTTGCCGCGCTTGGTCGCGGCGCCGCTGCCGAAATGCGCCGGGAACACGGCGGCGAGATAGGCGAGGCACGTGCGCTTGGCGGCGGCGCGGTCGAACTTCGACGGCGACATCAGGCAGTCGAACCACAGCCCGTCGATCATGGCGTTGAGGCCGACCGCCGCCTGGTGCGCGTCGATGCCGTCATAGCCGCCCTCGGCGACGATGCGGGCGCAGAGCTGCTCGGTCTCCTTCAGGTATTCGTCCTCCAGCCCCATGACCAGGGACTGGTAGTTGGCGTTGTTGCGCGCCTCCGCCCAGAAGGCGTACCAGACCGAGACCTTCTCGGCGTTGCACACCGAGGCGTGGAAGTCGGCGTCGATCATCGCCGCGAGGCCGGCGGCGGGCGAGACGCGGCCCTTGGCGATCGCGCCCTGCCACAGGCCGGAATATTCCTCGGCGATGTTCTCCAAGGTCGCGATCAGCAGCTGATCCTTGGATTTGAAATAAAAGTTGACGATGCCCGGCGACAGCCCGGCCTCGCCGGCAACGTGGGTGAGCGTCAGGCTGGCATAGCCGTAGCGCCCGATGGCCCGCATCGTGGCGTCGATCAGCTGCTTACGCCGGACCTCTTTGGAGGCTTCTGCTTTCGCCATCGTAACCCTCGTTAACGCGAGTCCCGATCTCGCGATTCAGGCGAGGAGATTACACGCAAGCCCTTGAAGCGCAAGGGATTGCTGCATCTGCGATACTATACATACATTTAACATACTGGACAATGTGACAGCAAGAGGCTAGATTTTCTATATAGTCATTTAACGACGATGTCGCTGAGACGACGCTACGGAGGGCTTCAGCGACAGGTCTCAACCTGGAGCGGAATCCCATGAGTACGATCAAGACGCAGCGGCGCAACCTCACCAAGTCCCGGGCTCATTACCAGGAGGCTGTGAAGCATCTGCCGCTGGGGGTTTCATCGAACTTCCGCTTCTGGGGCGAGGAAGAGACGGTCTTCGTGAAGCGCGGCAAGGGTGCGCGCCTCTGGGACCTCGATGGCAACGAATACATCGACTATCGCCTGGGCTACGGCCCGGCCATCCTCGGCCACTGCCATGACGAAGTGGATGCCGCCGCGCGCGAGGCGCAGAGCGTCGGCACCGTCTTCGCGCTGGGCACCGAGAAGGAAGTCTCGGTCGCCAAGCTGATCAAGGAAATGATGCCGGCGGCCGACCTGGTCCGCTTCTCCAATTCCGGCACCGAGGCCGTGATGGCGGCGCTCCGCCTCGCCCGCGGCTACACCGGCAAGGACAACTACGTCACCTTCGAGGGCTCCTATCACGGTCTGTTCGATGCCGCGATGTGGACCGCCGACCCGGACAGCATGAAAGACCAGAGCAAGGATCCGGTGCTGGTCTCCTACGGCCAGGGCATTCCGAAGCTGGTGCGCCAGCTGTTCTGGCAGGTCCCCTACAACGACGCCCAGCGCCTGGAAGACGTGCTGAAGCGGCACAGCGATTCCATCGCCGCCGTGCTGATCGAGCCGATCCTCGGCAATTGCTGCGGCATCCCCTCCAAGCCCGAATTCATCAAGGCGGTGCGCGAGCTGTGCACCAAATACGGCGTGCTGATGATCGTCGACGAGGTGAAGACCGGCTTCCGCGTGGGCTGCGGCGGCGCCCAGGCGATGTACGGCATCGAGGCCGACATCTTCACCGTCGCCAAGGCGGTGGCCAACGGCTACCCGATCGCGGCGATCGGCGGCAAGGAAGAGATCATGCGCAAATACGGCAAGGGTGTGGCCCATGGCGGCACCTACACGGCGCAGGCGATGAGCTTGGCCGCGGCCGAGAAGACGCTGACCATCCTGAAGGAGACCGACGCGCTCGACCGCATCGCCGCCTATGGCAAGGCGATGCAGGACGGCATGCACAAGGTGCTGTCGAAGCGCGGCATCCCGCATTCCTTCACCGGCCACTACTCGATGTCCGGCCTGTTCTTCAGCGCCCAGGCGCCGACCACCTATCGCAACTGGAAGCTCAGCGACTACACCTTCTACGACACCATGGCGGGCTACCTGATCGACATGGGCGTGATGTGCGAGCCGGACAGCCGCGAGCCCTGGTTCATCTCCAGCGCCCACGACGCCGCCTGCCTCAGCGAGACGCTCTCCAAGTTCGAGCAGGCCGTCGACCTGACCCTCGAGGAACTCGCCGGCGGCGACGACCACGAGGGCGAGAAGAAGCTGATGCCCGGCATCAGCGGCTGACCTTCGTTTCCTCCCTCCCGGCACGGACGGCCGCGATCACCCGATCGCGGCCGTTTCGCTTTGTGCCCCCTGAGGGCACCCTCGATTTGAGGCGTGCCCCCAATTTGACGCCTGACGGCCGCTTCGCTACCTAGGCACGAGACAGACGGGGAGTTCTATGCGAGTCGGCTTCGGGCGGCATATCGGGCTAGCCTGCCTCTGCGCCGGGCTGCTTGGCTTGGGGATGCGGCCGGCGGCGGCCGCCTCGACGCAGCCGGCGCCGGACCCGGTCCCGGTCGGCGAGGTCGATGGCGCCGCGCCGCTCGCCGCCCCGGCGGGCCAGGTCATCGAGGGCACCGCGACAGTCATCGACGGCGACGAGCTGCGCGTCGGCGACCGGCTGGTGCGGCTCTACGGCATCGCCGCCCCGGACATCAGCTCCAACCTCGGCCCGGATGCGCGGGTCTATCTCGACGGCCTCGCCGGCGGCCAGCGCGTGGTCTGCACCGAGACCGACCGGCCGAGCCCGGACACCTCCGTCGCCATCTGCAGCATCGACGGCACCGACCTGGCGGCCGAGCAGCTGGCCCAGGGCCTGGCCGCGGTCTATCGTGTCAGCAACACGCCGACGCCGCAGGAGCGCGAGCTGGCGGCCCGCTACGACACCGAGGAATCCGACGCCCGCACCCGCCAGATCGGCCTGTGGGCGCCGCGCGCGACCGCGGCGGCGATGGTCGCCCCGCCACCGAGCCTGCTGCAGACGCTGCTGCCGCGCTGGATGGAGCAGGCGCCGCTGCTGGCGCTGGTGGCGATCCTCGGCATCGTCGCGCTGACGCTGCTGGGCCGCCGGCGCGGCCGCGGCGACCCCAAGCTGGTCGACGACAACCTGACCGCCGTGCTGCTGGCCGAGGTGACGGCGATCCGCGATTCCGCCCAGGACCAGTTCGACGGCACCGCCAACCTGATCCAGGACCTGCCCATCCCCTCCTCGCAGCAGGGTTTGCTCGGCCTGCCGCGCGCCGCCGTCTACGCCGCCAATGCCGAGAAGCTCGACCTGGTCGAGGCCGATCTGGCGGCGAAGCTGGTGCGCTTCCACACCCTGCATGACGGCGTCGCCAACCTGCTGCTGCAGGCCGGCAACGTCCGCTGCGAGACCGTCCGCGCCGCCCTGGCGAGCCTCGCCGAGAACGCCAACCACGTGCTGGCGGGCAGGCCCTGATCTAGCGCGAAAAGTACGCCTTGATGACGTGCGTAATGCCGGGGTCGAGAAGCACTTCAAATCTGAACCCGTCGTCGGAGCACCCCAAAATGTCGCCCGCCTGCATTGCGACCGACGGCGCCGGTTGACAGAAAAGCACACCGACATTGTCCTTCATACGAACGATTGTCGCCTTGTACTCCTTCGCATCTGGAACATTCTTGCGAAGCTGTGGCAGGGCCAGCTCGACAGCACGGTTTCCCGTCGCCGAAGCGGGGTCGATAAACAAAGCCTCGGCATGCGCATCAGAGACAGGAATACTGAAGGCAACGACGAGGGTGCATACGCTCGCTGCCAACGTTCTCATCGAATGCCCCTCCGTTCCAGGTTTCCCACTCAGTTATATTGCGGGAACCTGCGCTCGAGATATTTCGCGAGCCAGGTCAGCACGGTCAGGATCACGTAGTACTGCAGGCCGAGGAAGGTGTAGATCTCCAGCGCGTGCAGGATCTGCGTCTGCAGCAGGGTCGATTGCCGGGTGATCTCCAGCACGCCGATGGCGCCGGCGAGCGAGGAATCCTTCACCACCGAGATATACTGGTTGACCGTCGGCGGCAGCATGCGGCGCAGCGCCTGCGGCAGCACGATGCGGCGCATGGCCAGCGCCCGCGACATGCCGAAGCTGTAGGCGGCGTCGATCTGGCCCTTGCCGATGCTCTCGATGCCGGCGCGGAAGGTCTCGATCAGGAACGCGCCGGCATTCAGCGACAGGCCGATCACCGCCGCCGTCACCGCGTTCATGTTGGCGAGCAGCGAGATGACCGGCAGCGACTTGATGTCGTCCGGCACGTCGCGCAGGGCGGTGGGAAAGCCGAAATAGATCCACAGCAGCACCACGTAGAGCGGCAGCTTGCGGAACAGGTCGACATAGCCGGCCGCGATCAGGCGCACCCATTTCCGCCGGCTGCGCGACATCAGCGCGCCGGACAGGCCGATGATGGTGCCGAAGATGATGGTGTAGAACGAGATCAGCAGCGTGAGCGGAATGCCCGACAGCACGAAGAGCAGGTGCTTCTGCCCCAGCGGCGTGGTGGGCATGAGCACATACCAGTCGCCGCAGCCGGAAAGCGCGACCGCTGCCAATAGAAGAAGTACGATATGAGGAAGAGATCCGGCGCTGCATCCCACCCCCATCCCACCCTTCCCCCCACATCGGCGAACGCCGACATTTGTCGGGTTGGGGGGAAGGAGCAGACCGAACAAACGGCTCGGTCCAGTCCCCTCCCCCTTGAGGGGGGAGGGATAGGGTGGGGGTGACACGGACGCGATCTGGCAGGCTAGCGCATCAACCCGCGATCCACTTGTCGAACAGGCTGTCGAAGAAGCCGGTCTGCTGCTTCAGCTTGATCCAGGTGTTGACCCAGTTCAGCCACACCTGGTCACCCTGCACCGTCATCATGGCGATCGGCTGGCCTTCGATCGGCTTGTCGATGCCGACCACGGCCATGTCGTTGGCGTATTGCGCCAGCGCCTTCTTGATGAAGACGGTGTCGGTGATCGCCGCGTCGACGCGGCCGGCGAGCAGCTCTTGGTAGTCCAGCGCCGGCGCGGTGATGGAGACGATCTCCGCCTTGCTGAAGTTCTTCTTCGCCGTTTCCTCGGCCGAGGTGCCGGACATGACGGCGAGCTTGACGCCCTCCTTGTCCATGTCGCGCCAGCTCGCATACTTGCCGTCGTCCTTCTTCAGGATCAGCGGCACCAGCGGTGTATCGAGATAGGGATCGGAGAACGCCACCGTCTTCAGCCGCTCCAGCGTCATGGTGATGCCGGAGGCGGCGATGTCGTATTTGTCGGCGGCGATGCCGGCGCCCAGGGTGTCCCAGGTCGTCGGCACGAACTCGATCTTCACGCCCAGATCGGCGGCGAGTTGCGTCACCACGTCGATCTCATAGCCCTTGTAGGTGTTGCTCGCCTGATCGAGCTCCGAGAACGGCGGATAGTCGCCGGTGGTGCCGACGCGCAAAGAGCCGCGCTCCAGGATCTTGTGCAGCAGCGAATCATCCACCGCCGCGGCGCCCGTGATGCCCCCTGTGACACCCACGGCCAGACCAAGGGCGATCAATGCGCCTTTCAACATCGCTTTCATGGCAATTCCTCTACGGTTTGTGGCGCGAGCCGAAGACCCGCGCGGCCGCTTCCAGCCTCCCTAGCCGGTCGCCGGCTTCATTCGTAGCCGAGCCTCCCGGGGTCTGCCAAGGGGCGGGCCGACTGCGGCCGGAAAGTTAAACTGAGGGTCTAGTATGAGGATTCCGCGCGGCGCTGCCGGCGGGTCATGTATTTGGGATTGCTGAGCCGCAGCCGGTGCGCCGCCGCATTCACCAGGTGGTCGCGCAGCCGCACGGCGGCAGCGGCATCGGCGGGAACCCGCCTTGCCCGGATCTCGGCCGCCAGGGCGCGCCGCGCGGCGACAGCATCTCCGGCAAAGTCCCGCCCCAGCAGCGCCTCGATCTCCGCCAGCTCCCGCGCCGCGATGGCGGGATCGGCGGTCAGCTCCGCCTTGGCGACGGCCAGGGCGCGGAAGGCGGCCTGGGCGGCGGCGCGGTCGCCCTCCTCGGTCAAGGCCGCCTGCAGCCTGCCGCGCAGGACCTCGAGCGCAAGCTCGACAAGTTGCGCCGGCGTCGCGTTGAGCAGCGTGGTGTCGGTCATTGCGCGCCCTCCGCCTCGTAGCGCTCGATGTCGAGCAGCACGTCGTATTCCGCCTCGTCCTTGCGCAGGCCGGCCAGCAGGTTGCGCAGCCCCTGCTCCGGCGTCTCCGCCGGGCGGCTGCGCGCCTGCAGGGCGGTGAGACCCGAGCGGAAGGCGGCGGCGATCTCCCAGAAGCGCACGCGGCGGTCGTCGACCGCCTGGCCCGACGCCTCGCGGTAGCCGTCATACAGGGCCTCGCGGCTGCCGATGCCGCCGGCCTCGCGCGCCGGCAGGCCATGGCGCCAGCAGCGCGCGCAGAACGAGCCGAGATCCTCCATCGGATCGCCCCAGCCGACCTGCTCGAGATCGAGGATCGCCACCAGGTTGTCGCCGTCGACGACGAATTTGCCGCTGCGGAAATCGCGGTGGCTCAGCACCGGCGTGTCGATCTCCGGCGCGTGGTCGGCCAGCCAGTTGAGCGCCCATTCCAGGCAGGGCTGCGGGCCGGCCCCGGATTCCGCCGCGGAATCGAGGACGCCGCGCGCGATCCCGACGCGCTGGGCGATCCAGTCGGCGCCGCGCCGCGGCAGGAAATCGAGCCCGGCCGGCGCCCGGTCCATGGTGATGCGATGCAGCCGCGCCAGCTCCTGGCCCAGGCGGAAGGCGAGCCGGTCGCCCTGCTCTTCCGTCAAATCCGCCTGGATCTTCGCCGGATCGGCCTCGCCGCCGGCATGGCGCAGGATCAGGAACGGCCGGCCGATGACCTCGCCCGTCGGCTCGACCCAGAGCGGCTCCGGTGTCGTCAGCCCGGCCTGGAACACGGCGCTGCGGATCGCCATTTCCTGGGCGCTGCCGAGATGGCTGTTGCCGTCCTCCGCCTCGCCGCGCAGCACCAGGTGATGCCGCCCGGCATAGGGGCCGCCGGCGAGATCGGCGCGCAGCAGCCAGTGTTCGCGCGCGGTGTCGCCGGGCAGACGCTGGACGACAGCGAGCTCCACCTTGTCCGCCGCCGCGGCGCGGCGCAGGTAGTCGGCGACCGCCTTGGTGAATTCGCGCGACGGCAAGACTCAGCCCTTGCTGCCGACGATGGATTTGCGGATCAGCTCGCAGGCTTCCTCGGGGTCGGCCCAGCGCGTCACCTTTACCCACTTGCCCTTTTCCAGGTCCTTGTAGTGGGCGAAGAAATGCGCCACCTGCTCGCGCAGCACCTCGGGCAGGTCGCGGTACGAGCCGACATTCGAGTAATAGGGATGCAGCTTGTCGACCGGCACGGCGATGATCTTCTCGTCGCCGCCGGCCTCGTCCTCCATCAGCAGCGCGCCGACGGGACGCGAGCGCACCACCGCGCCCGGCACCACCGCGGTCGGGCCCAGCACGATGATGTCCATCGGGTCGCCGTCATTGGCCAGCGTGTGCGGGATGAAGCCGTAATTGCCGGGATAGAACATCGCCGTATAGAGGAAGCGGTCGACATACATGGCGCCCGAAACCTTATCGAGCTCGTATTTCACCGGGTTGCCGCCCAGCGGAATCTCGATGATGGCGTTCACGTCGTAGGGCGGATTTTCGCCGGTCTTGATCTTGGACAAGTCCATGGGCCGCACTCCCGCAGGGGTTCGCCCGGAACATACAGAAACCGCGGGGGGTCGCAACTGCGACGAAAGTGGCGGTGCTCCCAGCCCCCGCTCAGGATTCCTTCCGCAGCATGTCGGTCATCACGCGGATGACGCCGACGCAGGTCATCATCTGCGATTCATCCAGGCCCGATTGCGCGCCCTCCGCATCGGTCACGCCGATCGACGCCAGGTATTCGCGGTGCAGGTCCGGGTCCATCATCAGCCGGCATTCCTGATAGGCCCTGGCGAGAAACCTGGCATTGCCGGCCTCGATGTCCTCCAGCGTCACCTGGTTGTCCGGCGTGATGATCTGCAGCGGCTGGCCGAACAGGTCCCGGGGACTGCGGATCAACGCGGAAAGCGCCACCGACAGCATCTTCTTGTCGTCCGCGGTCAGCCCCTGCTCCGCCTTGGCGCCGCCGCCCGCGCTCTGGGGCACCGGGATCATGAACCAGACCACGACCGCGCCGACCAGCGCCGGCACCAGGATGCCCAGAAACCGCAGCATGAATTCCCCTTTTCCCTTTGACCCGGGAAATCCAGTCTAGGGATTTCATCTTAAGGGACTCTTGCCGCCGGCTGGCCCGAATGAGGGGTCCGGGGAAGACGCAAAAAGCCCCGGGCGCCTGTGGCGCCCGGGGCTTCCGGAACTCGCGAACCGGCTGGAAAAGAGCCTAGTTCAGGACGTTGTAACCGCGGCCGCGCAGGCAATTGTCGATGATGCGCTGCTGATCGTTGACGCCGTTATAGGCGCCGGCGCCCAGGCCCACCGCGCCGCCGGTGGCCGCACCGAAGGCGGCACCCTCGCCGGCGCTGACACCGCCGACCAGCGCGCCGGTGATGGCGCCGAGCGCGGCGCCGGCCGCAGCGCCACCGAGGCCGCCCACCGCGGCATTGCCGGCGGGGCTCACCTGCTCGGCGTACTGCCGGCATTCATAGAGGTCCTGCTGATAGCGCGCGGTGTCGTGGCCGCGCGTATCCACCACCGGCTGATAGCTCTGCGCGCAGCCCGCCAGGGTCGCGCCAACCGCAACCACCATCGTCGCCTGGGTCAGAAACCGTTTCATTCAATCCTCTCCACCCGTTGTGGGACGCAACCCGGCGGGGCGCCCCCTGTTCCCGCATGCAATATCAGGAGCCTGTCCGTGCGGCGACACACACAAATCGGTGATCACAAGCGCCCGGAACCTATCCCCAGCCAACACCTTGAACGCCTCCCCGGATATAAGCCTGCGCTGCCGGCAAAAAAGTGACCTGCGGCACAGTTTCGCGCCGGCCCGGTCTGGCGATCCGGCGTGCCGAATCAGGCGTAGTCGGGGACGATGCCGGTCATCAGCTGGTCGACCCGCGCGCCGTCCTCGGAAAACGGCAGGATAAGCACCTCATAGTCAATAATCCGTTCATGGAAGCGGATTTTCCGCGCGTGATAGCGCGGCGCGCGGCATTCCACCACGTCGCGATAGGAATCGCCGGCCATCGCGGCATGGTCCCGCGGCATGGCCTCGTCCAGGTAGCGCCGCGTGCAATCGATACCGAACAGTTCAACCTGCTTGGTGCCATCCAGGCGAAAGTAGAAGCGCAGCGGCGCCCGGCGCACCTCGATGATGCTGAGGAAGCCGAGCGCATAGCGCACATCCAGGGGATCGAAATCCACCCGCGCCGGCATGGCGCGGAGACCGCGAATCCGGTCCCAATGCGCCAGCAATCGGCGCAACACGTCGCTCTTGATCGGCGGCGAGAACGCGGGTGTCTGGGTCATCGACTGGCTAGGTCGGCCGTAAATCGGCACATCTGCCCCACCTGTGTACGGCCGGTCTCGTTAAGGAATACCTGCGCTCGGTCCCGGCCGCGTTTCATGGCTGTTGCCGCCACCGATTCCCGTCACTATATGGGCGGCCCAACCGCCCTGGACCACCATGACCGAGCATCGGCGCCCGCCCCTGCAGCCCCGCCCGCACCCGGCCAAGCAACCGGCAGCGCCGAAGCGCGCCGTCGCGGCCCCGGCCGCGGGGTCCGCCACCCGCCATGCCCCGGCCCGGCACGGCGACAATTCGCTGCGCGTATATGACGTGCTGCGCCAGCGCATTGCCACGCGGCAATACGCCCCGGGCGAACGGCTGACCGAAGCCGAGATCGCCCGCGAGTTCGAGGTCTCGCGCACGCCGGTGCGCCAGGCGCTGCACCGCCTGGCGGTCGAAGGCCTGATCGAGGTGAAAAACGGGGTCGGCATCCGCGTCACCGAGGTCGACGACGCGGAGCTGCGCGACATCTACGAGCTGCGCATGGCGCTGGCGGCGCTGATCGGGCGCCTGTCGCCGCGCCCGCTGTCGGAAGCCGACTTCGCCGAGCTGCAGGTGGTGAAACGGCGCCTGGAGGAAATGCTGAAGGCGGACGCCGAGCCGGCCATCGGCGAATACGCGGATCTCTGCGACCGCTTCTTCGCGCGGCTCAACAACGTGGTCGGCAACGCCTTCCTGCGGCAGTTCCAGGACCAGCTCTACAACCAGACCGACCGCTACTGGTACGGCTGGATGGCGAAGGCCGACATCCGGCGCGAGATCGAGTATTTCTACTACGAGGTCGAGGAATCGCTGCGCGCGCTGGCGGTCAACGATTTCGATGCGCTCGGCATGATCCGCCGCAACCACATCTCGATGATGCTGACCCGGGCCGAGAGCTATCGCCGGCTGCGCTAGCGATCGCAGTCAGTATCCCTGGTGGCGATCCACCTGGTTGATCAGCGGCTGGCCGGCCATGGCGCGGCGATAGTTCGCCACGATGTCCTCGGCGCCCGTGCCGGCGCGGGTGATCGCCGCGACATGCGGCGTCACCGTCACCGCCGGATGGCGCCAGAACGGATGCCCGGCGGGCAACGGCTCCGGCGCGAAAACGTCGATCACCGCGCGCGACAGGCGCCCGGCTTCCAGCGCCTCCAGCAGATCGGCCTCGACCAGGTGCGCGCCGCGCGCGGCATGGATCAGCACGGCGCCCGGCGCCAGGGCGGCGAAGACGCTGCGATCAAGGATGCCGCGCGTATCGTCGGTCAGCGGCAGCAGGCAAATCAGCAATTCGACTCCGGCGAGGCAGGCGGCGAGCCGCTCCCGTCCGGCAAAACTGGCGACGCCGGGCAGGTCCTTGCGGCTGCGGCTCCAGCCGCGCAGCGGGAAGCCCATCGCGTGCAGCTTGGCGGCGACGTCGGCGCCGAGCACGCCGAGTCCGAGGATGCAGACCGA
Source organism: Dongiaceae bacterium (assembly GCA_039808885.1). Taxonomy (GTDB): domain Bacteria; phylum Pseudomonadota; class Alphaproteobacteria; order Dongiales; family Dongiaceae; genus Dongia_A. Next base: position 45,516 of record JBDHTX010000017.1, on the reverse strand, counting down.
CAGCGAACGCGGGTGCCGCTCCTCCACCTCGATCCAGCGATGTTCGCGCTGCGCCGCGCGCAGCCGCGGTCCCTGCCGCAGATGATCGAGCACGTGGAACACCACGTATTCCGTCATGCTCACCGTCAGGCCGCGATCGACCATGCGCGCCAGCGGCCGGTCGGGCGGCAGGCCATCGTCGCCCAGCAGCAGGTTGACGCCCGCCCAGGTCGACTGGATGGCCCGCAGGTTGGCGAACTGCCGCAGATCGCCCGGCGCCTTCGAGCCCACGATGACGAAATCGATCTCGCCCGCATCGCCGAAATCCGGCCAGAAGCGCAGGTCCAGCGCCGGGTCGAGGGCGCGAATCGCCTTGGCCCAGTCGGCCGCGTCGGCCGGATCGTCGGCATAGAGAATCGCCACGTCGCCTCCCTCGATTTCCGCGCCGGACCCTAGCCGAAGCCGCCGCCGGGTTGAAGCCGGCCGAAAACCGCGGCTTTCCGCGCCTTTCCGCGAATATTTGAATTCGTCGCAGTATTCGCCGAGATTTACTTAAAATTTTAGGCCCGGCGCGGGGACGAAAAAACAGCATTCCGGAGGGCAAATTTTCCGCCGGACCCGAATTAACCGCCCGTTTTCATACTTTGTTAAAACCTCGGCGCCTATAAAGGCACGTTCGGGAGGACACCGCGCCTGCTTTTCCGGGCCATCGTTCCCCGAGGCGTTCCCAGATATCTTTCTGTCTTACAGTAATACTCGAACAAAACCACTTTAGTATTGAATTATCTAAAATAAATCTTCTACCGGGATCGATTTTTTACTTGTTCTGGACTTCGAATTTATTTATTAGCTCATGTGACATTCGGCGGCAGAATAATCCGGTGCCGCATGGGTGGAGTGGGAAGTGGTCGCCGTCGGGGCGCCACGTCGATTAGGAGGAACTAACGATGCTTCGCTTCTTTCGCAAACTGCGCAAGTGCGAGTCTGGCGCCACGGCCATCGAATACGGTCTGATCGCCGGCCTCATCTCGGTGGTCATCATCGGCGTCGTGACCACGACCGGTAACGAGCTGGTCAACGTGTTCACGCGCATTTCCGACGCCCTGCAGAGCGTTCCGCCGGCGCCGTAAGCGCCAGGCGCTCTCTAGCGCTTGACTGCGGACGGCGGGCTCGCGAGGGCCCGCCGTTCGTCCATCCGGCTTCTCTCACGAGGGGATTGTCATGCTTCGCTTCATCCGCAAGCTTCGCCGCTGCGAGTCGGGCGCCACGGCCATCGAATATGGTCTGATCGCGGGCCTGATCTCGGTGGTCATCATCGCGTCGGTCACCATCACCGGCAACGAGCTGGTGAACGTGTTCACGCGCATCACCGACGCGCTGCAGAGCGTTCCGCCGGCGCCGTAAGCGCCGTGAACTGACGGGAATTCGGACGGCGGGTCGCCCCAGGCGGCCCGCCGTTCCCGTTTCAGCGCCGTCCTTGCCGCCGAGCTCGCTTGCCCGCGGGCGCGACTTGCGGGCAAGCTGTCGGTCGGCCGATCGACCGCGTCGCCGCCCGCCTCCCTTCAACCAGCCGCCCTCGCCGCATCATGTCCGCATCCCCCGACGCCGCCGGTTTCGCCGCCACCTTGCAACTCGCAGCCGCGCTCGCCGCCTTGCTCTGCCTGGTCGCGGCGGCGATCGAGGATGGCTGGCGCTACCGGATCTCCAACGCCCTGGTCATCGGCGTCGTGCTCTGCTTCGCGGTGTTCGCCGCCGCCCAGGGCTCCTGGGTGCTGCTCGGCTGGTCGCTCGCCGCGGGGGTCGGCGTATTGCTGGTGGCGATGCTGCCCTTCGCGCTCGGCATTTTCGGCGGCGGCGACACCAAGCTGATCGCGGCGATGGCGCTGTGGACCCAGTTCGCCGGGCTGCCGCGTTTCCTGCTGGTGATGTCGGCCTGCGGCGGCATCCTGGGCGTGGTCTGGCTGATCCGGCGCCGCCTGGCCGGGCCCAAGGTCTCCGCAGCCGCGGCGCAGGAGCCGCCGGCCAGGCCCGCGCCGGCCGGGACGCCGGCATCGGGCGATGCAGCGCGCGAGGAGCCGGACTCCGGGCCAGGCGAGGCGGCGCCGTTCGCGCGCCTGCCCTATGGAATCGCCATTGCGCTGGCCGGAATCGATTTCTTTCTGTTCGGGCCGCAATCGCCACTGCTCGGCTGGCTGCCGTTCTAGCCGCGGCGGGCGGATTCCACCGCCTGGAACGACGGCATTCCGGCGCCGCGAAGGGCCGCCAAGTGCCTGACCGGAATTGCAAGAATCAAGTCTGCATTTGCCGCAACAGGGTCATTTATGACGACTGGGCGGTGTCGCTTCGGCGGTTTTCACGAATATCCGCACGAGCCGTAATCGCCTCATAGCCGGTTTACCAATCCTTCACCATGCACCCCTAGCATGCAGTCAATTGCGGATACTCGAATAAATCCGCTTGACGCTATTCGTGGGAAGAGGAGCCGCGTTCTCCATGAGGCCATCAGTCATCATGCTCGCCGTTATCGCCTTCATTCTGGCAGGCGCCGCGGCATTCCTCGTGAAGGTTTTCCTGGAACGGCAGGCCCAGCCAGTCGTCGTGCAGCAGGAGCAGCGGCCGACGGGCGTGGCCAAGGTTCTGGTGGCCAGCCGCAACATCAATCCCGGCGAAGTGCTTTCGTCGAAGGATGTGAACTGGGCGGAATGGCCCGAGGCGCTGGTCGAGGATCGCATGATCCTCGAGAGCGAGTTCGTCATTCCCTCCGCCACCGTGCCGCCGACCCAGGTCGGCATGATCGTGCGCCCCGAGGCGCCGGGTGAGCAGGTTGGCGAGCCGGCCGCCGAGAGCACGCCGGAAGCCACTGAAGCCGCTTCGATGCCGCCCGCCGAGGAAGAAGGCGCGGTCGACAAGAAGAAGGACAAGAAGAAGACGGCCAAGAAGGACGACAAGAAGGCCAAGGAAGCCGAGCCCGCGCCGACGCAGATGGCGTCCGCCGAAGGCGGCAACGCCGAGAGCGAGATCATCGGCGCGGTCGCCCGCCGCCGCATCCTGATGAACGAGCCGATCAGCCCGGACGCCCTGATCAATCGCGGCGACCGCAGCGTCGGCTCCGCCGTGGTGTCGCCCGGCATGCGCGCGATCTCGATCAAGATCTCGGCCGACACCGGCGCCGGCGGCTTCATCGCTCCGGGCGACTATGTCGACGTTCTGCTGTCGATCGCCCACGAAATCAAGCTCATGGGCCCGGACGGCAAGCCGGAATCCACCGAGGGTCGCGCCGTGACGCTGCCGGATGGCGACTCGCTGGTGAAATACACGACCGAGACGGTGATGCGGAACGTGAAGGTCCTCGCCATCGACCAGTCGCTGGCGCGCGACGAGGATTCCGGCCCGGCCGACGTGGGCAAGACCGCGACGCTCGAGGTATCCCCGCGCGACGCGGAGAAGCTGCTCACCGCCGGCCAGCTCGGCAGCCTGACGCTCGTGCTCCGCTCGATGGTCGTCGACCAGACCGTGCAGGACGAAGTCGACGCCTTCGAGGATCCGTTCAACTTCGTCTCCGACGTCGCCACCAGCCGTGCGGTGTCGGCGATCTTCACCAGCTCCAGCCTCTACGGTGGTGGTCCAGCGGGCTCCGTCGTGCGCGTCAATCGCGGCGGTGCCGTCTCTCAAGAAGGATTCTGACCGTGCGTAACCTTCAGCGAATCGCGGCAATCTGTGTCGTCGGGGTAATGTGGGGAACCCCGTCGGCCTTCGCGGATCCCCTGCCGTCCGCGACCTCGCCGGAGGTGCCGCGCATCGTCGTCGAATCTCCCCTCGACGCCGGCGCCACCAGCGTCGACGCCGTGACGGTGGACCAATACGGGTTCCCCACCACGGATTCCGCGCCGAAGACGACCACCGAAGCGGAACCGGCGCCGACCGTCGCCAAGCCGGAAACCCCGCCGGAGACTCCCGTTGCCAAGGCCGCGCAATCCAGCCTGAAGCCGATCCGCAAGATGATCGGCATCATCAACGCCCCGGTGCAGACCGCGAGCGAGACGGTCGAAATGCCGGTTGTTGACCCGACCGGCCACAATCCGGCCCCCGCGCTCGACCAAGGCCAGCAGGCGATCCTCGACGCGGTCAGCCAGATCAACCAGCTGAGCGCGGCCCAGTCGCAGAATCCCGCCGCGCTGCCGGACGACGCCACGCAGAGCGCCGCCAATGTGCCGCTGGACGCCTATGAGCTCGAGAGCACGCCGACGGCGGCCAAGCAGGCCAAGCGCGTGCAGATCCCGGTCGAGCCGCTGGCCAAGGCCGAGACCGGCCCCGCCTCCGACCAGTTCGAGATCTCGCTCAACAAGACCCGCGCCGTGTCGCTGGAGCGCGACGTGCGCGACGTCATCATCGGCAACCCGGACATCGCCGACATCGTCGTGCGCGCGCCGGGCGAGGTCTACCTGATCGGCCGCACGGTCGGCGTGACCAACGTCTTCCTGGTCGACGCCAGCAGCAACCTGATCCGCAAGCTCGAGGTCGTGGTGCAGCCGGACGGCGATTCGGTGCAGGCCGCCCTGCACAACCTGCTGCCCAAGGAACGCATCGAGGCCAAGGGCGTCGGCGATTCCATCGTGCTGACCGGTGTCGCCAGCAGCGACGCCGCCGCCGCGCAGGCGCAGCAGATCGCCCGCCGCTTCGTCAAGGCCGACACCAACGTCGTCAACATGATCACCATCGGCTCCGAGCAGCAGGTGCTGATCAAGGTGAAGGTGGCCGAGATCCAGAAGAGCGTGCTGAAGGAGCTGGGCGCGTCCAACCTGATCAGCCCGCAGACCCTGGGCCCGCTCAGCCTCGACTTCGCCGCCGCGGCGACCGGCCTGTCCAGTTCGGTGTTCGCCGGCACGCTCGGCGTCAACATCAACGACCTCGACGCCACCTTCCAGCTGCTGGAGACGCAGGGCCTGCTGCGCACCCTCGCCGAGCCGAACCTGCTCGCCGTCTCGGGCGAGCCGGCCAGCATGCTCGCCGGCGGCGAATATCCGGTGGTCGCGGTCTCCGACAAGGGCGACAGCTCGACCGTCTCGGTCGAATACAAGCCCTTCGGCGTCAGCCTGGCCTTCCTGCCGGTGGTGATGGGCCCGGGCCGCATCTGGCTCAAGGTCTCCACCGAGGTCAGCGCCCTGTCGGCGCAGAATGCCGTCGTCATCCCCTTCGGCGACGACAGCTTCCAGATCCTCGGCCTGCAGACCCGCCGCGCCAACAGCACCATCGAGTTGCCCAGCGGCGGCGGCATCATGATCGCCGGCCTGCTGCAGAACGACATCCAGAGCACGGTGAACGGCGTGCCCGGCCTGATGGACCTGCCGATCCTGGGCTCGCTGTTCCGCTCGACCTCGTTCCAGCGCAGCGAGACCGAACTGGTGATCCTGGTCTCGGTCATCCTGGCCAAGCCGGCCGATCCCGACCAGCTGGTGGCGGGCACCGACGGCTTCGCGCCGTCGCACGACCTCGACCGCTACTTCATCGGCAACCTGCAGAACATCTACGTGAAGCGGCCGCCGGCCGCCGACCTGCCGCCCGATGGCCCGAAGGGCCCTATCGGCTACATCATCAACTAAGGGGACCAGCCGTGATCAACTCCCTCCTCCGCATCACCGGCGCCGGCCTGCTCGCCTTCTCGCTCGCCGCCTGCGAGACCGACATGGCGACCCACGACCCGCACTACGCGCATCCGACCACGGTGCAGCAGAAGACCGCGCGCCTGGACCTTGGCCCGCTCTATGCCGGCAAGCCGAGCCCGGCCGACGACGCCCGCATCAACGAGTTCCTCGCCGCCTATTACGGCCAGGGCCAGGCGCCGCTGGACGTGACCGTCTCCGGCCGCAACGCCGAGGACCCGGCGGCGCGCGAGCACGCCCTGCAGCTGGCCAACGCGCTGATGGAGCGCGGCGTCAGCGCCGAGGACATCAACCTCTATGTCGAGCAGGACGAGACCGCCGGCACCGCGCACATGGCGTTCCCGATCTTCGTCGTCGCGCCGGAAGAATGCGGCTATTGGGACAAGCCGATGGACTCCGACTACAACAACGGCATCTCCAGCAATTTCGGCTGCGCCGTGCAGCACAACATCGACGTCATGGCGGCCAATCCGCGCGATCTGGCGCAGCCGCAGCAGATGACGCCGGGCCGCAGCGGTGCGCGCGCCTACTACGTCATCGACAAATACACGCGCGGCGAGGCGCTGCCGAGCTCGAACGATCTGCAGCAGGACTACAACTTCAAGATTTTCTAAAGGTCGCACAAGGCGGGATGAACCCATGCAATATCGTCTGACCATCGACGTCTTCGCCATCCGGGACGAGACCGCCGCGGCCGGCAAGGCCCTGGGCGAACAGCGCAACTTCTCACGCTGCAAGGTCGCGGTGCGGGAAGGCGGGCTGGCCCGCGCCATCACCCACTATGCCGACCATCCCTCGCCGAACCTGATCATCGTCGAGGATGACGGCGACAACGACGCGCTGCAGGGCCGCCTTGACGGCCTGGCGCAGGTCGTCGAGCCCGGCCGCAAGCTCATCGTCGTCGGCTCGGTCAACGACATCTCGGTCTATCGCCGCATCGTGTCGCTGGGCGTCACCGACTACTTGGTCTCGCCGCTCCGCCTCGAGGCCATGATGGACGCGATCGAGCGCGCCGCGCACGACCCCAAGGGGCCGGAGCGCTGCCGCTACGTCGCGGTGATGGGTGCGCGCGGCGGCGTGGGCTCCTCGACCGTGGCGCAGAACCTGGCCTGGGCGGCCGCCAAGAAGGTCGGCATGCGCACCATCCTGGCCGATCTCGACCTCACCTTCGGCACCGCCGGTCTGGCCTTCAACCAGGACCCGCGCCAGCCCTTCGGCGAGGCCTTCGCCGACCCCGACCGTCTCGATACCACCCTGCTCGAGCGCTACATGGTCAACGAGGACGAGAACCTGCAGATCCTCAGCACCTCGGGCGCCCTGCGCCACTATGACGGCATCGACGAGGAGGCGGTCGAGAAGGCCATCGACCTGTGCCGCCAGATGACCAAGCTGGTGATCGTCGACGTGCCGCACACCTGGAACGGCTGGGTCGAGGGCGTGATGATCGGCGCCGACGAGGCCGTCATCGTGCTCGGTCCCGACATTGCCAACATCCGCGACGCGCGCAACCTGCTCGACTTCCTGAACGGCAAGCGCGGCGACAGCCGCCCGTGCCGCGTGATCATCAACAAGTCCGACCTGGCGAAGCGCACGCGCCTGCTGCCCAAGGACATCTCCAACACCCTTGGCGTGCAGCCGATGGCCAACATCCCCTTCGATCCGGCGGCGTTCATCGAGGCCGCCAATGACGGCAAGATGATCGGCGACCGGTTCAAGTCGCACAAGCTGGTGGGCGTGTTCTCCGATCTCGCCATGAAGCTCGGCGCCCGCGGCAGCACCAAGGGGCCGAAGGACGCCAAGAAGTTCTCGCTGGGCGGGATGTTCCGCAAACAGCACCAGACCAAGCACGCCTGAGGGTAACTGACCGCGCATGTTCGGCCGCCGTTCCTCGCCACCGACGACGCCATCCGCCAACACTTCCGTCCCGGTGACCGCCGCGACGGCCGAGGTGGCGCAGGCGCCCGTACAGCCGGTCAAGAAGGCCGGCCGCGCCGGCGAGCTCGACGGCCGGCTGCAGGAAATCAAGCAGAACGTCTTCAACGACCTGATCTCGACGGTCGACCTGGCCGAGCTGGCGAAGCTCGACCACAAGTCGGTGCGCGAGGCGATCGGCGAAGTCGTCGCGGAAATCATCAACCTCCGCAACCTGACCATCAGCGCCGCCGAGCAGCAGCTGCTGATCACCGACATCTGCAATGACGTCCTCGGCCTCGGCCCGCTGGAGCCGCTGATCGCCCGCGACGACATCGCCGACATCATGGTCAACGGTCCGGACAAGGTCTATATCGAGACCAGCGGCAAGATCGAGCTCACCGACGTCAAGTTCCGCGACCAGCAGCAGCTGATGAACATCTGTCAGCGCATCGTGTCCGCGGTCGGCCGCCGCGTCGACGAAGCCAGCCCGATCTGCGACGCGCGCCTGTCGGACGGCTCCCGCGTCAACGTTATCGCGCCGCCGCTCGCCCTCGACGGCTGCGCCCTTACCATTCGTAAGTTCAAGCGCGACCGCCTGACGCTGGACAAGCTGACCTCCTACGGCTCGGTCTCCCCGGCCGGCGCCAAGCTGCTGCAGATCATCGGCCATTGCCGCCTCAACACCGTCGTCTCCGGCGGCACGGGCTCGGGCAAGACCACGCTGCTGAACTGCTTGACCCAGTTCATCGACCGGGGCGAGCGCATCATCACCTGCGAGGACGCCGCCGAGCTGCAGCTGCAGCAGCCGCACGTGGTGCGCCTGGAAACGCGCCCGCCCAACCTGGAAGGCGTCGGCCAGGTGACCATGCGCGACCTGGTGCGCAACTGCCTGCGTATGCGCCCCGAACGCATCATCGTCGGCGAGGTCCGCGGACCGGAGGCTTTCGACCTGCTGCAGGCCATGAACACCGGCCACGACGGCTCGATGGGCACCATCCACGCCAACAACCCGCGCGAATGCATCTCGCGTCTGGAGAACATGATCGCCATGGGCGGCTACACCCTGCCCGCCAAGACGGTGCGTGAGCAGATCGCCGGATCGATCAACGTGATCGTCCAGGCGGCCCGCCTGCGCGACGGCTCGCGCAAGATCACCCACGTGACCGAGATCATCGGCATGGAAGGCGAGGTCGTAACCCTGCAGGACCTCTTCATCTACGAGATCCAGGGCGAGGATTCCTCCGGCCGCATCGTCGGCCGCCACAAGTTCACCGGCCTGCGCCCGGCTTTCTGGGACCAGGTGAAGTATTTCGGCAAGGAGCGGGAGTTGGCCGACATCATGGGAGGAGACCTTGATTGAGCGTCTCGCATCTCTCGACCCGATGATCCTTGGCGCCGTGCTGGTGCTGGTGCTGGCCGTCATCGTCGTCGGTATCGGCCTGATCAACAGCCTGTACGGGCCCCGGGCGCGGCTCGAGCGGCGCCTGAGCCATGTCGGCCCGGCCGCCGAGCGCGGCGGCAAGGGCGGCAAGGCCCAGACCGGCATGCGCCGCCGCGACATCGAGGCCAAGCTGAAGGCCGCCGAGCAGATGAAGGCCAAGCAGCGCGGCTACAAGCTGCGCGAGCAGCTGATCCAGGCCGGCCTGAAGACCACGCCCAAGCAGTTCTTCATCTACAGCGGCGTCTGCGCCCTGCTGACCGCGCTGCTGACCCTGCCCTTCGGCCTGCCGCTCTTCGTGCCCGGCCTCGCCTTGGTCATCGGCGGCCTGGGCATCCCGCGCTTCATCCTCGGCATGCTGGTCAAGCGCCGGATCAAGAAGTTCACCGCCAATTTCGCCGAGGCGATCGACCTGATCGTGCGCGGCGTGCGCACCGGCATGACCGTCGCCGAATGTCTCGGCATCGTCGGGCGCGAAATGCCCGAGCCGATCGGCATCGAGTTCCGCGCCATCACCGAGGGCCTGCAGATGGGCCTGACGCTGGAAGACTGCATGAACCGGTTCACCTCGCGGGTGCCCAGCAACGAGACGCGTTTCTTCTCCATCGTGCTGGTGACGCAGCAGACCACCGGCGGCAACCTGGCCGAGACGCTGGCCAAGCTGGCCACCATCCTGCGCGACCGCAAGCGCATGCGCGACAAGATCCGCGCGCTGTCGAGCGAAGCCAAGTCCTCCGCCGGCATCATCGGCTCGCTGCCCTTCGCGGTCGGCGCGATCCTCAGCTTCATCGCCCCCGACTACGTGTCGATCCTGTTCACCACCAGCGCCGGCAACTGGTGCGTCTTCGCCGGCTTCCTGATCATGACGGTCGGCGTGCTGGTGATGCGCAAGATGATCAATTTCGAGATCTAGAGACGCCATGGAACAACTCGGCATCAACTTCGCGGGCGGCTTCAACCTCAACAGCATCATCATCATCGTGGTGTTCGCGGCGACGCTCGCCACCATCGTGGCCCTCGCCCTGCCCTTCATGCGCGGCGAGCGCTTCGAGAGCCGCCTGCGCTCGGTCAAGGAGCGCCGGCGCCAGCTCTCGCAGGCGCAGACCACCTCGTTCCAGACCCGCACCCGGCTGCAGGATGCCCAGGGCAAGGGCATCAAGGCGCTGGCCCTGCGCGGCGTCTCCATGCGCGACCTGCTCGACGCCAAGGAGCTGCGCCTGAAGCTGGCGCGCGCCGGCCGCCGCGGTCCGTCGGCCGTCGCTAACTACCTGTTCATGCGCGTCGCGGTGCCGGTCTGCCTCATCATCGGCAGCCTGCTCTATGCCTGGCTGGTGTTCCCGGACAAGCCGATCGGCGTGCGCCTGATCGCCGTCGCCGGCATGGGCCTGCTCGGCTACCTGATGCCGCAGATCCTGCTCTCGAACGCCGTGCAGAAGCGGCAGAAGGCGCTCAGCCGCGCCTTCCCGGACGCCCTCGACCTCATCGTCATCTGCGTCGAATCCGGCATGTCGATCGAAGCCGCCTTCGCCAAGGTGACCGACCAGATGGGCGAGACCTCGCCCGAGATGGCCGAGGAGATGGGCCTGACCTCGGCCGAGCTCGCCTTCTTGAGCGACCGCCGCCAGGCCTTCGAGAATCTGTCCGATCGCACCGGCCTGCCCGCCTTCAAGGGCCTGGCCACCACGCTGCTGCAGGCCGAGCGCTACGGCACGCCGATCGCCAACGGCCTGCGCGTGCTGGCGCAGGAAAACCGCGAGGCGCGCATGTCGGTCGCCGAGCGCAAGGCCGCCGCCCTGCCCGCGCAGCTGACCGTGCCGATGATCATCTTCTTCCTGCCGGTGCTGTTCATCGTCGTGGTCGGCCCGGCGGCGATCCAGGTCATCGCGCTGTTCAATCGCTAGCATCCGATTCGATACGGCAGAGGCCGGAGCTGCTATTGCGCCCGGTAGGGTTGCTCAGAGCAAAACCCGGGACCGTCCGGGCGATAGGCGTGCCAGTCCTCGATATCCAGCCAGCCGACCCGGATCAAGTCCCGGCTGCCGGTGATCGTCACCCATCGAAGGATGTCGCGGCATAGCCGTACGCCCTGGTTCAGCGCGATGAAGGCCTGGGCATTGACCACGCGGTAGACCTCCGCGCCCCGCAACGCGCCGCCATAGCTGCCGGCAGGCATCCGCCCCGCATATTCGAGCGGCATCTCCCCCGCCAATGGCTGATAGCGGGCGACCGTCGCGCTGATCTCCAGCCGGCCCGGGAACCGCACGGATGTCCCCGGGTCGGTTGCGAAGACGCGGAGCTCCGCGTCCAGGATGCGGCCTGACGCAAAGTCCTCCGGCGGGACAATGTTGAGCGCGCGGCATAGCTCCGCCACCCGCCGCAGCGGCTCGGCGCGTCCGATCTCAAGCGCCTCGCGCTGATATGGCAGGACCAACGCCAGCCCGCCGTCCTGGTGCAATGCGGTCAGCAGCGCCGGCGTCGGGCGGGTCCAGGCAAGCACGCCGCCCTCGATCCGCTCCGCGCGCAACACATGTTTCCGCGCCGCGCCTTCGATGATCACCTCCAGGTCGCCGAGCCGCGCCGGAATCGGCGCGTCTGTGGCATACCGGATTTCGAGGTTGTGGGTCAGGCGGCTGCAGCCGGCACGCAGGATCGGCTCGCGCCCAGGGAAGCCGAACGTAGCCTCGGGGAACGTTTCTCTGCCATCTGTCACCGATCCCAGCCGCCAGAGAACGTCGCGATCGAAAGGCAAGGCGGGAGCGCTCAGGCTCACCATGCCGAGAAGGGCGAAGCACGCGAATAGGGCTGCAGCACGCATGGGCGATTCGTCCATCTGCCGATCGACTTCATCGCTATGGCAGGCCATTGCGGCAGTATCACGACCGCGAACCGATCCGGTACAGCGCGAATGCGCCAAAAATACCCGTGCCGCGAATGCCCGTGCTTCCGCCGCCCCGCGGGCAAACAAAAACCCCGGCGTTTCCGCCGGGGTTGTGTCTCGAAGGCCTGGACCGGCCGCTTACGGCTGGGTCGCCAGGGACCGGTAATAGGTAATATTGGCCTCCGCCATGGTCGGCGGCAGGTCCTTGCGGGCCAGACGCTCGGCGCCGTCGGCGTCGCCCTTGAGGGCCATCAGCAGGGCCAGGTTCTGCCGCGTCTGGGCGCCCGCGTCGGGCTGGTCGGTGGCCTGCTGCATGACCGCGAGGGCGGCGTCCAGCTTGCCCTCCTGGGCCAGCGAAAGGGCCTTGTTGTTGAGCACGGTCGGGTTGTCCGGGACCAGGAACAGGGCGGCCTCGTACTGCTCCTGGGCCTGGGCATATTTACCTTCGTAGTCGTAGACCACGCCGAGGGCCGACAGGACCTCCCAGTTCAGCGGGGCCGCGGTCTTGGCGCGTTCCAGGGTCGGCTTGGCCAGATTCAGCTGGTCGGCTGCCAGATAGGCCTTGCCGAGCTCCAGCAGCATGATGGCGTCGTTGGAGGCGGAGGCGCCGTTGGAGTTCAGCACCCCGATCGCCTGCTGCGGGTTGCCGGCGAAACGCAGATTGCGGGCCAGCGACAGCATGATCGCCTTGTCTTCCGGGTGCTTGCTGCGCAAAGAGGAATAATGTTGCGCCGCCTCGGCGTAATTGCCGCTGTGCTCGGCCATCAACGCCGCCTGGCGGATGGTCGGCTCGACATCGGCGGTCTTCGCTTCCTTGGGGCTGGACCCGGTCGCGGCACAGCCGGTGGCGGCTATGCACAGAGCCACCGTCGCCAGCAGCTTGAATTTGGATCGCGCCATATTACCCCCGCTCCTGCGGCTCCGGCCGCGTTAACCGAACGTTCAGGATGTTCTGTTGGACTAGCCTCACGTTCAGTCTCGCGGAACATAATAAACAATTGGTTTACACGAGGGGTCCCATGAGCACGCTTCGATCGACGTGGCCGATCCTGTTGGCCGCCGCCCTGTCCCTGGGCATGGCGCGCCTGTCGCATGCGGAAATCAATGTCGAATACAGCGGCGCCTATGTGTTGAAGCTGGATAACGCGGCGAGCGACGTGATCATCGCCAACCCGAAGGTGGCCGACGTCACGGTGCAGGCCCCGGACCGGCTGGTGATCATCGGCAAGCTGCCGGGCGTCACCCGCCTGATCGTGATGAGCAACAACGACATCGCGCTGGACACCCAGATCGTGGTGACCGCGAAGAACAAGAGCAACGAAGTCTCGGTGTTCCGTCCCGACGGCGCCAACATCACCGAGGCGCTGTTCGCCTGCGGCGACCGTTGCACCCAGGTTCCCGGCACCGGCCGCACCGCGACCGGCCAGGGCGGCGGCGGCGGTGGCGGCGGCGCGCCGGCTTCCGGCCAGGCCGGCCCGATCCCGGCCGAGCCGACGGTCGACAACGTCCCGCCGGGCACGCCGGACAATCCCAGCTACTAGGCGCCGCGGCGCGCGCGGATCACGCGATGAACGGCGCCTGAGCAGCGCCGGAAGCTGCGCGCGGCGCTCGCGCCGACCTCACGAAGTCGTGGCTTTTCTCTCCGTCCTGCGGTCTTATCCTTGGGCTCGGGGACGTTCGCCATCGGGAAAATTATGCTGCTGCATCGACGCAACGCTCTGCTGATCCTCGGCGCCGCCATTCTATCTGCGCCGGCGGCGCGCGCAGACGTCGCCGACATCGTGATCGGCGAGATCGAGAAGAGCATCATCCGCGACTATTACGCCCGCCACCTGCACGACTGGGAGGAGAGCGAAGACGGGCGCGACTACAAGAAGCACAAGAACAAGCACAAGGACCTGCCGCCCGGCCTGGCCAGGAAGGGTTCCCTGCCCCCGGGCCTCGCCATGCAGCTGGAGCGCAACGGCCACCTGCCGCCGGGACTGGAATACCGCGACCTGCCCGATGATCTGATCGCGAAGCTCCCGCGCCTCGACCCGGCCTATCGCTACGTCATCATCGACGACAAGGTGATGCTGGTGAAGCGCGCCACCAACCTCATCCTCGACATCCTCGAGGTCGCGGCGCTCGACATCCTGCACTGAAAGCTAGCGCGCGGGCGCGACTTCGGCGGCGGCGCGGGCGCGCAACTCGCGGCGGATGATCTTGCCCGTCGTGGTCATCGGCAGCTCGTCGATGAAGGCGACCTCGCGCGGGTATTCGTGCGCCGCCAGGCGGTCCTTCACATGCGCCTGGATCTCGCGCGCCAGGGCCGCGCCGGGCGCGAAGCCATCCTTCAGCACCACATAGGCCTTCACGATCTCGGTGCGCTCGGGGTCCGGCTTGCCGACGACGCCGGCCAGGCGCACCGCCGGGTGGCCGAGCAGGCAATCCTCGATCTCGCCCGGCCCGATGCGGTAGCCGGCGGAGGTGATCACGTCGTCGTCGCGGCCGACGAAGGTGATCCACCCCGCTTCGTCCATCCGCCCGGTATCGCCGGTCAGCAGCCAGTCGCCGGCGTATTTGGCCGCCGTCGCCGCCGGGTTGTTCCAGTATTCCAGGAACATCACCGGGTCCGGCCGCCGCACCGCGATGTTGCCCTGCTCGCCGCGCTTGAGCTCGTTGCCGGCCGCGTCGACCACGGCCAGGCGATGGCCCGGCACCGCGCGCCCCATGATGCCCGGCCGCGCCGGCATCAGCCGCGCGCAGGACGACACGATCATGTTGCATTCGGTCTGGCCGTAGAACTCGTTGATGGTGACGCCGAGGACGCGCCGGCCCCAGTCGATCAGCTCCGCGCCCAGGGTCTCGCCGCCGCTGGCGACGGAACGCAGATCGAGGCGCCAGCGCTGCTCCGCCTCCGGCACCGCGCGCATCATCTTCAGAGCCGTCGGCGGCAGGAAGGCGTTGCGCACGCCGAAATCCTGCATCAGCTGGAACGCCGCCGCGCCGGTGAATTTCTGGAACCGCCGCGCCACCACCGGCACGCCGTGATGCAGCGCCGGCAGCAGCACGTCGAGCAGCCCGCCGATCCAGGCCCAGTCCGCCGGGGTCCAGATGCGGTCGCCCGGCTGCGGCAGCAGGTCATGGCTCATCTCCACCCCCGGCAGATGCCCCAGCAGCACGCGATGGGCGTGCAACGCGCCCTTCGGCTGGCCCGTGGTGCCGGAGGTGTAGATGATCAGCGCCGGATCCTCCGCCTGCGTCGGCGCCGCGGCGAAATCCGCCGGCCGCCCTTCCAGTTCGCGCGCCAGGTCGAGCGCGCCCGCGACCGGGCCGTCGATGGCGAGGACGTGGCGCAGCTCCGGCAGCGCGGCGCGGATGCCGGCCAGCTTCGCCGCCCCGTCGGCATTGGTCAGCACCGCCCTGGCGCCCGAATTCGCCAGCCGGTATTGCAGCGCCTCCGGGCCGAACAGGCCGAACAGCGGCACCGCGATGCAGCCCGACTTGTAGATGGCGATGTGGCCGATGGCGGTTTCCGGCGCCTGGGGCAGCAGCACCGCCACCCGGTCGCCGCGCGCGATGCCGAGCTCGGCCAGCAGGTGCGCCAGCCGGTTCGACTGCGCCCGCAGCATTCCGTAGGTGTACTCGACGGCGCCATCCTCGGCGGCATGGATCAGCGCCACGCGATCGGGCCCCAGGTCGGCCCAGCGGTCGCAGACGTCGACGCCGATATTGAACGAGGCCGGCACGTCCCAACGGAACGCACGGCAGAGGTCGTCATAGGTGGCGGCCGGCCTCAGCATGTCCTCGATCGCTTCCGCAAAGTTCACACTGGACTTTCATAGTGCCGCGAGAGCTATTCAATCTATAGCATTCTGCGGCGTGATCCGCCGGCCCCGGAAGCCCGTATCCAGAGGCCCAACAAGGAATCGAACATGCTGCATCGCCAGCAGGACCACTCCCGCAATGCGCCACGTTTCTGGTTGCCTTTCGCGGCCTTCCTGTTGCTGTGCTTTGCCGTCGCCGGGATCGGCGGCGCGGTCGTCGCGAGTTCGGTGGATGGCTGGTACCAGACCCTGAACAAGCCCAGCTTCAATCCGCCCGACTGGCTCTTCGGGCCGGTCTGGACCACGCTCTTCGTCCTGATGGCGCTGGCCGCGGCCCTGGTCTGGCGCCGCGGGAGGATGCCGGGCCGACGCGCCGCGATCGGATGGTTTCTGGCCCAGCTCGCCCTCAACCTGGCCTGGAGCTGCCTGTTCTTCGGCCTGCAGGCGATCGGCCCGGCTTTCGCTTGCCTGGTCCTGCTATGGACCGCCATCGCCGGGACCCTGGCCGGTTTCCTTCGCATCGACCGCTGGGCCGGTCTGCTGCTCGTTCCCTACCTGGCCTGGGTCAGCTTCGCCGGGCTGCTCAACTTCCTGATCTGGCGGCTGAACTGAATCGGCCTATGATGCCCCCGGCGAATCATCGCGCGGGGGGCGCATGCAGCATCGAGTGAATTCCTTGGGCCAGCCGATCGGCGAGCCGGTTCCGCACTGGAAACCTGTGGCGCCGCCGCCCCGGACCCCGATCGAAGGCCGCTATTGCCGGATCGAGGCGATCGACCCCGAGCGCCATGCCGCGCAGCTGTTCGAGGCGATCTCCGAGGACCAGGACGGCCGTTCCTGGACCTATATGGGATATGGCCCCTTCGCCACCCTGCCGGAATACCGCGCCTGGATGAAGTCGACCTGCATGGGCGACGATCCGCTGTTCCACACCATCCTCGACAAGGCGTCCGGCCAGGCGGTGGGCGTCGCCAGCTTCCTCCGCATCGACCCGAAATTCGGCGTGATCGAGACCGGCCACATCCACTATTCGCCCCGGCTGCAACGCACCCGCATCGCCACCGAGGCCATGTACCTGCTGATGCGCCGGGTGTTCGAGGAGCTGAAGTACCGCCGCTACGAATGGAAGTGCGATTCGCTCAACGAGCCGTCGCGCCGCGCCGCCAGGCGCTACGGCTTCTCCTACGAGGGCATCTTCCGCCAGGCGATGATCTACAAGGGCCGCAACCGCGACACCGCCTGGTTCGCCATCATCGACAAGGAATGGCCGGCGCTGAAGGCGGCCTACGAGACCTGGCTCGACCCCGCCAACTTCGCCGCCGACGGCACGCAGAAACAGGCGCTGGGCGATTTGACCGCTGCCGCGTTGAAGGCAAGCTCCAGCTCCGCCTAGAAGCCCATCCGCGTCGCCCGCAGGTTCTTCGCCTCCACTTCCTGCGCCAGCAGGCGAACCAGATCCAGGTCGCCGTTGCCGGCGGCCAGCAGGCGGCACTTCTTCGCCACCACCGCGAAGTCGCCCGGCGTCAGGTGCTGGAGCGCCTCGAGCCGCGCGGGTGCTTCGGCATCAAAGAACTGGCGGTAGGCTGCGTTGGCCTGCTGCGCCGTCATGTAGTCGAATTTGACCTTGAAAGTGAAGCGGCGCAAAGCCGCCGGGTCGATCCGATCCAGGTGGTTGGTGGTGCAGGCGAAGGGCAATGGATGGTTCTCCATCTGCACCAGCAGCTCGTTCACCATCGACACCTCCCAGGACCGGGTGGCGCCTTCGCGGCTCCACAGGAACCCGTCGACCTCGTCGATGATCAGGAAGGCTCCGTCATCCCGCGCCGCCTCGAACGCCGCGGCCAGGTTGCGCTCGGTCTCGCCGATCCATTTCGACAGCAGGTCGGAGCCGCGCTTGACCATCGGTTCCAGCCCCATGGCCACCGCCAGCTCGCGCGCGAAGGCGCTCTTGCCGGTGCCCGGCGGTCCGTAGAAGCAGAGCGCGTGATCGCGCTGCGCGCCCGGCGCGGCGAGCGCTGCCTGCAACCGGCCGAGATCGAGATCGGCATTGGTCAGCCCAGGCGTGAAGCTGCCGCCCGGCACCGCCGTCGCATTGACGATGCCGCTCGTCTTGGCCAGGCGGCCGATCACGAAGTCGATCTCGTCGGCGCCGCCACCCGCCAGGCTCACCGCGCCGACCGCGCCCGTCATCAACGCAGGCGACACGGCATGCTGCCGCGCCAGCCGCTCCGCCTGGCCGGGCGCCAATTCAAGCCCCTCGCGGGCCGCGAAGCCGGTCCAGAGCCGCTTGCGCGCGGTCGCCGCCATGGGCTTCATCTCGAAGGCGAACGTCATTCGCCGCAGGAAGGCTGGATCGAAGCAGCCGATATCGTTCGCCGTCCACAGCACCGGAACCTGGTTCTTTTCCAGCACCCGGTTGAGGAACACCTTGGACGCGCCGCGCCGCATCCGGTCCCACAGCACGTCCTCCATCTCGTCGAACAGCAGCAGCGACGTTCCGCGACCGCCGGCAAGCTGGTCGCCGAGGCGCAGCGCGTCCAGCCGCTCCCAGCGCGACGGCTCGCCGCCCTCCTCATCGGCCTCGCCGACGGAGAAGAGGTCGCAACCCAGTTCCCGCGCCAGGACCTTGCAGAACTCGGTCTTGCCGGTGCCCGGCACGCCGTGGATCAGGATGTTGACGCCCTTGCGGCGGTCGCGCAGCGCGCCGCGCAACAGGCGCAGCAGGAAGTCGCGCTCGCGCGCCACATGGTCGTAGTCCGCTATGGCCAAATGCGGCACCAGCGGCGCGCCGATCAGCCGCCGCTCCATGTCAGCCAAGGTGGCGGAGGGCGGCTGCAGGGCGCGCACCAGCCGCTCCGGGACGTAGTAGGCGAAGCTGCCGCTCGCATTGTTGGCGACGCCGACGACGCCGAGGCGCTGCAGCGGCCCGCGGCGCAGTCGCGCCCAGATTTCTGCTGCCCCGGCATCCAGGCACATCGCCGCCAGCCCCTGCGTGTCCACGCTGCGGGTGCCAATGATGCGCGTGCACAGCGCACCGAAGGAACTGTCGGAATCCGTATAGTAGACGAAGCGGAAGATCGCCCGCTCCAGCTCATCCAGGCCCACCGCCGCGGCGAACAGATCGATATTGGCGCTGACCAGGTCCGGCTCACGCGCCGGCTCCCGCACCGCCTGCTCCACCTGAGCGCATAGCTCCGCCCAAACCGCGTGCGACATCGGTTTGTCGAAATCCGGCTCTTCGGGCGTCTTGCCTTCACCCGCCGCGCGTTGCAGGGCGGCGGCGAAATCCACGCCGACCAACCCCTGGTGATCGTGCAGCCATTGCGCAAGGACCTTCCCCGGTGGCGACGCCGGGGCAAAGGCGCGCGCCATCGCCAGCACATAGGCGGCCATCGCCGCCTGTGACATGCTCATCATGACACAGTCGCTCTCTCTCGCATCGAGACGTGAGTTGTCCCCGTGCTGCGCGCACGCGCAGCACAAAGCTCAACCCGGTTCAGTCGAATGCCGGCCGGCCCTGGGCGCCGGCCATGCCGCTAGCGCGGCTGGAGAGCGATCCAGGAACGAGCCGGCTGGTTTAGCGAACGCATCGGTCCACTCCTCAGCCAGTCGATGCCGCGCAAGGGCGGCGAAGGGCGCGGTTGATAACAGAAGCGCAGACGCGAATCAATCCCCTTCGCAACCGTAAGAGGAATTGATCCGCGTCTTGGTTAAGGCAACATCAGCCCTTGATGAAGGCCAGCAGGTCGGCGTTGAGCTGGTCCTTGTGCGTGTCGGTCAGGCCGTGCGGCGCTCCGGGATAGACCTTCAAGGTGGCGCCCTTCACCAGCTTCGCCGAGGAGCGTCCGGCGGCGTCGATCGGCACGATCTGGTCATCGTCGCCGTGGATGATGAGGGTCGGCACATCAAATTTCTTCAGATCCTCGGTGAAGTCGGTCTCCGAGAACGCCTTGATGCTGTCATAGGTGTTCTTGTGGCCGCCCATCATGCCCTGCATCCAGAAGGAATCGATCATGCCCTGGGAGGGCTTGGCGCCCGGCCGGTTGAAGCCGAAGAACGGGCCGGAGGCGATGTCCTTGTAGAGCTGCGAGCGGTCTTTCACGCTGCCGGCGCGGATGCCATCGAACACCTCGATCGGCAGGCCGATGGGATTGGCCGGCGTCTTCAGCATCAGCGGCGGCACGGCGGAGACCAGCACCATCTGCTTGATGCGCTTGGTGCCGTGACGGCCCACATAGCGCGTGACCTCGCCGCCCCCGGTGGAGAAGCCGATCAGCGTGGCGTCCCTGATATCGAGGTGGTCGAGAAGCTGCGCCAGGTCGTCGGCGTAATGGTCCATGTCGTTGCCGTTCCAGGGCTGGCTCGACCTGCCGTGCCCGCGCCGGTCGTGCCCGATGGCACGGAAACCGTTGGCCGCCGCATGGAACATCTGCGCTTCCCAGCTGTCCGAACTGAGCGGCCAGCCATGGCTGAACACGATCGGGCGGCCGGAGCCCCAATCCTTGTAGTAGATCTCCGTCCCGTCCCTGGTCTTGATCGTCGGCATGCACCCACTCCTGTCTGTCGATCGGCCCTGATCCAGCACCGATCTTCATGACAGCTTTGCGAGGCCGCAAGGCAATTGGACGCCATGCGTGTCGATGACCTTAGGAGTTCCGGGGCTATCCCTGTTCGGAGAGGTAGTCCGGCGTCGAAGACAGCTTGGCATAGGCGAAGCCAAGCGCCGACATGAAGGCCGCATGCGCATCCGCCGCGGCGACGTTGCGATCGCCGAAGTCCAGGTCGCGCGTGGCGCAGGCGTCGTGAACCACCGTGCACTCATACCCGAAATCGCCAGCCGCGCGGACGGCGGCGTCGACGCACATATGGCTCATGGCCCCGCAGAAGACCGGTGCGGTGATGCCGTTGCGGTCGAGGATCTCCTTGAGCGGCGTCTCGCGGAACGCATTGACATGGTGCTTCACCACCACCGTCTCGTCCGCCTTCGGCGCCACCTTGGCATGGATCTCCGCGCCCTCGCTGCCGGCCGCGAAGAAGGCCGCGTCGTCGCTGGTATCTTCGTGCCGCACATGGATGACGAGGTCGCCGCGCTTGCGGAACGCCGCCAGCAGCCGCGCCGCATTGTCGGCCGCAGCCTCCATCCCGCTCAGCGTCCACTTGCCGCCCGGGAAGTAATCGTTCTGGATGTCGATGAGGATCAGCGCCTGCTTGCTCATGTTGGTTTCCCTCGATTTCGTGTTGCCGCCTAGGCGAGTTCCGCGATCACCTGGTCGACGGTGCGCTGGCGGCAATAGCCCTTGATGGTGCGCAGCGAATTGTCGTGGCGCTCCTGGCTGTAGGTCAGGCACGCATCGGTCACCTGCGTCACCAGATAGCCGAGGTCGCAGGCGTCGCGCACCGCCGATTCCACGCATTGGTCGGTGAGGATGCCGCTCATCACCACCTGCCGGACGCCGAGGTTGCGCAGGATGTAGTCGATATGGGTCGAGACGAAGACGCTGGAAGAGGTCTTGGGCAGGCAGATCTCGTCCTCGCCCGGCTTCAGCTCGTCGATGGTCTGCCCGTCCCAGGACCCCTTGGGCACGTTGAAGCCGGTGATCTTGTAGTCGAGCGAGCGGTCGCGGCCGTCCTTGGTCAGGCTTTCGATGGTGGTGTACATCACCTCGACCCCGGCCTTGCGGAAGGCCGCCTGCAGACGCTGCATGTTGGGGATGACGCGCCCGTGCAGCTCGCGCATGAACCAGCCGTATTTGGCCTGGAATTCCGGCTCCGGCAGGTCCTTGAACTCCGCCCCGTCGCGCCGGGCGCAGAAATTCTGCACGTCGATGAACAGCAGCGCGCTCTCGCGCTTCACCAGGGGAATCTCTCGGCTCAAGGTTTGCGACATGCTTGGTCTCAGCTCTTCTGGTGCGGCACGTTGATCAGGCGGCGCGTGCCCTGCGCCACGTCGTAGATGTGGAACGAGTTCATGTTGCGGCCATAGAGATGCAGGCTCACCGCCATCGCGCGGCTCTCCGGCACGCCGGTCATGTGGATGTGGTCGGGGTTCGGCACGAAGCTGGTGATCGACTTCTCCTTGAGCAGGACCACGCCGCCGCGCTTCAGATGGATGTCGTGATCGGCGGTAATCGCGCCTTCCGACATGTAGCTGCGCTCCTCGAGCGCCCCCTGCAGGACGCCGACCACGCCCCAGGTGCCGTGATCGTGCACCGGCGTCCACTGCCCCGGCAGCCACACCAGCGCGAACAGCGACATCCGCTCATCCTCAGCGACATAAATGGCGTTGCGCGCGTAATGGGCGGGATCGGAGCGGAAATGCTCCGGCTTCAGGAAGGAGCGGTCGCCGTCGAGCAGCCGCTCCATCAGCGGCAGGGCCGCCACCACGCAATCCGCCGCCGCGACATTGGCCGCGGCCGCGGCCTCGCAATCGGCGATGAATCGGTCGATCCCGTATCCGGTCATGATCTGGCCGCTCCCTCGACGGCATGGCCCACTGGCGGGCGCCGGCGGAGTTTCCTCAGGCGCGGCCCCGCTGGCAAGGTCAATCTGCCGCCCGCGCCTCAGCCCAGCGGATAGATGCGGCGCGCGTTTTCGCCGGCGATCAGGCGCACGATCGCGTCGGCCTCCTTCGCATTGCAGAAATCCTCGGCGATCCAGCGGTCGAGGCGCTGCTTGATGCCCCGGCGGAACAGCAGCTGGCCCAGGTAGTAGAGCTCGGCGAGGCCGAAGGCGTCCGAGGAATAGAGCTGCTTGGAGAACTTCCCCATCTCCAGCGCCTCGCCCAGGATGTCGGCCGACATGGCGCCGGTATAGTTCAGCACCGCGCCGACATCGTAGTAGACATTCTGGAAGATTTCCGACAGCCACGCCGCCTCGCGCTGGAACGGATAGCAGTGCAGCAGGGTGATCGCCACCTGCCACTTCTCCATCGCGGCGATGAAGTCGGTGAAATGCGTCGGGTCGCAGGCATGCATGTAGATGTCCGGATCGCCGAAGCCGACATGCACCTGCAGCGGCAGCTTACGCGCGCGGCAGATCTCGCCGCCGGTCCACAATCCGTGGCGGATGATGGTGGCATCCTCCAGGCGCCAGCGCTTGCTCTCCGCCGCCTTGGCGAACCAGGCGCCCGCCGCCTTGACCACGTCTGCTTTGTCCGGCGCGGTCTGGTCGATGGCGAAGGTGACGCGGTAGGCGACGATGGTCTTCAGGCCAACGGCGCCGGCCGCGCGCTTGTCCAGCTCGGCGGCGAAGGCGTCGGGGAAATCCGCCGCCGAAACGCCGCTCTTCGCCACCTCCTCCGCCACCGCCTCGATGCGCACCACCTCATGCGCCGGGCGGCCGGCGACCTTGGCCATCTCCTGCCAGGTCATGATGGCGTTGGAGCGGTGGCCGGTGTCGATCAGCAGCGAGTCCAGGCCGCAGGCCGTCAACAGCCGGCGATTGACCTCCGCCGCGCCCAACGCCAGCCGGCGCTCGACATAGGCCTCGCCGCTCGCCAGCGGCTCGAGGTCGAGCATCGGCGCGCAGAACCGGCGGATCATCAGGCCGAGCGGCTTCTGGAACTCGTTGGTCCCCGGCGGCGGCGGCAGATAGCTCTCGCTGAACATCGCCTGGAATCCCTTCCAGTCGAGCTCGGCCGGCGAGACGCCGTGGCAGTGATGGTCGATCAGCGGCAGGTCGCCAATGAACTCGGGGCTGAAATCAGTAGGCATTGAGATAGCGCTCGCACATGTGTTCCGGGCTCTTGTCGGCGAACATGGAGATTTCCATGCGCTTGACCGCGGTATAGGCCTCGAAGAAGGTCGGCGACATCCAGCCGCGCGCCACCTTGTCCTCGGCGAGGGCGTCGAGCGCCTCGCCCAGCGAGGATGGCAGCGTGACGATGCCGAGCTTCGCCCGCTCCGCGTCGCTGAGCTCCGCCGGGTCGCGATCCACCGCCGGCGGCAGCGGCAGCTTCTCGCGGATGCCGGCGAGGCCGGCGTTCACCAGCGCGCCGATCACCATGTAGGGGCTGGCCGTGCCGTCGGGGATGCGGATCTCCAGGTTGAAGGCGCCGCCCTTGCGCGCCGGGTCGCGTTCCGGCGACGGACAGACGCGGATCGCCGCCTCGCGGTTCTGGATGCCGAAGGCGTTGTAGCCGCAACTCCAGTGATGCGGGCCGAGGCGGAGGTAGGAGACCGGGCTCGGCGCCATCAGCGCGCAGAGCGCCCGCATGTGCCGCACCACGCCGGCGATGAAATGCTGCGCCACCCGGGACGCGCCGCCCGTCCTCGCATCAGCGGTGCCGCTGGGATCATAGGTGGCGTTGCGGCCATCCTTGTCCTGGAAGCTGAAATGCACGTGGGCGCCGTTGCCGACCGCATTCGGCATGGGTTTCGGCGTGAAGCTGGCGCGGAAACCAAGGCGCCGCGCCGCCTCGCGGATCACCTCGCGGGTGATGATGGCGCGGTCGCCCGCCATCGCCCCCACCGCCGGCGAACAGGCGACCTCGTATTGCAGCACGCCATATTCCGGCTCGACGGTTTCCAGCTCGACCTTGGCCGCGTGCAAGGCCTTGGCGACGTCGCGGATGAATTCCGCGTTGATGCGCACCTGCTCCAGCGAGAACGGCACGCACCATTTCGCCTCGCTGCCCGTCAGCAGGAACTCGTGCTCGAAGGCGGCCATGAAGCGCAGCCCGGTCTCCGCCTCCAGCGCGTCGAGCGCCTTCAGCATGAAGCCGCGGGCGCAGCACTCCCAGTTGCCGCCGTCGGGCATCTTGGAATCGCAGAGGAAGAAATGCAGCGGCGCCGCGTCCGGCCAGATGTCGACGCGGGTCTCGGTGGAGCCGACCGGCGTCTGCCGCACCTCCAGCATCGGGCCCCAGGGATTGGGCGCGATGTCCTCGAAGGGGGTCAGGGCCTGCCCCGCCACCGCCCAGCCCAGCCCATAGGCCATGCGCTTGGAGATCTCCGCCGCCGGCACGCCGCGCACCCGCGTGATGCCGACCAGGTCATTCCAGCCCAGATAGATCACTTCCCCTTCAGCCATGCCCCACCTTTCCCTTGGCCCGCCCCGCCTTGTTCCGCCCGGCTTTGTTCCGCCCGGCTTTGGTCCGCCCGGCCTTGTTCCGTCCAGCCTTGTTCAGCCTAGCCTTGTTCAGCCGGCCCGCGCCGCGGCCGGTGCCTTGATACTCGAATCCAACGCGCAATTCTTCCAGGTCGCGCATCCGCGCGATGGCCCGGGGCCCCAGCGCCGTCAGCGCCGCGCCGATCAGCGCCTCGGCCAGCGCGAAGCCCGGCACCATGGAATCATACGGCGAAGGCGAAGTCACCTCGGCGATCAGCACGCGGTCGGCGAATTCGGCGATCGGCGATTCCCACGGATCGGTCAGCAGCAGCACCGCTGCCCCCCGTGCCTTGGCCGCCCGGGCAAAGCTCACCGAACTCGCCTGGTAGCGGCGGAAGTCGCAGATCACCAGCACGCTCCTGGGCCCGATCTCCAGCAGCTGCTCGTCGCGGGCTTGCAGCCCCTCCTGCACCAGGTGCACGCCGGGGCGCATCTGGAACAGGTGCAGGTAGAGCATCTGCGCGATCATCTGGGTGAAACGCCCGCCCGCCAGATGGAGCGGTCGCTTGGCGTCGCAGAGGGCGGCGACGAAGCCGGCGAATTCCGCCGGCGAGACGCGCTCGAAGCTGCGCCGCATGGCGCCGGAGAATATGTCGAAGGCCCGCGCCAGCACGTCGCCGCGCTTACCGCGCGGCGCCCGGGCGTAGAGCGCCAGGGGCGAGGTGCCGCGCTCCTCCAGCTCGCGCTGCAGGGCGGCCTGGAACTCCGCATAGGACACGAAGCCGAGCTTGGCGGTAAGACGGATGACCGTGGGGCCGCTGACCGCCGCCCGCGCCGCCAGGCTGGCGACCGTGCCGAGCCCCGCCAGCATCGCGCTGGAGAACAGGATGCGCGCCACCTTCTGCTCGGCCGGAGTCATCGCCGCCGAGATGGCGCGGATGCGGTCCGCCACCGTGGTTCCGGCGGCCTGGACCGCGCCCCGGACAGTGCTTGGCCTTGCTCGCTTCGACATCCGCCCCGCTCGCAGCCCCATCCGGCCGCGCCATGCAGAAAATCCGGCCTGAACGGCGTCGTAATAAATCACGGCAAGACGCGGTGGACAATCCGATCTTGTAATGGACTATACGGAAGCATCCTGGCTATTCTCGGAGGCATCCGGCGCGAATCGCCGCAACCCGTGGGCCGCAGATCCCGAGAGCCGTGACCTTCAGGACCTTCAGCATCGTCAACGCGCAGGGCGCGGCCCCCGTGGTCTTCGTCTGCGACCACGCCAGCAACCGCGTGCCGGCGGCGATCGGCGATCTCGGCGTGCCGGCGCCGGAGATGCAGCGCCACATCGCCTGGGACATCGGCGCCGCCGGGGTGAGCGCGATCCTGGCCGCCCGCTTCGACGCGCCGGCGGTGCTGGCCGAAGTGTCGCGCCTGGTGATCGACTGCAACCGGAACTGGGGCGACCCCGGCCTGATCCTGGAGGAGAGCGACGGCACCGCGATCCCCGCGAATCGCGGGCTCGACGAGGCGGCGCGGCGGCGGCGCTGGGATGCCTATCACCAGCCCTATCACGCCGCCATCGCCGGGATCATCGAGGGCAAGCTGGCGGACGGGCAGCAGCCGACCATCATCGCCATCCATTCCATGACCCCGGCGATGAAGGGCGTGATGCGGCCCTGGCAGATCGCCATGTGCGCCCATACCGAGCGCGCCCTCAACGACCGCGTGCTCGCCGCCCTGCGCCGCAATGCCGAGATCACGGTCGGCGACAACGAGCCCTACAACCTCGACCCGCGCGAGGACTACTCCATCCCCCACCACGCCATGCGCCGCGGCCTGCCGCATCTGCAGGTCGAGTTCCGCCAGGACGAGATCGAGACGCCGGCCGGCCAGGCGCGCTGGGCGGCGATTTTCGCCGAGGCCGTCGCCGCGGCGCTGCCGCGCTCGTAGGCGGTCCGGCGCGGGCTTGAACCCGGGCGCGAGCACCCCCACCTAACCTGCTCCGACGTCTCAACGCCAGGAGCCCAGCCCATGCTCGACCCGAAGCGCCTGCTGACCGATTTCCTCGGCCCCGATGCCGGCGGCATGCTCGATCAGGCAACGCGTCAGGGCAAGGCGGCGCTCGGCGGCGTCGACCGCAACAAGGCCGGCACCTTCGCCGCGGGCGCCGCGGCGGGCGGCCTCATCGGCCTGCTGCTCGGCTCCAAGAAGACGAAGAAGATCGGCGGCAACCTGCTGACCTATGGCGGCGCCGCGGTGCTGGGCGGCCTCGCCTACAAGGCGTGGCAGAACTGGCAGCAGAGCAAGCAGCCGGTTTCCGCACAGCCTTCCGGCGGCGTGGCGGCCGCGCCGCGGGACAGCGCCTTCGATCCCGCCGCCGGCATCGCCGCCGACGGCAAGCCCTTCGCCCTCGCTTTGGTGCGCGCGATGATCGCCGCGGCCAAGGCCGACGGCCACATCGACGCGGAGGAGCAGCGCGACCTGTTCCAGCGCATCGAGACGCTGGGCCTCGATGCGGAGGCCAAGGCCTTCGTGTTCGACGAACTGAGCCGCCCGACAGACCTTGCCGCCATCGCCGCTTTGCCGCGCGGCCAGGAGCAGGCGGCCGAGCTGTGGCTGGCCTCGCGCCTGGCGATCGACCCGGACGATGCGCGGGAGAAGGCCTATCTCAGCGCGCTGGGCGCCAAGCTCGCCTTGCCGGCGTCGCTGCTTGCGCATCTCGAGACCGAGGCGGCGGGCGCCCTGCCCGCGCCCGTCGCGGCCGATCGCGCCTCAGCTTAGCTTTAGGACGTTGTTGAGCTTCGCCACCCAGCCGCGGATGCGCGCCTTGTTCACGCCCATGTCGCCCTCGCCGTAGATCGAGCGGCTGTAGATGGCGAGCGTCGTGCGCTTGTCGTCGAGCGGGATGAAGCGGATGGTGATGAGGTCGGGGAAGCGCAGCAGGCGGGAACGCTGTACGTAGTCGATCTGCGTCCCCTGCGGGTCGCGGCGCAGCTCGACCACGCGCGGCTCGGCCTGCAGCATCGCCTCCCAGGCGCTGCGCACCTCGGCGACGCTCGCCGCATAGACCGGCGGCAAATCGTCGATATAGGCCCGGCACAGATCGTTCGGGCAGGCCAGGTACTGGTTCGGCGTGTCGGCGCGCTGCAGCGTCGCGAAATCGATGATCGGAATCTTGCCGATCGAGAGGATGCGCTCGAGCGTCGTCCCCTCCCAGATCAGCACCGCGGCCGCCACGACCACGACGCAGCCTGCCGCCACAGCCATCTTCACCCACATCATGACGTCCCCCTGGCCGGGCCCCGGCGTTTCGCCGCCTCAGCCCAGGCCGTTGCGGCGCTCCAGCTCGCGGTAGAGCCCGCTGTGATCGATCTCTCCGTCGCCATGGGCGACCATGTCCTCGTAAAGTTGCCGCACAAGTTGCGAGACAGGCAGGTCCAGTCCCACCGCCTGCGCCGTGGCGATCGCCGTCCGGCAATCCTTGAGCTGGTGCTTGGCCGGGCCGCCCGGCTTGAAATTGCCGGCCAGGATGCGCTCGCCATGCAGGCGCAGGATGGTGGAATCGGCGAAGCCGCCGATGATCGCCTGGCGCACCGCCGCCGGGTCGGCGCCGCCGCGCTTGGCCAACAGCAGCGCCTCGGAGACGGTGGCGATGGTATTGGCGACGATCATCTGGTTGCACAGCTTGGCGAGCGAGCCCATGCCGGCCGGGCCGACATGCGTGACCCGGCCCATGATGTCGAACAGGGGCTTCGTCCGCGCCACCGCCGCCGCGTCGCCGCCGGCCATGATCGCGAGGGTGCCGTCGCGCGCGCCCGCCTCGCCGCCGGAGACCGGCGCGTCGATATAGTGCTTGCCAAGCGCTGCGCAGGCCTTGGCCTCGGCCTGCGCGACATCGACCGGGATCGAGGCCATGACGACGACGATCGCATCCGGCGCCAGCGCGGCCACCGCACCCTGCTTCAGCAGCACGTCGTCGCAGGTCGGCCCGTCGGACAGCATGCAGACCAGGAACTCCGCGCCGCGCGCCGCTTGCGCCGGCGTATCGGCGATGGCGGCGCCGAACCCGGCCAGCCGCTCGGCCTTGTCGCGCGAGCGGTTCCAGGCCGTCACCTTGTGGCCGGCCTGCGCCAGCCGGCGCGCCATCTGCACGCCCATGATGCCGGTGCCGAGAAAGGCGATGTCCGCCATGCTTCCCCCTCTTATGCCGCCGCCGGCGCGACGCCCAGCGCCTTCATCCACTTGAGGCCCGAAGGCGTGTCGGCGCGCGGCATATACTCCGCCCCGACGATGCCGTCATAGCCGATGCGCTCCAGCGCATCGAACACGGCGCGGTAGTTGATCTCGCCCTCGTCCGGCTCGGCGCGCGACGGCACCGCGGCGATCTGCACGTGGCCGATGATGGGCAGCAGCTTTTCCAGCTTCATGATGATGTCGCCTTCCAGGATCTGCAGATGGAAGACGTCGAACATCAGCCGCACGTTGTGACGGTCGACCTCGCCGATGATGTCGGAGGCCTGGCGCGTCGAGGTGAGGAAATAGCCCGGCGCCGAGCGCTGGTTGAGCGGCTCGATCACCAGGGTGACGCCCTTGCCCCTCGCCTTGTCGGCGGCGAGGCGCAGATTGTCGACGAAGGCGCGATGCGAGCTTGCCGTCACCGGCACCTTGCCGGCCATGCAATGAATGCGCGTGCCGCCCAGCGCGCTGATGTAGTGCAGCGCCTGGTCGAAGGCGGCCTGGAAATCGGCTTCGCGCCCCGGCACCGCGCCGAGACCGAAATCGCCCTCGCGATTGCCGAGCGCCGTATTGACCATGATCAGCTTCTGCCCGGCGCGGGCCAGATGATCGCGCAGCACCTCGACCGGATGCTCGTACGGCCAATGGCATTCGATCAGCTTGAACCCCGCCGCCGCCGCGGCCGCGAAGCGGTCCAGGAACGGCAGCTCCTTGTAGAGGAACGAGATGTTGGCGCCGAGGCGGAGCATGGTCCTGCTTAGCGCCTTGGGCCCGGTTTGGCTAGGCCGCGCCCTTCTCCACCGCCAGCAGCAGCTTGCGCAGGATGGCCGCCAGCGCGGCGCGCTCCTCCGGGTCGAGCACGGCATTGAGCTCGCGGTGGCGGGCCATGCGCAGATCCAGGGCCCGGTCGATGGTCGAGCGGCCCTTGGGGGTGATGGTGATGCGCCGCGCGCGCCGGTCGCTGTCATCGGCCTGGCGGCGGATCAGCCCCTGGGCCTCCAGCTTGTCGAGGATCGGCGTCATCGCGCCGGAGGTGAGGATGGCGGCCTCGGCCAGCTCGGTCGCGGTCAGCGGCTGCGGGTCGCGCCGGCGCAGCGCCGCCAGGACCTGGAACTGTCCGGGCTTCAGCCCCTGCCCGGCGCAGAGAATGGCCAGCTCGCGCTCCAGATGGGCGCCCAGGCGGAGCACCCGGAGCAGGCCGGCGGCGCCGCTCGCGTCGATCTCGGGTCGGCTGCGGCGCCATTCCTGGGTGAAGCGGTCGACAAAATCGCCCGTTATTTCAGCATCTTCGCGCATACCAAGTGAATCCGTCATTTGCTCTTGCTGTTATCTTTATATCAAGATATATGACATCGAGATAATTCCTATCAGATGGATACGGCAATGTCCAATCCCCCCGCGGCGACACCGGTGATTCGCCATGCCGGCGAGGGCGAGACCCTCAGCAAGGGCGGCGAAAAGCTGGTCCTGACCCTGACCGGGGCGGACACCCAGGGCGCCTTCGCCCTGATCCGCCGCACCGTGGCCGCGAATTTCCAGTCGCCGCCCAAGCCGCACGCCAATACCAACGAGGCCTGGATGGCCCATGTGCTGGCCGGGCGGCTGGTGGTCCAGCTGGATGGCGGGCCAGTCGAGCTCGGCCCCGGCTCCACTCTGTT
Organism: Dongiaceae bacterium; assembly: GCA_039808885.1. Lineage (GTDB taxonomy): Bacteria > Pseudomonadota > Alphaproteobacteria > Dongiales > Dongiaceae > Dongia_A. The sequence continues at coordinate 14,905 of JBDHTX010000017.1, read as the reverse complement.
CATGCCGCGCGGCACCTATTTCCGCTGGTGGAATCCCGACGCGACCCCGGCCGAGGCGCTGTTCCTCTACACTCCGGCCGGGTTCGAGGACTTCTTCCGCCGACTGTTCGCCACCGTGCCGGCGGAGGCGCAGCGGCTGCACGACTGGGACAAGACCCTGCCTGAGGCGCTCGCCGCCAACGACGCCTTCAACGTGGTGCGGAAGAGCTAGAGCGGCGCGGCGCTTTCCGACATCCTCGTGGGATGGATGCGGTCGCGATCCTCGACATCGGCAAGACCCACGCCAAGCTCGCCCTGGTGGCGGGCGGGCGGGTGCTCGACCTGCGCCGCACCCATGTGGACGAGGCCCCCGCCCCGCCCTACCTGCACCTGCCGACCGAGGCGATCTGGCGCTGGGCGCTGGCCGAGCTCTCGGCGCTGGCGAAGATCGCGCGCATCACCGACATCGTTCCGGTGGCGCATGGCGCCAGCGTGGCGGTGATCGGCGACCAGGGGCTGGTGCTGCCGATGCTCGACTACCAGCAGGAGATCGGCGACTACGATTCCGCCTATGAACCGCTGGCGCGCGATTTCGCCGCGACGCTGTCGCCGCGCCTGCCCTGCGGCCACAATCCCGGCCGCCAGCTGTTCTGGCTGCAGCGCCGCTTTCCGCAGGACTTCGCCCGCGCCACCGCGATCCTCGGCTACGCGCAATACTGGGCCTGGCGGCTCAGCGGCGTGGCGGCGAGCGAGATCACCGCGCTCGGCAATCATTCCGACCTGTGGCGGCCGCGCGCCGCGGATTTCGCGTCGCTGGTCGACCGCGCCGGCTGGCGGCCGCTGTTTCCGCCGTTGCGCAAGGCAGGCGACGTCCTCGGCGCGATCCGCCCGGACCTGGCGGCCGCGACCGGCCTGCCGGCCGATTGCCGCATCCGCGCCGGCATCCACGACAGCAACGCCGCCTTCCTGCGCTGGCGGCTGCGGCTGGGAGAGCCCTTCGCCGTCGTTTCCACCGGCACCTTCATCGTGCCGCTCGCCGCCGGCGGCGAAGTGCCGCAACGCGGCGAGAGCCTCGACTGCCTCGGCAATGTCGACGCGCTCGGCAATCTGATCGCCGGCGCGCGCTTTGCCGGCGGCAAGGAATACGAGGCGATCAAGGGAGACGCGGCGGAAGAGCCCGAGCCGCCGGAAGAGCGCATCGCCGCCTTGCTGGCAAGGCCCTGCTACGCCCTGCCCGCCTTCTCCGGCCAGGGCGGACCCTTCGCCGGCACGCGCGGCCGCTTTGTCGACGCGGCCGGCCACGATGCCATTCCGTGGCGCCGCGCGACCCTGGCCGCGCTCTATTGCGCGCTGATGACCGATCTGATGCTGGACCTGATCAAGGCGCGCGGGGCGGTCCTGGTCGAGGGGCCGTTCGCCCAGAATGACGTCTACATCGCCGCCCTCGCCACCTTGCGTCCGGCAAGCCCCGTGCTGCCCAGCCACGAGATCAACGGCACCAGCCTGGGCGCCGCCATGCTGGTCGATCCCGACGCGCCGGTGGACATGCCCGCCGCGACGCCGCCGCCCGCCCTCGACCTCGCCCCCTACCGCGCGCGCTGGCGCACCCTGGCCGGCGCGATGCGGCTGTTCGAGACGGAGCGGGTGTTTTTCAATTGAGCGCATCGACGCACCGCCCGCGCCACCTCTCAATCGTCACCCCGGCCTCGCGCCGGGGTCCACGCCTCCGCCGCAGGGGCCGCCGCATGGATGCTCCCGCCGTCCTTGCGGCGGCACGATGGATCCCGGCGCTCGCGTTGCTCGGCCGGGATGACGACCAGGTTGGCAGCTCCGCCGCGCCGCTTTGGAATTCCCTGCCGCCTGTGCTTTAGTTGCCCAACCACAAGACTCCAGGGGCGGCGATGGCGTATCTGCTGGGCATCGATGGCGGCACGGAGAGCATCAGGGCCATCGTGTTCGACCTCGAAGGGCGGCCGAGGGGCTCGAAGGCGGCGCCCTACAAGACCGATTTCCCCAAGCCGAGCTGGGCCGAGCAGAACCCCGAAGACTGGTGGCGCTGCCTGGGCGAGGCGGTGCGCGGCGCGCTGCAGGTTGCCGGCATCTCCGGCGACCAGGTCGCGGCGCTGGCCGTCGACACGACCTGCTGCTCCGTGGTCGCGCTGGACCAGCATGGCACGCCGCTGCGCCCGGCGATGATCTGGATGGATGTGCGCTCGGCCGAGGAGGCAGCACTGGTCGCGGCCAGCGGCGATCCGGCGCTGCGCGTGAACGGCGGCGGCTCCGGCCCCGTCTCGGCCGAGTGGATGATCCCGAAATCGCTGTGGATGAAGCGGCACCAGCCCGAGCTCTTCGCCCGCGCCGCGCGGATCGGCGAATACCAGGACTACATCAACCTGCGCCTGACCGGCCGCTGGGTCGCCTCGCTCGACAACATGGCGGTGCGCTGGCACTACCAGAGCCAGCATGGCGGCAGGCCGACATCCCTCCTGGACAAACTCGGGATCGCCGAGCTCGCCGGGAAATGGCCGCAGGAGATCGTGCGCCCCGGCGACGTGATCGACGGGCTCAGCGGCGAGGCGGCGGCGCATCTCGGCCTCAAGGCCGGCACGCCCGTGGTGCAGGGCGGCGCCGACGCCTTCATCGGGATGATCGGCCTCGGCGTAACCGAGCCGGGCGAGATGGCGCTGATCACCGGGTCCTCGCACCTGCATCTCGGCGTCGCCACCCAGCCGGTGCATGCGCCGGGTGTCTGGGGCACCTATATGGATGCCGTCTATCCCGGCAAGCCGATCATCGAGGGCGGCCAGACCTCCACCGGCTCGGTCATCGCCTGGTTCAAGCGCCATTTCGCCGAAGGCGTCAGCTTCGACGTGCTGAACGCGCAGGCGGCGCAGATCGAGCCAGGCAGCGAAGGCCTGCTGGTGCTGGACCACTTCCAGGGCAACCGCACGCCCTATACCGACGCCCTGTCGCGCGGCGCCATCACCGGCCTGACCTTGAAGCACACGCCGGCACACATCTACCGCGCCATCATCGAGGGCATCTGCCTCGGCACCAAGCTGATCGTGGAGAATTTCGGCAGCGCCTTCGCCGCCAGGCGCATCGTCGTCTCCGGCGGCGCGGTCAACTCGCCGCTCTGGCTGCAGATCCATGCCGACACGATCGGCGCGCCGCTGGAGCTGACCGAGGTTCCCGACGCGCCGGCCCTGGGCTGCGCGATCCTGGCCGCGCACGGCGTCGGCCGCTTCAAGACCATCGAAAAGGGCGCCCAGGCGATGGTGCGCACCTCCAAGGTGATCGAGCCGAACCCGGCCGATGCCAAACGCTACGACGCCTTCTATCCGCAATACCGCGAGCTCTATGCCGCGCTGAAGAAAGTCCGCGAGGCCACATGAAAAACAACCAGCTCCTCCTCGCCCTCTACCGCGACATGCGGCGCATCCGCTCGCTCGAGGAGCGGGTCAGCGAGATGTTCGTGCGGTCGGAAACCGCCGGCTCGATGCTGCACCTCTCCATCGGCGAGGAATCCGTCGCCGGCGTCTGCCGCGCCATGGAGCCGAAGGACAGCTTCACCACGCATCATCGCGGCCACGGCATCTTCGTCGCCCGCGGCGCCGAGCCGGCGCGCATGCTGGCGGAGATCGCCGGCAAGGCCAGCGGCTATTGCCGCGGCAAGGGCGGCTCCATGCACATCGCCGACATGGGCCTCGGCCATCTGGGCGCCAACGCCATCGTCGGCGGCGGCATCGCCCATGCGGTCGGCGCGGCGCTGGCCTACAAGCGCAAGCAGCAGAAGCGCGTCGCGGTCGCCTTCTACGGCGACGGCGCCATGCAGCAGGGCATCCTCTATGAGAGCATGAACCTCGCCGCCTTGTGGTCGCTGCCGGTCCTGTTCTGCTGCATCAACAACCAGTACGGCATGGGCACGCGGGTCGACCGCGCCACCGCCAACCTCGCCTTCGACGAGCGCGCCCGCGCCTTCGGCCTGGCCGGCGAGATCGTCGACGGCACGGACATCGAGGCGGTGCACGAAACCGCCGAGCGCATGCTGGCCAACGCGCGCGACGGCAAGCCTGGCCTGCTGGTGCTCACCTGCTACCGCTTCTTCGGCCACGCCCGCATGGACAAGAGCCCCTATCGCGACAGCGCGGAGGAGGAACAGGGCCGCCAGCGCGATCCGCTGAAATTCGCCCGCGAGCGGTTGATCGCGCGTGGCGGCGCGACGGCGGCCAATCTCGATGCGCTGGATGCCGAGATCGCCACCGAGATGGACAATGCGCTCGAGCAGGCCATCGCCGAGCATCTGCCGGACGTCTCCACCATGTTCGAGGACGTCTACGCCCCGGACCAGCCGAAGCCGGTGCCGCTGCGCGACCGCCTCGGCGCCATCCTGTCGGAGACCTCGCGATGAGCGCCGTGGAAAGCACCTACCGCGACGCCCTGCGCCAGGCGCTGATCGATGCCATGGAGCAGGATCCCGACATCATCGTCATGGGCGAGGAAGTCGGCCTCTATGGCGGCGCCTATGGCGTGACCAAGGGCATGCTGGAGATGTTCGGCGCCGAGCGCATCCTCGACACGCCGATCTCCGAGCCTGGCTTCGTCGGCGCGGCCGTGGGCGCCGCGATGAGCGGCCTCCGGCCCGTGGTCGAGCTCATGTATGTCGATTTCGTCGGCATGGTGATGGACCAGCTGGCCAACCAGGCGGCCAAGATCCGCTACATGTTCGGCGGCCAGATCGGCGTGCCGATGGTGCTGCGCAGCCAGGGCGGCACCGGCCGCTCGGCGGCGGCACAGCACTCGCAGTCGCTGGAAGCCTGGATGGCGCATATTCCCGGATTGCGCGTCGCCATGCCGGCCACCATCAACGACGCCTATCACCTGTTGCGGCACGCCCTCACCTTGCCCGACCCGGTCGTGTTCCTGGAGCACAAGGGCCTCTACACGCAGAAGGGCATGCTGGATGTCGGCAAGCCGGACGGTCCCTGGGGCAAGGCGCTGGTGCGCCGGCCCGGCAGCGACGTCACCATCGTCGCCTATTCGAAGATGGTGCAGGAATCGCTGACCGCCGCCGACATGCTGGCGGCCGACGGCGTCTCCGCCGAGGTGATCGACCTGCGCACGCTGAACCCGCTGGACGACGCCACGCTGGCGCAATCGGTGCGCCGCACCCACCGCGCCATCGTGGTGAGCGAGGCGCACCAGACCGGCGGCTTCTCCGCCGAGCTCTCCGCGCGCATCCACGAGCTCTGCTTCGATCATCTGGAGGAGCCGGTGGTGCGCGTCGCCGGCGAGGACATCCCGATCCCGGTCTCGCCGGCCCTGGAGCGCGGCGCGGTGCCGGACGCGCAGCTGATCTACGAGACGGCGCTGTGGCAGGTGAAGCGCCAGGCGCCGCGCTGGGCGGAAGCCTGACATGAGCGTCGTCACCCTGCCTTTGCCGCGCCTCGGCGAGACGATGGAGGAAGGCCGCATCGTCGGCTGGCTGAAGCAGCCCGGCGACCGATTCAAGCGCGGCGAGATCCTGCTCGAGGTCGAGACTGACAAGACCGTGGTCGAGGTGCCGGCGCTGCGGGACGGCGTGATGGTCGAGCATCTCGCCTTCGAGGCCCAGATGATCCCGGTCGACGGCCCCATCGCCCGCATCGAAGTGGCCGGCGGCAAGGTTGCGCCCAGCGCTCCCGCCCCCGCGGCGAAGGCCGCCGCGCCTGCTTCGCCCGCGCGCGCGGCAGCGATGCGCGAGATGTCGCCGGAGGCCGTCGGCATCCGCGCCAGCCCGCGCGCCCGGCGCCTGGCGCGCGATCATGCGCTGCCGCTCGCGGGATTGACGGGCACCGGACGCGGCGGCCGCATCAGCGGCGAGGATGTGCTGGCGGCCGTGGCAGGCGCGGCTGTGTCAGCGCCGATACTGGTCAAGGAGAGCGCCATCGAGGTCGCCACCCGCGCCGGCACCCTGGTGGTGAAGGAATGGCCGGCGCAAGGTCAGCGCAAGGGCGACGCTTTCCTGATCCACGGCCTGTTCGCCGAGGCGGATTCCTTCTCCCTGCTGGCGCGGCGCCTGGCGAAGCAGGGAATGCGCGTCCTGGCGCTGGACCTGCCCGCCCATGGCGCCAGCGACGCGGTGGCGCGCAGCCTGGACGAGGCCGCCGAGCTGACCGCGATGGCGGTGCGCGCCAGCGCCTTCGGCCCGGTCAGGCTGGTCGGCCACTCGCTGGGCGCCATGATCGCCGCGCGCCTCGCCGCCGAGCGCGAGGTCGAGGTCGAGCGCCTGCTGCTGCTCGCCCCGGCCGGCCTCGGGCCGGAGATCGATGCCGGCTTCATCTCCGGCATGGTCGAGGCGACGAGCATCGCCGATCTGGAGCGCGAGACCGCCAAGCTCGGCGGCGGCGCCCTCTCGCGCGCGTATCTCGACGGGCTGCTGGCGCAGATCGGCAGGCGCCGCGACCTGCTGCGCGCCATCACCGCCTCGGTCACGGCGGAAGGCCGGCAGCGGCATCTGATCGTTTCAGAGCTCGCGCGGGTGAAAAACCCGATCACCGCGGTCTTCGGCCTCGCCGATCCCGTCATCCCCTGGCAGCACGCCGCCAACCTGCCCGCCGAAGTCGCCGTGCATTTCGTGAAAGCCGCCGGCCACATGCCCCATTGGACCGCGCCGAATTTGGTGGCGGATCTGCTGCTCCGCTAATCCCCTCCCCCGGAACGGGGGAGGGTTAGGGAGGGGGCAGCCGCGCCTCGATGCCCAGCAGTTTTCGCTCGCTGCCCCCACCCCGTCCCTCCCCCGTTCCGGTGGAGGGGGTTGCATCCCCCACTCTGAATCGGCGCTAATACCCTGCCGAATCCGGGGAAGCCGCATGTACAAGATCACGCCCGAAGACCGCCAATATGTCGACGAGTTCCGCGCCCAGCCTGTCGGCCCGCATTCGCCGGGGCTGCAGCGCATCCTCAATGCCATGCGCGGGGCGCCGCAGGCGGGAAAGTTCGTACTCGTCGCCACCAAGCCGCACCGCGAATGGACCCTCGGCATCCTGTCCGGCAAGCGCGGCGAGCCGGTCAAGCTCACCAGCCACGTCTTCACCGACCTGAATGAAGCCGAGCTCTTCGTCTTCCGCCAGCGCTGGAAGGCGATGACGGGGGAGGACATCAATTGAGGATGCCGCCAAGGATGCTCGCCGCACTTCCCCTACTCGCTGGACCCCTTCCCCCCTTGCGGGGGAAGGTGGGGATGGGGGGTGATGCAGCGCCAGGTCTCACAGCAATCGTCACCCAACATCGCCTCCGGCGATGCGTGCGCCCGTCCGCGAATGCGGACATTCGTCCGCGAGCGCGCGCTACCCCCCATCCAGCTCCGGCTAAGCTCAGCTGCGCTTCGCTAAGCCTCCGCATCCTTCCCCCGCAAGGGGGGAAGGTCATTGTGTCTGGGATATGAGTGGCATGAAAATCACCGGCTACGCCGACCGCTTCTCCGTCGCTCCCGGCGAGACCATCCGCTTCATGGTGAGCTCCGACGCGGCGCGCTATCGCGCCGACATCGTGCGCCTGGTGCATGGCGACACCAACCCGGAAGGCCCCGGGTTCCAGGAGCGCGACGTCGCGACGGCGGCGAGCGGCGAATATCCCGGGCGCGCGCAGAAGATCCATGCCGGCTCGGCCGCGATCGTGCAGAACGCGCCCGCGCTTGCCAGCTTCACCATCGCGGCGATGATCTGGCCGACCTTGCCCGACCGGCGCCAGGCCCTGTTCAGCCAATGGCACAACAACACCGAGGGCTGGGCGCTCATCCTCAACACCGATGGCTGCCTCGGCCTGCTGCTCGGCAGCCGGCTCACCGAATGGGTCGCCTTGTCGAAACCGGTCCTCGCCCGCCACTGGTACAGCATCGGCGCCAGCTTCGATGCGGCCACCGGCACCGTCCGGCTCTGGCAGCGCCAGTTGCTGCCCTACCCGCGCGCCGATCGCAGCGAGGAACGCAGCCTCACCGTCGCCAGGGACGCGATGAAGCCGGTCAGCGTCCCGCTGGTCATGGCGGCGATGCGGATGGAGCGTCTCGGCGCGCATTTCAATGGCAAGATCGATGCCCCGCGCCTGTTCGACCGCGCCTTGTCGCCGGACGAGGCCGACCGCGCGGTGCGCGATTCAACCGAGGCGCTGCGCATGCCGGGCCTCGTCGCCGCCTGGGATTTCGCCCGCGGCACGACCGGCACGAAGATCGAGGACGTGAGCCGCAACGCGCTGCATGGCGAGCTCGTCAACCTCCCCGCCCGCGCCATGAAGGGCTGGAACTGGGACGGCGCCTCGATGGACTGGAAGTCCTGCCCCGAGCAGTACGGCGCCATCCATTTCCATGAGGACGATCTCTACGATGCCGGCTGGCAGGAGGATTTCCGCCTCGAGATTCCGCGGGACCTGAAGAGCGGCATCTACGCCGCGCGGCTGCGCTCCGGCGACGACGAGGACCACATCCCCTTCTTCGTCCGGCCCCCGAAAGGCAAACGCACCGCCGACATCGCCTTCCTGGCGCCGACGGCGAGCTACATGGCTTATGCCAACGACGCCAATTCCTTCTCCTCGCCCGGCGCGCAGATGGTGGTCGGTCGCCTGGTCGTGCTGCAGCCGAACGACCTGCACCTGATGGTGCATCCGGAATACTGCGCCTCGCTCTACGACAACCACGTCGACGGCAGCGGCATCTGCTATTCCTCGCGGCTGCGGCCGATCCTGAATTTGCGCCCGAAATACGCCTCCTGGCTCGGCGCCAAGGGCTCGGGGCTCTGGCAGTTCAACGCCGACCTGCACCTCAGCGACTGGCTGGAGCGCAAGGGCTTCGCCTTCGACGTCATCACCGACGAGGATCTGCACGCGGAAGGCTTCGACCTGCTGAAGGGCTACCGCGTCGTCCTCACCGGCTCGCACCCGGAATATTATTCGACGCGGATGCTGGACGCGATGACGCGCTACACCCGGGAAGGCGGGCGCCTGATGTATCTCGGCGCCAACGGCTTCTATTGGCGCATCGGCTTCCACGAGAGCCTGCCCGGCGTGATCGAGGTGCGCCGCGCCGAGGACGGCATCCGCACCTGGGCCGCCGAGCCCGGCGAGTATTTCCATTCCTTCACCGGCGAATATGGCGGCCTCTGGCGACGGCAGGGTCGGCCGCCCAATCTGCTGGTCGGCACCGGCTTCACCGCGCAGGGCTTCGACCTCTCGTCCTACTACCGCCGCAAGCCCGACAGCTTCGACCCGCGCGCCAGGTTCATCTTCGAGGGCGTGGGCGACGACGAGCTGATCGGCGATTTCGGGCTGGTCGGCGGCGGCGCCGCCGGCCTCGAACTCGACCGCGCCGATCCCCTGCTCGGCACGCCGCCGCATGCGCTGGTGCTGGCATCGTCGGAGAAGCACACCGACATCTACATGGTTGTGTGTGAGGAGATCCTGGTGAACACCCCGGACCTGACCGGCAGCCAGTCGCCGCTGGTGCGCGCCGACCTGGTCTTCTTCGAGACGCCCAAGGGCGGCGGCGTGTTCTCGGTCAGCTCCATCGCCTGGATGGGCTCGCTGTCGCACAACAACTACGACAACAACGTCTCGCGCATCACCGAGAACGTGCTCCGCCGCTTTGTCGACTCTGAGCCCTTGTGACTCAGGGCCGACGGCATCGCCGGTAACTTAAGGATAAGCCTCGTAATCTTCCGCGACAAACGGTGGCAATTGACGCCCCTGCCCGCAACCCCCACTGTCCAAAGCAGAGGGTCATGGCCATCGCGTGGGGGCGGGCTTGTCGCAGGAATTCCAGAGCGCGCGGTTGGAAGCGCTATACAGCCACTACCGCGCGATGATGCGTGGCGAGCGATTGCCGCGGCGCTCCGACATCGACCCGTCGCAGATGATCGCGGCGATCCCCAACACCTATATCGCCGCGGTCGACCGCAGTTCCGCCGATGATACCAGATTCCGGCTGCAACTCTTCGGCACCGAGCTGGTCCGGCTGTTCGGCGCCGAGCTCACCGGCGAGCAGGTCTGCACCCTCGACCTCGGCGACTGGGGCACCGAGTGGCGCAGCACCCTGCGCTACGCCATGCGCACCAAGGCGCCGGTCGTCGTCGTGCATCGTCTCGAGGTGATCCGCCACCTGCCGATCACCATCGAGCACGTGGCGCTGCCGTTGTCGCAGGACGGGTTGACCGTCGACCGCCTGATCGGCGCCATCGACATGCTGGAGGACGACCGCGACGCGATCCGCAACCACGTGAATCGCATCGACTGGCCGAGCGTCCGCCGCATCGAGGACAGCCGGCACAAGGTGCCGGAATAGCGCGGCGCCGCCGCTCAAGCCCGGAACATCACTTCCCGGTCCACGGCGAAATTTGCCAGCAGCGGCAGGCTGGCGCCGCCGATGGCGCGCGCGTCGCCGCCGATGGTGCCTTCGACGACCTCGAAGTCGGACAGGCCCTGGCGGTCGAGCCTGGCGATCTGGCGCGCCGTCTCGCGCACCACGCGGGCGCGCACGGCGGCGGGAAAAGCCCCGTCGATCACCGCCGCCTCGAAATCGATCACCGACATGCTGGCGAGGATGGCCTGTGCCAGGTGCGCGGTGGTCTCCTTGATCCAGGCGTCGAGCGGCTGGCCGATTTCGTCCCAATCCGCGCCGCCCTGCCACAGCATCAGCGGGTCGCGGCCCTGCGCGGAAATCTTCTGCTCCAGACGGTAGAGCGAGGCGGAGCGGATCAGCTGCTGCACGCCGGCTCCACCGCGCTCGCCGGCGACCGGCATCGAGCCCAGCGCGCCGGCATTGCCGGTGCGGCCCTGCACCAGCGCGCCGTTCAGCACCACGCCGCCGCCGATGAACGAGCCGATGAAGAAATAGACGAAGTCGCGGAAGCGGCTGCCGGTGCCGAAGGAGAGCTCGGCGGCGCAGGCCGCGGTGGCGTCGTTGCAGAGCTGCACCGGCAGGCCGGAGATCCGCGCCACCTCGCCCGCCAGGTCGAAGCTCTTCCACACCTGCAGCACGTCATGCGGCGCGCCGATCTCCTTCTCCCAGTTCCAGATCTCGAAGGGCGTGGCGATGCCAAGGCCGGTGATCCGCTTGAGGTCCGCGGCGCGCAGCTTGGCCTTCACCTGCTTCAGCCCGTCGCGCAGGAAGTCGAGGATGCGCGGCGGCTCGGGATAGCGATAGGCCTGGTGCAGCGACGCGCGCACCTTGCCGGCAAGGTCGATCAGCACCAGGTCGCTGCTGCGCCGGCCGACCTTGAGGCCGATGGAAAAGGCGCCGTCCGGATTGAGCGAGAGGGGCACCGGCGGCTGGCCGATGCGGCCGCGCTGCGGCGTCTCGCGCAACAGGAGTCCATCCGCCTCCAGCTGCTTGACGATGACCGAGGCGGTTTGCGCCGACAGCCCGGTGACCCGCGCGATCTCCGCCTTGGGCAGGCTGCCGAAGCGCCGGATCAGCGACAGCACCAGGCGCTCGTTGTACAGGCGCAGCCCCGACTGGCTGCCGCCGCGCGCCAGGTCGCCCGGATGCGCCGCCCGGTCCTGTCCTGCCTTGAATTGCGCCGAATCGCCCATGCGCCTGCTCCCCCGCCCCGGGAGTGCCATCACCAGGTCAGGCCGGCAAGCTGACCTGTTGGGACTCCCCGCGAGGCTGCAACCTTCACCCCGGCAGGCGAAGCGAGTCAATAACTAAATCTGATTGATTTAATTATTGACAAGGCCCGGCCCCTGGGCTGGAATGGCGTGGTCGCGGCAAGAGTGGCGCATGTTCCGCCGCCGCCGTCGGGTCCGTCTCGTCAACAAGCAATAAGGCCGGCCAAGCGCCGCCATGGGAGGATAAAGTGACCAAGAACCTGCGCTCTCTGCTCAGAACATCCGTCTTCGGCGCCGCCTGCCTCGGCCTCGCCGCCCTTTCGGCCCCCGCCTCGGCCGAGGACATCATCGTCGGCCTGATCACCAAGACCGACATCAACCCGTTCTTCGTGAAGATGAAGGAAGGCGCCCAGACCAAGGCCAAGGAGCTCGGCGTCGAGCTGCGCACCTTCGCCGGCAAGGTCGACGGCGACAACGAATCCCAGGTCGCCGCGATCGAGAGCCTGATCGCGGCCGGCGCCAAGGGCATCCTGATCACGCCCAGCGACACCAAGGCAATCGTGCCCAGCGTGCAAAAGGCGCGCGACGCGGGCATCCTGGTCATCGCGCTCGACACGCCGCTGGAGCCGATCACCGCCGCCGACGCGACGCTGGCCACCGACAACTTCAAGGCCGGCGAGCTGATCGGCCAGTGGGCGATGAAGACCCTCGGTGACGGCGCCAAGGACGCGCATATCGGCTTCCTCGACCTCTCCCCGACCGAGCCGACGGTGGACTACCTGCGCGACCAGGGCTTCATGAAGGGCTTCGGCATCGACATCAAGAACCCGACCGATATCGGCGACGAGGACGACCCGCGCATCTCCGGCCACGACGTCACCTCCGGCAACGAGGAAGGCGGCCGCAAGGCGATGGAGAACCTGCTGCAGAAGGACCCCGAGATCAACGTCGTCTACACCATCAACGAGCCCGCCGCCGCCGGCGCCTATGAGGCGCTGAAGGCGGTCGGCCGCGAGAGCGACGTGCTGATCGTCTCGGTCGACGGCGGCTGCCCGGGCGTCAAGAACGTCGAGGCCGGCGTCATCGGCGCGACCTCGATGCAGTTCCCGCTGCTGATGGCCTCGATGGGCGTCGAGGCGGTGGTGAACTACGTGAAGACCCAGAAGAAGCCGGAGAATTCCCCCGGCCTGGACTTCTTCAACACCGGCGTCGAACTGATCACCGACAAGCCCGTCGAGGGCCTGCCCTCGACCTCGTCCAAGGACGGGCTCGGCAAGTGCTGGGGCTGAGCTAGCCCCACACTCCTCTGACCTTCCCCCGCCCGTCCGCGAAAGCGGACATGCGTCCGCGGGCCGGGGGAAGGCAGCGGAGACTTGGCGAGCGGAGCGAGCCTAGTCGTAGCCGGATGGGGGGAGCGCGCCCCGGCGGACGAATGTCCGCTTTCGCGGACGGGCGGGCGCGCATCGCCGGAGGCGACATAAGCGCAGGCTTGATCCACGTAGACTCGGCGCTGCAACACCCCCCTTCCCAACCTTCCCCCGCAAGGGGGGAAGGGGCAGAATGGCGCTATTGCGCCACCGAGAATAGCCAGCAGCATCCTCGTAGATCAGGAGTCTCGAGATGAGCAGCGCAGACAACGAGACCGCGCCGACCGGCCCGGCCGCCTTCGAGAAGGCGATCGCCACCACCCAGGCCGTCGCGTCCTTCGACGAAGACGAGATGACGCCGCTGCGCCGGGTGCAGCATTTCCTGCACGCCAACCCGACGGCGATCCCGGCCATCGTGCTGGTGCTGGCGATCATCCTGTTCTCCGCCATCGCCGGCTCGAAGTTCCTGCACCCGTTCAACTTCTCGCTGGTGCTGCAGCAGGTCACTATCATCGGCATCGTCGGCGTCGCCCAGACGCTGATCATCCTCACCGCCGGCATCGACCTGTCGGTCGGCGCCATCATGGTGCTGTCCTCGGTGGTGATGGGCAAGCTGGCGATCGATTCCGGCCTGCCGGTGCCCTTCGCCTTCGGCCTCGGCCTGCTGACCGGCCTGGTCTGCGGCGGCATCAACGGCCTGCTGGTGACGCGGCTGCGCCTGCCGCCCTTCATCGTCACGCTCGGCACCTGGAGCATCTTCTTCGCGCTCAATCTCTGGTATTCGGGCAGCGAGAGCATCCGCTCCCAGGACCTTGCCGCCAACGCCGCCTTCCTGCAGTTCACCGGCACGGCCTTCAAGATCGGCCTGGCGCGCATCACCTACGGCTCGGTGCTCATGCTCGCGCTGTTCGCGCTGTTCTGGTACATCCTCAATTGGACCTCGTTCGGCCGGCATCTCTATGCCATCGGCGACGACCCGGAGGCGGCGAAGCTCGCCGGCATCCGCACCGACAAGATGCTGCTGGCGATCTACATGATCGCCGGGCTGATCTGCGCCATCGCCGGCTGGGCGCTGATCGGGCGCATCGGCTCGGTCAGCCCGCAATCCGGCTACACCGCCAACCTCGACAGCATCACCGCCGTGGTGATCGGCGGCACGTCCCTGTTCGGCGGGCGCGGCTCGATCCTCGGCACCCTGATCGGCGCGCTCATCGTCGGCGTGTTCCGCAACGGCCTGGCGCTCAGCGGCGTCGACGTGCTGTGGCAGGAATTCGCCGTCGGCGTGCTCATCATCGTCGCGGTCGCCATCGACCAATGGCTGCGGAGGGTCTCGGCATGACACTCATTCTTCAGGCGCCCATTCTGCAAGCGAGGGGCCTGGTCAAGCGCTATGGCCGCGTCACCGCCCTCGACCACGCGGATTTCGACCTCTATCCGGGCGAGATCCTGGCTGTCATCGGCGACAACGGCGCCGGCAAGTCCTCGCTGATCAAGGCGCTGACCGGGGCCATCGCCGCCGACCACGGCGAGATCCTGATGGACGGCAAGCCGGTGCATTTCACCTCGCCCATGGACGCGCGCCAGGCCGGGATCGAGACGGTCTACCAGAACCTCGCCCTGTCGCCGGCCCTGTCCATCGTCGACAATCTGTTCCTGGGCCGCGAGATCCGGGCCAAGGGCATCGCCGGCAAGTGGTTCCGCAAGCTCGACAAGGCGGCGATGCAGAAGATCGCCCGCGCCAAGCTGTCCGAGCTCGGCCTGCTCACCATCCAGAACATCGGCCAGCCGGTGGAGGCGCTCAGCGGCGGCCAGCGCCAGGGCGTCGCCGTCGCCCGCGCCGCCGCCTTCGGCAGCAAGGTGGTGATCATGGACGAGCCCACCGCCGCGCTCGGCGTCAAGGAATCCCGCCGCGTGCTGGAGCTGATCCTCGACGTGAAGCGCCGCGGCCTGCCCATCGTCCTCATCAGCCACAACATGCCGCA
>JBDHTX010000016.1:0-96875 GCA_039808885.1 Dongiaceae bacterium | reverse complement strand
GGGCAGACCGAATTGACGGTGATCTTGTAGCCGCCGAGCTCCGTCGCCAAGGCGCGGGTGAAGGTCAGCACGCCGCCCTTGGAGGCGACGTAATGCGCCATGTTGGGGGTGCCGGCGAAGATCGAGTTGGAGCTGAAATTGACGATGCGGCCGTAGTTGTTCTTGCGCATCAGGTCGGAGCCCGCCCGGCACATGAGGTAGAGGCCGTCCAGGTTCACCCGCAGCACCCGGCGCCATTCCTTGAAGGTGAGCTCGTCCCATTTCACGAAAGGCACGATGGCGGCGACGTTTACCAGCACGTCGAGCTTGCCGAACTTGGCGGCGACCTCGGCGAACAGCTTGTTCACCTGGTCCTCGTCGCCGATGTCGCAGGCGACGCCGTAGCTCTTGCCGCCGAGCGCCTTGGCGGTGGCGCTGGCGCCGGCGCCGTTGATGTCGACGGCGACCACCGTCGCGCCTTCCTCGCCGAGACGGTCCGCCACCGCCTTGCCCATGCCCTGCGCGGCGCCGGAAACCACCGCCACGCGACCTTCGAATCTGCGCATTGATTGCCCCTCTGTCCTATTCGTCTGCGATTGAGATTATCCGCGATCGGCCTCGATCACCGCGAGCGCCGCCTCGACGCCCGCCGCCACGTCGACCTTGCGGCCGAGCTTGCGCAGGGCGCCGCCGAAGGCGGTGACCGCCACCGTGGCGTAGATCGGCTCAGCCACCGGGCCCATATGGCCGATGCGGATCAGCTTGCCCTTGGTGTCGTTGCGCCCGGTGGAGAAGACCACGCCGAAACGCTCGCGCGCCGCGGCGATGATGTCGGCATCGCTCACCCCCGCCGGCACCTTGACCGCGGTGCAGGTGGGCGACGCGATCGCCTCGGTCTTGGCCCAGAGCTCCAGGCCCATGGCCTTGATGCCGGCGCGGCAGGCCTTGGCGGTCAAGGCGTGGCGATGCCAGACCTTCTCCGGGCCTTCCTCGAGATACTGGTCCATGACGGCGTCGAGGCCGTTCATCTCCGAGACCGAGGGCGTGAAGGGGAAGGGTTCGTCCTTGCTCCAGGCCTTCTTCCAGTCCTTCAGGCTCAGCACCGAGGCGAAGGGCGCCTTCGGGTTGGCCTCGATATGGGCCCAGGCGCGGTCGGTCACCGCCATCAGGGTCAGGCCCGGCGCGCCGCCCAGGCATTTGCCGGGGCCGGTGATGAAGATATCCGCGTAGCACTCGTCCGGGTGGATATCCATGCCGCCGAAGGAGGAGACGGCGTCGACGATCAGGAACGCGCCGTTGTCGCGCACGATCTTGCCGATCTCCTTCGCCGGGTTGATGGTTCCGGACGGCGTGTCGTGATGCACCAGCGAGACGACCTTGATGTCGGGGCGCTTGCGGAAGGCCTCGGCCACGGCAGCCGGGTCGATCGACTCGTTGTACGGGACCTCGATCTCGACCAGCTCCTTGTTGTAGCGCGCCGACCAGTAGCCGAAGCCCTTGCCGTAGACGCCGGAGGCGAGGTTCAGCACCACGTCGTCGGGGCTGATGAGCGAGGCGGCGGCGGCTTCGATGCCCGGGGCCGGTTCCATGTGTAGGACCAGGGTCGGCGCCTTGGTGCGCAGCGCCTTCGCGCACTTAATGGTCACGCCCTGGTAGAAATCCTGGAAGAATGGATCGTAGTCGTAGTGAACCGGTGCCGACATGGCGCGCAGCACGCGCGGAAATGCCGCGACCGGCCCGGCCGACAGGGTGATGAGCGGCTCTTTCAGCGATGAACTCATGGTTTGTTGCCCCCAGCTCGAGCTTTCTTGCTCTTGGTTTGGTTCACGAATGATAGACTCGGCCCCAGAAAAGTGGAAACAATATCCTCCGGCAGTGGGGAATGGTTCGACGCGTCATGGGTCTTTCTTCCGAGAATTGGTTCGATTTCCTGGTGATTGGTTCAGGCACCGCCGGATCAGTGCTGGCCGCGCGGCTGAGCGAGCAGGCGGAGTTGCGTGTCGGCCTGATCGAGGCCGGCGGGCCCGCCACCAACCCCTTGATCGCCGCCCCCGCCAAGTGGCCGCTGCTCCAGGGCAGCGAGGTTGACTGGGCCTATCGCACGGTGCCGCAGAAGCACTGCGCCAACCGCGTGCACGACTGGCCGCGCGGCAAGGTGATCGGCGGCTCGACCGCGATCAACGCCATGGCGCATGTGCGCGGCCACCCGTCCGATTTCGACCGCTGGAGCGCGGCGGGTTGCGCCGGCTGGGGCTTCGGCGATCTGCTGCCCTATTTCATCCGCTCCGAGACCTATACCGCCGGGCGCGGCGCCCATCACGGCGATGCCGGCCCGTTGCACCTGATCCGCCCGACCGAGCCCAACCCGGTGACGCGCGCCTACATGCAGGCCGGCATCGAGACCGGGATCGCGCCGACCGACGACCACAACGGCCCGCGCATGGCGGGGCCGTGCACCAACACCCTCACCATCAAGGACGGCAGGCGCCAGACCATCGCCGATGCCTATCTGACGCCGGTGCTGGGCCGCGGCAATCTCGCGCTGCTGCAGGAGACGCTGGTGCAGGCGCTCATCTTCGAGGGAATGCGCTGCGTCGGCGTCGCGGTGAAGGACGCCAAGGGGGAGCGCATCCTGCGTGCGGAGCGCGGCGTGATCCTGGCCGCCGGCGCGGTCGCCACGCCGCTGCTGCTGTTGCGCGCGGGGATCGGCCCGGCGGAAGAACTGAGGCAAATCGGCCTGGCGCCGCGTCACGATCTGCCGGGCGTGGGGCGCAACCTGCACGACCATCTGCTTTCCGGCGGCAACGTCTATCGGTCCAAGCGGCCGGTGCCGCCGTCGAAATACCAGAATTCCGAATCGCTCATGTACCTCACGCGCGGCGATGACACGCAGGCGCCGGAGATGGTGCTGGCCTGCGTGGTGGCGCCGGTGGTGACGGAGCAGTTCACCGCGCCGCCATTCGGCGAGGCCTATACGATCATGTTCGGCTTCACCCATCCGAGGAGCCGCGGGTCCATCCGGCTCGCCAGCGCCGATCCGGCGGTGCCGCCGCTGATCGATCCGAACTACCTGGCGGAGGAATACGACCGCGAGATCTATCTCGAAGCGCTCGCGCGGGCTCAGGCCGTCGGCCACGCTCATGCGCTGGACGAGTGGCGCGCGGAAGAGGTGCTGCCCGGTCCGGCGGCGAAGACCCGCGCCGACCGGCTGGCCTTCCTGGAAAAAGCCGCCTTCACCCATCATCATCCGACCGGAACCTGCCGCATGGGGGTTGGCGGCGAGGCCGTGGTCGGCCCCGACCTGAAGCTGCGGGGGATGGACGGGCTCTATGTCTGCGATGCCTCGGTGCTGCCCAGCATCACCACCGGCCCGATCAACGCAGCCATCGTCGCCATCGCGGAGCGGTTTAGCGACCTGCTGCGCGGCAGGGTGCCGCTCGCGCCGCGCGCCCTCGCCGCTTGACGCGCCGGAGAACAGCCATGCCCATGCTCAAGCGACGGATCGCCTTGTGGTGCTACGCGACGGTGGCGGGAAGCCTCGCCCTGGCAGGCTGCGTCGCGCAGCGGCAAGATGCGGGGGATGCGCCGCTGGCGGTTTCGCTTCACAATGGCGGGCCGGTGCCGCTCCGCTGCCAGCTCATTTTCGGCCATTGGGTCGAGCGCGACCTCGGCCTGATCGCGCCCGGCGCGGCCGTGCGGATGGACCTGATGCGGGCGGGAGAGGATGGCGGCATCTATGTCATGCGTCCCGACGGCAAGAAGAAGATGATGGTGGAGAACGTGATCTGCGGGCGCGCCGACAACTGGCAGCCGACCCTGGGGCGACTGGACTTCACGCCGCTGCGTCAGCGGGCCGCCCAGGCGGCGGACGCGCATTGCGCCGCGCCGGCGGATGGCGGACGTGCCGCCTGCGCCATCGACAAGATCAGCGAATAGAGGATCATCCAGAACATGAGCACCTTCGCCACCCTGGCCGAACTGCTGCAGAGCGGCGACCCTCAAGCCGCCGCCATCGGCGCACCCGATCGCCGGACCATGACCCGCGGCGAGTTGTGGCGCCTGACCAACCAGGTCGGCGGGGCGCTGCGTCAGCTGGGCGTGCAGCCGGGCGACAGCGTCGCCATCGTCATGCCGAACGGGCCGGAGATGGCGGCGGCCTTCGTCGCCATTGCCTGCTGGGCCTGCGCGGCGCCGCTCAACCCCGCCTATCGCGCCGACGAGTTCGACTTCTATCTGGGCGACATCGACGCCAAGGCGCTGATCATCCAGGCCGGGCCGGAGGCGCCGGCGCGCGCCATCGCCGCGCAGCGCAAGATCCCGGTCATCGAGCTGACGCCGCGCCTGGACGGGCCGGCCGGCGACTTCACCCTGTCGGTGCCCTTCGCCGATGCCGGCCCGGCGCTGCCGAAGCCGGAGGACGCGGCGCTGGTCCTGCACACTTCGGGCACCACGTCGCGGCCGAAGATCGTGCCGCTGACCCATCGCAACCTCAGCGCCTCGGCGCGCAACATCGCGCGCACTTTGGCGCTGACGCCGGCCGACCGCTGCCTGGTGATCATGCCGTTGTTCCACATCCACGGGCTGGTCGGCGCGCTGCTGTCCTCGCTCGCCGCCGGGGCCAGCGTGCATTGCCCGGCGGGCTTCAACGCGCTGAAATTCTTCGACCAGCTCGATCAGGTCGCGGCGACCTGGTACACCGCGGTGCCGACCATGCACCAGATGATCCTGTCACGCGCCGAGCGCAATGCGGAGATCCTGGCGCGGCGCAGGCTGCGCTTCATTCGCTCGTCCTCCGCCTCGCTGCCGCCGCAGGTGATGAAGGCGCTGGAAGCGGCTTTCGGCTGCCCGGTGATCGAGTCCTACGGGATGACCGAGGCGGCGCACCAGATGGCGAGCAATCCCCTGCCGCCGGCGCCGCGCAAGCCCGGCAGCGTCGGCATCGCCGCCGGGCCCGAGGTGGGCATCATGGACCCGGACGGCAAGCTGCTGCCGCGCGGCGCGACCGGCGAGATCGTCATCCGCGGCGAGAACGTGACCCTGGGCTATGCCAACAATCCGAAGGCCAATGCCGAGGCCTTCACCAACGGCTGGTTCCGCACCGGCGACCAGGGCGTGATGGATTCCGAAGGCTATCTCTCCATCACCGGGCGGCTGAAGGAGATCATCAACCGCGGCGGCGAGAAGATCGCGCCGCGCGAGGTCGACGACGTGATCATGGATCATCCGGCGGTGGCGCAGGTGGTCACCTTCGCCATGCCGCATGAGAAGCTGGGGGAGGAGGTGGCCGCGGCGGTCGTCCTCAAGGAAGGCCAAAGCGTCACAGAAGCGGAACTGCGCGCCTTCATCGGCGGGCGGCTCGCCGATTTCAAGGTGCCGCGCAAGATCCTGTTCCTGCCCGAGATCCCCAAGGGCGCCACCGGCAAGCTGCAGCGCATCGGCCTGGCGCAGAAGCTGGGGCTGGCCTCGTGAAGATCGCGGTTTACGGCGCCGGCGCCATCGGCGGCCTGCTCGGCGCCTATCTGGCGCGCGCGGGCGAGGACGTCACGCTGATCGCGCGCGGGCCGCATCTGGCGGCGATGCGCGAGAAGGGACTGAAGGTCACCGGGCCCCAGGGCGAATTCACCGTCACGCCGCGCGCCACCGACGACCCGGCGACGATTGGCGCGCAGGACTATGTCATCGTCGCGCTGAAGGCCCAGGCGGTCGCCGGCATCGTCGACAGGATGGCGCCGCTGCTGGGGCCGAAAACGGCGGTTGTGATGGCGGTCAATGGCGTGCCGTGGTGGTATTTCCACGGCGCCGGCGGCGCGCTCGAAGGCCGTCGCCTGGCCAGCGTCGATCCCGATGGGCGCCAATGGGATCTCATCGGGCCGCAGCGCGCCCTGGGCTGCGTCGTCTATCCGGCGGCGGAGATCAGCGCGCCGGGCGAGTTGCATCACATCGAGGGCGACCGCTTCTCGCTCGGCGAGCCGGACGGCAGCAAGTCCGCGCGCGTCGTCGCCTTGAGCAAGGCCTTGATCGCGGCCGGGCTGAAGGCCCCGGTCAAGAGCGACATCCGCGCCGAGATCTGGGTCAAGTTGTGGGGCAATGTCGCCTTCAATCCGATCAGCGCCCTGACCGGCGGCACCCTGCAGCAGATCTGCGAGGACGCCGGAACGCGCGCCTGCGCCAAGGCGATCATGCTGGAGACGCAGGCCATCGCCGCCGCGCTCGGCATCGCCATGCCAATCGATGTGGAGCGCCGCATCGACGGCGCCGCCGGAATCGGCGCGCACAAGACCTCCATGCTGCAGGATTTCGAGCGTGGCCGGCCGATCGAGCTCGATGCCATCGTCGGCGCGGTGGCCGAGCTCGGCCGCATCGTGGAGGTGCCGTGCCCGATGATCGATTCGATCTTCGCGCTCACCCGCCAGAAGGCGATTCTCAACGGCCTCTATCCGCGCTGAGTGATCGTCCTGCGCGCCGCGGCCGTGGCGCGTCGACATTGGCCACCGCTTTGTCATTGCTTTGCCCTTGGACAACGCGCGCCGCGCTGCGCCATTGCATGGGACCGCCGCGTCTCGTGCGGACGCAGGCGCGGTGCCGTGTGGGCGAACACTGGAACTCGATCGCTCGGCGCCAGTATCCGACGTGAATTCGCAATTGCGAACAGTGTTTGATGCGCTGCACCATTCCGTCTCGACGTGGAGAAAGAGTATTCTTTGAAACGTTATACGGCGCAGGATTTGAGTAATACGGCGGATGCTCTCGTTATGTCACCGGCATTTCTTCTAATGTTACATCAAGGACTTGCGCAGTATTACTTGGAATATGCCATCATATATAAATACTTACATTCACATGTGTAGCTTATTGAATATAAGATGATTTTGCTGCGCTGCATTATTTGGTTGTTTGAAGGGCGAATCCCTTCGGTTAGAGTTTTCATACTTTCTTAAGGAACCGAACTTGGGGCGAAGCGTTCGCGGTTCTGAGGGAAAGTCACGGGGAAATTGAGGGCAACACCGTCGAGGACGGGCGTCGCATGGCGCCGCCCAAACCTTGACGAAGCGCGTCGAGCCATCGGCGCGCCACGGGGTCGCTTGGCCTGCTTCCGGCAATCCGGGGCCGGCACGGCAGCCGCGCGGCGCGGAATGGCGAACGGGCATGAGACTGCTGCGGCGGCATGCCGGGTGGAACCAGAAGACTTGCGATGGGACGTTAAATGCAGATCAGCATCTTTGGCATCGGCTATGTGGGCGCGGTAACGGCGGGCTGCCTGACGGCACAGGGACATCACGTCATCGCCGTCGACATGAATCCCGGCAAGGTGGAGATGATCAATCGCGGCCTGGCGCCGATCGTGGAGCCGGGCCTCGACCAGCTGATCAAGGAAGGTGTCGAGGCGCGCCGGCTGCAGGCGACGACCGACGCGAAGATGGCCATCGAGAATTCCGTGCTGTCGATCATCTGCGTCGGCACGCCAAGCCTCGCTAACGGCAATCTCGACCTGTCGCACGTCGCCGCCGTGTGCGAGGAGATCGGCCAGGCCCTGAAGGAGAAGGACAAGTTCCATTCGGTGGTGCTGCGCAGCACCATGCTGCCGGGCTCGATGCGGGAGACGGTGATTCCCGTGCTCGAGCGGGTCTCCGGCAAGCGCGCCGGCAAGGATTTCGGCATCGCCATCTACCCTGAGTTCCTGCGCGAAAGCACGGCGATCAAGGACTATCTGAACCCGGCCGCGATCATCATGGGCGTCATGGACGACGAGACCCTGGCGCGCCTGCGCGAGATGAACATCGCGCTGCAGGCCAAGGAGCTGGTGGTCGACCTGGCGGCGGCGGAAGCCATCAAATACGCCAACAACTGCTGGCACGCGGTGAAGATCACCTTCGCCAACGAGATCGGAAATATCTGCCGCGAGCTCGGCATCGACGGCCACCAGGTTATGAACGCGCTCTGCGCCGACACCCGGCTCAACATCTCGCCGGCCTACCTCAAGCCGGGCATGGCCTTCGGCGGCTCCTGCCTGCCGAAGGACCTGCGGGCCTTGCGCTACCGCGCCAAGAGCGTCGACGTGAAGACGCCGCTGCTCGACGCCACCAGCGAATCGAACGCGCTGCAGATCGACCGCGCCTTCGAGATGATCGCCTCGGGCGGCAAGAAGCGGGTCGGCATGCTGGGCCTCAGCTTCAAGTCCGGCACGGACGACCTGCGCGAGAGTCCGCTGGTCGAGGTGGCGGAGCGGCTCTACGGCAAGGGCTACGACCTGCGCATCTACGACCGCAATGTCCGCTACGCGGCGCTGACCGGATCGAACCTGCACTACGTACGCTCGCACCTGCCGCATCTGTCCGCGCTCATTGTCGACGACATCGCCAAGGTGTGGGACCACGCCGAGATCATCGTGGTCGGCAACGCAGACCCGGAGTTCAAGGACGCGGTCAACCGGGCAACGCCGGGACAGACGGTGGTCGACTTCGTGCGGATCCAGCCCAGCCTGCGCAGCGCGGAGAACTATCAGGGCCTGTGCTGGTAGGACGGCGCGGATGACCGCCCTCCGCCGCGACGTGACGGAGTGCCACTGGAATAGGGAGCCGGCATGATTGGCTTGGCGATCTATGCGCTGTGTCTGGCCGGATTGGGCCTCTTGCTGCCGCGCGTCTGGTGGGATCCCGCCTCACCCGAATTCATCCTGATCCTGGGCGGCATCGGCGCCTGGCGCTACGGCTGGGGCCTGCTGCACCTGGTGCGGTCGCTGATCTACCGCAAGCTGGTCTATCCGCGCTGGCGCCGCCGCGCCGACGAGCTGGGCGAGGCGGGCATGCCGAGCCACGTCTTCCTGCTGGTGACCAGCTTCCGCATCGATGGCGAAACCACGCGCAAGGTCTACCAGGCCGCGATCGAGGAGGCGGTGCGCTGCGGCGTGCGCGCCACTGTGGTCGCCTCGATCGTCGAGATGGCGGACCAGCGGCTGATCAAACGCCTGTTCCAGGGCATCGTCGAGCGGATGGGCGGCGTCGAGCGGGTGGATCTCAGCTTCGTGCGCATCGGCGGCACCGGCAAGCGCGATGCGCTCGCCTACGGCTTCCGCGCCGTCTCGCTGCACCGGCCGCCGCGCGACGCCGCGGTCTGCGTCATCGACGGCGATTCGATCCTGGAGCCGGGATTGCTGCGGAAGTCGCTGCCCTATTTCAAGCTGTTCCCCGATGTCGGCGCCTTCACCACCGACGAGACCTGCGAGGTGGTCGGAAGGCCGGTGTTCCGCGAGTGGTACAACATGCGTTTCGCGCAGCGCCACATCCTGATGTCGTCGATGGGGCTGAGCGGCCGGGTCCTCACCCTTACCGGGCGCATGTCGGCGTTCCGCGCCGAGATCGCCACCGACCCGGACTTCATCCGCACCATCGAGGTCGACTACATCGACCACTGGCGCCTGGGCCGCTTCAAGTTCCTGACCGGCGACGACAAGTCGAGCTGGTACTTCGTGCTGAAGCGCGGCCTGCGCATGATCTACGTGCCGGACGCCCAGGTGGTGACAGTCGAATACCCGCCCAGCAGCCGGTTCTGGACCGGGGCCACCATGCTGATGATCCGCTGGTTCGGCAACATGCTGCGCACCAACAGCCGCGCCATCGCGCTGGGGCCGCGCCGCATCGGCTGGTTCACCTGGTGGTGCATCATCGACCAGCGGCTGTCGATGTGGACCAGCCTGAGCGGTCCGACGGCGGTATTGCTGATCTGGCTGTCGACCGGGTCGAACCTGATCTTCCTCTATTTCTATTGGGTGGCGCTGACGCGGTTCGTGCAGACGCTCCTGCTGCTGACGGCGCGCGACCGGGTGTCCTGGACCTATCCCTTCCTGCTCTATTTCAACCAGGTCTACGGCTCGCTGGTGAAGACCTACGTCTTCTTCCGCCTCGACCGCCAGAAGTGGACCCGGCAGAAGACCACCATCGAGCGCGGCCTCGGCCGCTGGAGCGCCCGGCTGCAGGCAGCGACCTCCGCCTATGTCCACGTGCTGGGCTGCGCCGCTTTCGTCGTCGGCCTCGGCCTCTATCTCCGCGCCATCCACGTGCCGAACGTCAAATACCTCACCTTGCTGCAATAGGAAGAGCCGGTCATGAACCAGGTCGCCAAGATCGTCCACGAATCCTCCTATCAGCGCCAGCATGTGCGCCTGAAGCTGCCGATCGACATCGAGCTGGGCGGCCAGACCTTCCGCGTCGAGGATTGGTCGGTCGCCGGCTTCTCGGTGGGCGGCGTCACCCTGCCGCTCGGCAAGGGCGATTTGTTCATGGCCCGCCTGCGGTTTCCCTTCGAAGGCTTCGACTTCGCCATGCAGGTGCGCTGCGAGGTGCGCCACATCCAGGCGGCAGGCGGCGGCCAGGGCAGCTATATCGGCTGCCGCTTCGTCGAGATCAGCCCGCGCCACCAGGCGATGCTGCACTTCTTCGTCGACGCCTATCTGTCCGGCGAGATCGCCGATGCCGGCGACCTCATCGCCATCGCGGCGCGGGAGAATTTCGGCTCCGAACGCAAGCTGCCGCCGGCGGTCCAGTATCCGGCGGGACTGCGCGGCCTGGCCCAGCGCGCCGCCCGGGGCGCCGCCTTCGCCAGCCTGCTGGTGGCCGGAACCGTCCTGGTGGCGGTCATCTGCCTTAACCTGTTCGAACGCTTCTTCATCGTGCATGGCGAGGGCACGCTAGACAGCGCCCAGACGGTGATCGCCCCGGCGCCGCGCGCCGGAACGGCGATCATGGCCGGGATCGAGCCCGGCAAGCGCGTCGCGCCCGGCACCCTGGTGGCGCGGGTGATGACGTCGGATACCGAGGGCGAATCGGTCACCTCGCCCTGCGACTGCCTGGTCGGCCAGCCGCTGACCGGCAACGGCACCTCGGTGGGCAAGGGCCAGCCGCTGATCACCCTGGTGCCGGTGACGGCCGCGGTGCGCGCCAATGTCGACGTGGTGCTGGACGATTTGCGCTCGGTCAGCGTCGGCGACCGCGCCTATGTCTCCTTCTACGACGGCCGCGAGGCGGTCTATGGGCGGGTCGCCGATATCCGCCTCCCGGTCGCCTCGGCACAGGTCGTCGCGGCGACGCCGCCGGAGGCGCGGCGCGGCACCGTGGTGATCGAATTCGATACGCCGATCGATGCGCAATTGGTCGGCAAGCCGATCGAGGCGCATATCGGCCTGGTCGATCTCAACCCCTTCAGCTGAGGGCGACCGGCGGCGACGGACGCGCAGGCAACACATGAAGACGGAGGACACGATGAGCGAGCGGCACAGACTGCACCCGGTGATCCTGTGCGGCGGCAGCGGCACCCGGCTTTGGCCGCTGTCCCGCATGGGCTTCCCCAAGCAATTCCTGGTCCTGACCTCGCAGCAGAGCCTGCTGCAGCAGACCCTGTCGCGGGTCGCCGGCGACCGCTACGCGCCGCCCATCGTGGTCGGCGCGGAGGAGCATCGCTTCATGATCGCCGACCACCTGCAGCAGATCCGCCTCGCCACCCAGCGCATCATCCTGGAGCCGGCGCCGCGCAGCACGGCGGCCGCCACCGCGCTTGCCGCCTTCCACCTCACCAAGGTGTCGAAGGACGCGATGATGCTGGTGCTGCCGGCCGACCACGTGATCCAGGACCCCGGCGCCTTCGAGACCGGTGTTGCCAAGGCGATCAAGCTGGCGCAGAGCGACCACCTGGTCACCTTCGGCGTCGAGCCGACGGGGCCGGAAACCGGCTACGGCTACATCATCCGCGGCGAGGAATCCAAGGACGTGCCCGGCGGCTTCGCGGTCAAGAAGTTCGTCGAGAAGCCGAACCAGGAGAAGGCCGCCGCCATGCTGGCGGCCGGCGATTGCTCGTGGAACGGCGGCATGTTCCTGTTCAAGGCCAGCGTCTATCTGCGCGAGCTGAAGCGCCACGAGCCGCAGATCTACGAGGCGGCGAAGGAGGCGGTGAACAAGGCGGTCAACGACGCCGACTTCCTGCGCCCCGACGCCAAGGCCTTCGTGAAATCGCCTGACATCTCCATCGACTACGCGGTGATGGAGCGCACCGAGCACGCAGCGGTGGTGCCGGTCAGCAAGATCGGCTGGGACGATGTCGGCTCCTGGTCGGCGCTGTGGCGCATCGGGCCGAAGGACGGCGAGGGCAACGTCCGGGTCGGCGACGTCACCACGCTCGACACCAAGGATTGCTACCTGCATGCCGAGGATCGCCTGGTGGTGGCGCTCGGCCTGGAGAACGTCGCGGTGGTGCAGACCGACGACGTCATCTTCGTCTCCAGCTTCGAGGCGGCGCACCAGGTGAAGAAGATCGTCGAGCAGCTCAACGTCGACAACCGCCGCCAGGCCAAGATGCACTCGACGGTGCACCGCCCCTGGGGATCGTTCCGCGGCGTGGCCGAGGGCAGCCGCTACCAGGTGAAGCGCATCGTGGTGAAGCCCGGCGCCAAGCTCTCCATGCAGTACCACCATCACCGCGCCGAGCACTGGATCGTGGTGCGCGGCACCGCCCGCGTGACCAACGGCAACGAGGTGATGCTGCTGCACGAGAACCAGTCGACCTATATCCCGCTCGGCGCCACGCATCGGCTGGAAAATCCCGGCAAGATCGACCTCGAGCTGATCGAAGTGCAGTCCGGCCCCTATCTCGGCGAGGACGACATCGTGCGGGTCGAGGACGTCTACGGCCGCACCATGGCGGCGGAATAGGGAGAACGATCATGAAAGCCATCGCACTTCGCGCGACTTCCGGCGCGCTCGCGCTCATGCTGCTTGGCGGCGGCGCCTGGGCCCTGTCGCCGCTGGCGGCCGGGAACCCGGCACAGGTCATCCGCGTCGATGCCGAATCCGGCCTCTATGACCCGGCGCCGCCGCCGGGCTCCGCCTTCGTGCGGGTGATCAACGCCACCGCCACGCCGGCGCTCGACACCACCCTGGACGGCGCGGGCTGGACCAGGACCGAGGCGGCGGGGCCAAGCGCCTACCGCCCGGTCCCCGCCGGCCAACATGAAGCTGCCATCGGCGGCAAGAGCACCAGCTTCTCCGTCGAGGCCGGGCAGTTCTATTCCGTCGTGGCCGACGGCGATGCCGCCGCGCCGGCCCTCAGCGTGCTGCCGGACCCGAAGCTCGACAGCATGGCGAAGGCGCTGATCAGCCTCTACAACCTGACCGACAAGGCGAGTCTCAGCCTGAAGACCGCCGACGGCAAGGTGGCGGTGATCGACGCGGTCGGCGCCGATGCCGCCGGCAACCGCCAGGTCAATCCGCTGAAGGTGCAATTCGCCGTCTTCGAGGGCGACCAGCCGATCGCCCAGATCGACGAGGTCAGCATCGAGCGCGGCGCCGCCTACAGCGTCATCGTCACCGATATCGGCGGCAAGCTGCAGGCGCAGTGGGTGCGCAGCGCCACCCGCTCGAAATAGACGGGACGGTCGCCGGTGGTCTTTTCCTCCAACATCTTCCTGTTCGCCTTCCTGCCGGCGTTCCTCGCCGTCTATTACGCGGTGCCGTTCCGCCATCGCTCCCTGGTCATCACCATCGGCAGCTACATCTTCTATGGCTGGTGGCGGGTCGATTTCCTGGCGCTGCTGTTCCTGGTGACCTTGTGGAACTATTGCGTCGGCCTCGCCATCGACAGGGCGGATGGGGACCGGCGGCGGCACCTGCTCGTCCTCGGCGTTGCGGTCAACCTGGGCGCGCTGGCCTATTTCAAGTATTTCAACTTCCTGGTCGCCAGCTTGAACGATGTGCTGGCGATGGCGGGCCAGGGCACGCTCGATGCGTGGCACGTGCTGCTGCCGATCGGCATCTCGTTCTTCGTCTTCCAGTCGATCTCGTACCTGGTCGACGTCTATCGCCGCGATGTGGAGCCGGCGCGGAAATTCGCCGATCTCGCCGCCTTCAAGTCGCTGTTCCCCCAGCTCATCGCCGGGCCGGTGCTGCGCTACAAGGACCTCGAATGGCAGTTCCGCTACCGCGAGCATAGCTGGGCCAAGTTCGGCGAGGGCGTCTATCGCTTCGCCCAGGGCTTCGCCATGAAGGTGCTGATCGCCGATTCGGTGGCGCCGACGGTGGCGATGGCCTTCGACCAGCCGGCGCCGTCCTTCGCGGAGGCGTGGCTGGGCGCGCTCGCCTATACCGCGCAACTTTATTTCGACTTCGCCGGCTACAGCGCCATGGCCATCGGCCTCGGCCTGATGATGGGCTTCCGCTTCATCGAGAACTTCAACCAGCCTTACGTCAGCCATTCGATCACCGAGTTCTGGCGGCGCTGGCATATCAGCCTGTCGACCTGGCTGCGCGACTATCTCTACATCCCGTTGGGCGGCAACCGGCAGGGCGAGGCAAAGACCTACCGCAACCTGCTGCTGACCATGTTGCTGGGCGGGCTGTGGCATGGCGCCAACTGGACCTTCGTGCTGTGGGGCGCCTGGCATGGCGGCTGGATGGCGGTGGAGCGCTTCGTGCAGTCGCGGCGCGGCGGCCGCACGGCTAGCGACACGCGGCTGTTCGGCTGGCTGTCCTGGCCGCTGACCTTCCTGCTGGTGATCCTCGGCTGGGTCATGTTCCGCGCGCCCGACGTGGCGACGGCCGGCCGCTTCTATGGCGCGATGTTGGGCGCCAACGGCTTCGACCTCGGCGATCACATGGCCTGGCAGGTGCGCATGGGCGACCTCGCGATGCTGGCGCTCGCCTATGGCATCATCGTCTGGCGTGGCCTTGGCCTGACCTTGCCATGGCAGCGCGGCATGCCGGTGCAAGTCGCCGGCGGGGCCGCTCCGGCCGCGACGGCGACAACGGTGGTGACGCCGCACGTCGCCGCCGCGATCGTCAGCCTGATGCTGCTGGTGCTGGCGGTGACCAAGCTGTCGGCTTCCAGCTTCTCGCCCTTCCTCTATTTCCAGTTCTGAGCGGAGCGGATCGCATGTGGCAGATCGCGCGCAATATCTCCCTGGTGGCCTGGGTCGGGCTCGGCCTGCTGATCACCGCCGCCGGCTTGGCGGCGAGCAACCCGGCGCTCTATCGCGTCACCCTCGGCAAGGACGTGTGGACCGGAGACTGGGCCAGCACCTATTCCGCCGGGTTCGACAAGACGCTGCCGATCCGCGACGCCTCGATCGAGCTGTGGACCGCCATCTCCTACCTGCTGTTCAAGGAGGGCCGCGACGGCGTGCTGGTCGGCGATGCCGACTGGCTCTATTCCAAGGAGGAATTCGCCGTCGAGGGCAAGCTGCCGGAGACCCTGCAGCGCCACCTTGGCGAGATCGTCAGCGCGCGCGGCGAGTTGCGCCGCCGTGGCATCGAGTTGATCGTCGCGCTGATCCCGGCCAAGGCGCGGGTCTATCCCGAGCATCTCGGCCGCTATCGCTGGCCGGTCGACCTCGACCCGGTCTATCAATCGGCTCGTCAGTTCCTCAACGACAATGCGGTGGCGACACCGGACCTGCTGCAGCCGCTGCTGGCGGCCAAGCCGCAGACCCAGCTGTTCCTGCGCACCGACACGCATTGGACGCCGGAGGGGGCCGCCATCATCGCCGACGCCATTGCCGGCGGCGTCAGCCGGCAACTGGCCGGGCAGCAATCGGCGGCGGGCCTCGGCACCACGCAGTTCCAGACCATTGCCGGCGCACCGGTCGAGCATCGCGGCGACCTGCTGAATTTCCTGCCTCTCGGGCGCTTCGGCGCCAGTATCGGGCCGGTGCCCGACCGGCTGGTCCCGCGCACGACGGAGGAAGTGGCCGCCGCGGGCGCCGGCAATTCGCTCGACGCCGCGCTGCTTGGCGACAGCACGGTGCCGGCGGTCCTGGTCGGCACCAGCTACAGCGCCAATCATCTGTGGAACTTCGACGGCGCGCTGCGCCAGGCGCTGCATGCCGACCTGGTCAACGCGGCGAAGGAAGGCGTGGGGCCGTTCCAGCCGATGCGGGACCTGCTCGGCTCCCCCACGCTGGAGGATGCCCGGCCGCGCGTGGTGATCTGGGAGATCCCGGAACGCTATCTGTGGACCCGTGTCCAGCAAGGCGGCGCGCCATGAACCGGGCGACCAGGCGCATCGCCGCACTGGCGTTCCCGCTGGCCCTGATTGCGGCCCAGGCGCGGCCGGAGGCCGCCCGCGCCGACGATCCGGCACCCGTCGCCTATCCGGCCGCGACGGTCGATCCCGTTGCACTGGATCGCCGGATCCAGGAACGCATCGCGGCGGCGATGGCGCTGAAGGATGCGCCGGCACGCGCGGCGGCCCTGTCGGAAGCGGTGGCGGAATTCGACACCGCGGCGCTGGATCTCGATTCCACCAAGCCGATCCAGGCAACGTTGACGCGCCTCGCGGCGGCGATGAACCAGGTCCGCCTCGATCTGACCGGCGAGGACGCGGCGCGCAACCTGGGCGAGGTGCAGGCCCTGACCTTGCGCCTGCCGGACGCGGCGCAGCGCGTGCAGACCACTTTCGACATCGCGCAGGTGGAGATCGCCCGGCACACACCGGATGCCGCCGTCCGGGTGCTGGAATCGATCCGCGCGGAATTTGCGGCGTTGGCGCCGGAAGACCGCGACCCGGCGATCGTCGAGCTGGTGGCGCTGCTCTCCGACAGCACGCCGGAAGGCCGCGCCAAGGCGCGTGTCTGGGTCGCCGAGATCGCCGACGGCGGCCTGCGGCGCGACGCCATCACAAGCTGGGCGAAAGCGCGCGTTGCGGCCGGCGAGGCCGACGCCAGCGTGATCGCCGCCGCGGCCAAGCCGGCGCCGGACGCGGCACTGCTCGATCTGTCCGAAAGCCTGACCCTGCGCCGCAAGTTCGAGGCCGCGGCCCTGGCCGCCTTGAACGCGCAAGCCGCGCCGACGGCGGAAGTCGACGAAGCGCTGGCGCTGATCGTGGAGGACATGATCGACGCCGACGCCGAGCCGCTGGACATCTTCGCCATCGACGGCATCGCCGATGCGGCCTTGCGGGATGACGAGCTGGTGCGGCTGGTCGCCTTCAACCTGGATCGGCGGCGGCTTGACGGCGCGCGCCGGTATGCGGCCCAGATTGCCGAGCCGCGCCTGGCGAGCCGCGCCTGGACCAGCATCGGCCTGTGGGCGCTGGACGAGAAATACGTGCAGGAGGCGCGCTCGGCCGCCGATCTCGCCCTGGCGCGGTCGAAGGACGCCGCGCTCGACGCGACGCAGCGGCGCGACCTGGCGAAGCTGCTGGCCAGGCTGGACGATCCCGATGCGGCGCTGGCCCTGACCGCGACCGAACGCGACCGGGCCATGGCGGACGAGATCCGCCGCCTGATCCTCGAGCGCGCGGTCAAGGCCAAGTCCTGGGATGCCGCCGCCGTGGCCCTCGCGCTGATGGATGCAGGCCCCGAGAAGGATGCGGCGCTGGGCGCACTCGTCGAAGGCAACGCCAAGCGGCGGAACTGGCCGGAAGCGCTCGCCGCGCTCGACCGTATCCAGGCGCCGCTAGGCAAGCTGCGCGGCATCGCCGCGCTGTTGAAGGAGCGGCGGCCGGAGGATCAGGCGGCCGTGCCGTCCGCCGCGCTGATCGCGGAGGCCGGGCGCCTCGCCGACGCCATCGAGATCGGCCACGGCAAATCGGCCGCCAATGGCTTCCTCGCCGTGGTGGAGTCGCAACGGGGCGACTTCAATGCCGCGCGACGTCTGCTGCTGCGCGCCACCGATGCGCCGGAATTCACCTGGTCGCTGAACGCCGTGGTCACCGCCCTGGTGCGCTCCGGCGGCGCCGACCAGGCGGTCGCCGCCACCCGCATCGCCATCGGCCTCACCGACCGGGCGCGCGCGCTGCGCGCCATCATTCGCGCGATCGCCGAGACCGGCGACGTCAAGCGTGCGGTCGACCTGGCGGTCGCCATCAAGGACGATGCCCAACGCGTGCAGGCGCTCCGCGCCGCGGCCGAGACCGGTGCCGGGCAGATCGATCGCTATTCCCTGCTCGACCCGGCCAGGAACAAGCCGCAGGAGGCGCCGGGACAGGCGGAAAAGCCGGAACTCTCGCGGCCGTTGATGTCGGGCAGCGCGTTCGAGGTCATGCCGCTGCCGAACCAGGAGATCGGCGAATCGCTGCCGGCCCTGCCTCGGGTGGACTTCACCGCCGAGGAGATCGGTGCGGCGATTCCCTCCGCGGCCCCCGGACGCCTGCACGTCATGCCGGTGCAGTACAGCGCCTACAACAAGAAGTTCCTGCTGGTCCTGGCCGGCGCGATCTGGAGCTCCGGCGGCAAGCTGTTCCACATCGACGCCCAGCGGACCGCCTTTCCGGTCTTCATCTTCCTGGAAAGCGGCGTCTGGAACATGCCGGCCATCGCCCGCACGCTCGAGCAGGGCGGGCATGGCCAATATGTGCAGCGCGACGGGCGCGACTACCTGCTGCGCCTGCCGGTGCTGATCGGTCCCGACGCCACCATGGTGGTGGCCGGCAGCGACGTCGAATCGCTGCGACTGAACCAGCAGACCGGGAGTTACATCGTCAACGGCGGCAAGCTCTATGTCTACGACACCGAGATCGTCGGCTGGAATGAGGAGAAGCGGGCGCCGGCCGAGCTGGACTACGCGACGCGCGCGCGGTTCCGGCCCTTCCTGATGGCGTGGAGCGGCTCGCAGACCTTCATCGGCGGGTCGACCATCCGCGCCCTCGGCTATTCCGGTCCGAAGGGCTACGGCCTGTCGCTGTCCTCCGGCCCGGTCGATCTGGTGAAGTCACGTTCCTTCGTCCTCGCCGAGCCGACGGCGCGCATCGTCGAGAACAGCTTCGACAAGCTGTTCTACGGCTTCTACAGCTACGAGGCGACCGACGTCGCCCTGGTCGGCAACGAGTATCGCGACAACATCATCTACGGCATCGATCCGCATGACCGCACCAGGCGGCTCCTGGTCGCCTTCAACACCACCTACGGCACCCACAAGAAGCACGGCATCATCGGCTCGCGCGGCGTGAACGATTCGTGGATCGTCGGCAACGTGACCTTCGACAACCGCGGCTCGGGCATCATGCTGGACCGGTTCAGCTCGAACAACCTGGTCTACGCCAACCATGCCTTCGACAACGACCAGGACGGCCTCACCTTCCTGGAAAGCCCCTGCAACGTGGCGGCCGCCAACATGGTGTTCGACAACAAGCGCCGCGGCGTGAAGATCCGCAATTCCTGGGATGTCGGCCTGTTCCACAACGAGATCAACGGCAATGCCGGGATCGGGATCGAGGGCTATGTGGCGGAGATCGTCGCGCTGCCCGGCCATCCGCATCGCGACCTGCATCGCGATCCCTATGTGATGTTCACCAACGCGATCCTGGCCAGCAACGAGTTCTCGTCCAATACCGGCTACGCCATATCGATGAACGGCGCCGCGTCGATCAGCACCCGCGCCAACCGCTTCGTCGGCCAGCACAAGCTGTTCGGCGGCGAGCTCTCCGGCATGCAGGGCCAACTGCTGGGCTGGCAGGAGGACGGCGTCGCCCTGCAATCGAGCTGCGCGCAGCCGATCGAGAACTATGTCTGTCCCTTCGCCGTCAACGGCTTTCTCTCCGGCAACGGGCTCTACGCGCAGGATGCCGGCAAGCCCAAGGCCTGCGCCAAGGCGTTCCGCATTTCCGACGTCGACGAGGCGCCGGAGGACGAGGAGGACGCCGCCGACCTGGATTCCCTTTCCGTCGAGGCGCAATGATGCATGCCGGTTTCCGCATCGCCATCTATGCGGTCTCGGCCGCTTTCGTCGGCTTTGCGGGCGTCGCCGTTCGCCATGAGGCCGGCTACGGCAAGGAGGCGGTCGAGGCTCTCAGCGCGTCGGTGCGCGACGCGGTGGATGCCGGCGACGATGCGGCGGCCATGACGCTGCTGGCGCGGATGCGCGGGATCGACCCGGCCAGCGCGGATCTCGAACTGGCGGGGCTGATACAGCGGGGCTGGAAGGGCGATGGCCGCGCACCCTTGCCGACGGCGGCGGCGCTGCTGCAATCGGCGCAGAGCGGCGTCGGCCCGGTCGCCGTGAAGGCGCAGGTCGAGCTCGCCCGCCTGATGTTCTCCGGCCCGAATGCGGATCCGGCGCTGGCGCTGCAGCTGCTCAGCGAGGCGGCGGCGATCGGCAATTCCCGGGCCGCCTATGAGCTGGGGCGGCTCTACGAGATCGGCGGCGTGCTGACCCCGGATGCGGCCAAGGCGGAGATCCACTACCGCGATGCGGCGGAAGACGTGCGCGATGCGGCCCTGGCCCTGGCCGGCCTCTATCGCAACGGCCGGGTGGCAGCGCCGAGTGTCAATGCCGCGGATGACAACATGGCCCGGGTCGTGGCGTTGGATCGCCGCGCGGCGGAGGCCGGCGACATCGACGCCATGATGCGGCTGGGCCGGCTCTATCTGTCCGATGATCCACGCATCCGTGACCTTGCCCAGGCGAAGCACTGGTTCGAGGCGGCGGCGGCCGCGGGCGAGATCGACGGCCAGGTGCGCCTCGCCTTGATGCTGCGCGACGGAACCGGCGGCGCGGCGGATCTGCCGCGCTCGGCCGCCTTGCTGCAGAAGGCGGCGGACCAGCAATCGCGCGAGGCGATGGTGGAGCTGGCGCGGGCCTATCGTGATGGGCTTGGCGTCGCCGCCGATCCGGCGCGCGCGGTCGAGATCTACCGCAAGGCCGCGTCCCTCGGTTCGGCGGGCGCCATGTCGGAGCTGGGCCGGGCCTACCGCGACGGCATCGGCGTGACCCGCGACGCCAAGGAAGGCATGGCCTGGCTGGAAAAGGCCGCGACGCTCGGCCATGCCGGCGCGCAATACGAGCTGGGCCTCGCCTACCAGGCGGGAGGCGGCGTCACCGTGGACGAGCACCGGGCCTTCATCTGGATGCTGCGGGCGGCGCGCCAGGGCCGGCTGTCCGCGATGGTGGCGGTTTCGCGGGCCTACGAGCGCGGCATCGGCGTCGAAGCCAATGCGGACGAATCGGTGCGCTGGGCCATGCGTGCCGTCGATCTCGGCGTCGGCAGCAAGACCATGCTGCTGAAGGCGGCCAATGCCTATGCCGCCGGCGTGCTTGTCGAGCGCAACGTGCCGCGCGCCATCAAGCTGTTCGAGCAGGTGGCGGCCGGCGGCGACGCCAATGCCATGCTTTCGCTGGGCAAGCTCTATGGCGCCGAAGATTCCGGCGGCAATTCGGCCAAGGCCGTCGCCTGGTTCAAGAAGGCGGAGGAGAGCGGCAAGACCGACGCGTTGATGGAACTGGGCCGCGCCTATGCCGGCGGCGTCGGCGTCGCGCTCGACGAGCGGCGCGCCTTCGAATACTTCATGCGGGCCGCGCGCGCCGGCTCGGTCGAAGGCATGCGCGAGCTGGGCACCGCGCTGGCCACCGGCTTTGGCGTCAACCCGAACCCGATCCTGGCGGTGGACTGGTACCGGCGCGCCGCCGGGGCCGGCGATCCCAAGGCCATGCTGTCTTTGTCCTTCTGCCTGGAAAACGGATTTGGCGTGGCGACGGACAAGCAGGCGGCCGGCGAATGGCTGCAACGCGCGGCGGAAAGCGGCAATGCCGAGGCCTATTACCGCCTGGCGCTCGCCTATTCCGAAGGCGGCACCTTGCCGCGCAACCAGGAACTCGCCACGCGCTATCTCAATCTGGCGGCGGAGCAGAAGCTGCAGCCGGCGGTCAGCCTGCTGTCGGAGCAGGCTCGGGCGGCCGAGGCGGCCAAGACGCCGCCGGCTCCGGCGGAGCCGACGCCATGAACGTGGACATGCGTCATTTGCCCCGCCGCATGGGAGCGGTGATTGGCATCGCGACCCTGGCGGCGGTGCTCGTCTTCGCATTGGCGCTCGCCGACTGGCGGATGGCCGGCGCCAGCGACCCACGCGCGGCGATCGCGGCGGGATTCCGCGCCGGAGCGCTGAGCATCGATCCGGTCGAGGATCGCTGGATCGGTCCGCGCCGCGGCTTCGATTGCGCGCTGCTGCAGGCCGGGCTCCCCGGCGAAGCCGAGACGCCCTTGCTCACGCTGTCGCGCTATGCCGATCCGCGGGACCTGGCGGAGGATTGCGAGATCCTGCGCGACCTGGCGGTGCGCGACCCGGTCGCGCGATACCAGAGCGACGGCGGGGCTGGTGATGTCGCGCTCGGCCACGGCATGCTGGGTGCCTTGCTGGCCTCCGTTCCGCTTTCGCTTCTACGCTGGGGTATCGTGGGGCTCTGGCTCGCGGCGCCGCTGCTTGGACGCGCGCTCGCCGGTGGCGGCGCGGTGCGCGACCTTGCCGATCCGGCGGGCCTGCTGTTCGGCCCGCTGCTCGCCGGCGCCTGCCTGTGGCTGTGGGGCCCGTCCTTGTCGGCGGCACTGCCGGTCGGATTGCTGCTGGCGATGACGGGTTGGGCCGGCGCGTCGGCGGCGTTCCGCGCCGGCTCCGGCTGGGCGCAGCTGGCGGCAGCGGTGTTCGGGGCCGCCCTTGCGCTCAGTGAATACCGCGCGCCGGTCACCTGTTGCGGCTTCGCCGTGCTGCTCTTCTTCATGTTGCGCGGGGGCAAGGCCGCCGGCGACAGGCTCGCCCCGGTGGCGGCCTTCGTCCTGTCCGGCATTCTGGCCCTGGGTCTATGCGATGTCGCCGCGGCGCTGTCGGGCGACAACATGGCGGGGGCCGTGATCGAGGCGCTGCTCGATCGTCTCGATCCGGCCGCCGATCCGATCGACCCGACGCTGATCAAATCCACCATTTTCGATGCGATCGACGTGGCGCTGCCCGGTCCGCGCTCGCTCGCCACGCTGGCCTTCCTGGCGCTCGCTTTCGGCCTGTTGTTCGCTCCGGCGCTGGCGCGGGCCAGCCAGCGCGCGCCGATGCCGGTCGGACGCGCCTATGCGGCGCTCGCGGGCTTGGCGGCGATCGCCGCCTGGGTGGCATGGTTCGGCGGCCGTTCCGCGCTCGCGCCGGCGGAAGGCGGCATTCTGTATGCCTGGCTGGCGGCCGCGAGCGCGGTATCCGTCTTGCACTGGCTGTGGAGTCTCGCGCTGCTGCTGGCGCCGCGGCGCGCGGGCGCGGCCTCAGCTGCCTGAGCCGGTCGCCAGCAGCGCGGTGAGATTGCCGCCCAGGCGGCGCTGCCGCATCGGGCGCAGTTCCTGCAGCCAGCGCTCGGCGCGCGGGTCGGCGAAGCGGCGGTTGTAGAACTCGAGCCAGGCCAGGTTGGCGGAGCTGACGGCGGATTCCAGCAGCTGCGGCGCGCCGGCCTTGGCGGCGAACCAGGATGGATCGTCGAGCCCGGACAAGGTCCGGTCGATCAGGCGCAACAGGGCGGAATCATGTTCCCGATACAAGGCCACCCCATTCACCTCGCCGGTCTCGGCGATCGCCACCAGCGGGGCGATGGCGAAGATATGGTATTGCAGCGCCCGCGACCCGCGCCCGGTCTCCAGCGGCAGGGTGCCGTCGGGCTCGATCTGCTTCAGCGCCCGGCGATAGACGGCGCGGCCCCAATCGATGAAGCCCTGATCGTCCAGCGCCAGGCCGGCGGCGGTGACTCCCCAGGCGGCCCAATAGACGTGGTTGTTGTTGCGGCTGTTGAGCTGCAGGTCGCTGCCATAGACCTTGCGCACGCGCAATGCGAGGCGCCGGAGCCAAGATTCGATGGCGGCGCGGTCGGCGGCGGCGATGTCGACCTCGCTGTCGAGCTTGAGATAGGCGAGCGCGGCGGAGGCCAGCTCCCATTTGCGCACCGCGTCGCCGATGCCGTTGCTGTCGCCGAGCATGGCGCCGGCATCGGCCCAGCGGCGCAGGCCGGCGATGGCGCAATCCGCCGCGTCCTGCTGGCGGCCACGCGTGCGCATCACCAGGTCGCTGGCGTCGCTGATCTCGTTCATGAAGCTGTAGATGGGAGAACTCAGCTCCTCGTAGTCGGCGGCGTTCTCGGGGTCGATGGTCTCGCGCTTCGAATCATCGCTCCGGTATTTGCTGGGCATCTGGAGGTCGACGACCGGCTCGGGCAGCACCGGGCAGATGAAAGGCCGGCTGGCGACCACCTCGGTCGGGCGCAGATCGGAGAACGGCGACCGGATGCCCGGTTCGCGCAGGCGCAGGCAGGCCCACAATGCCAGGCTTAGTCCGGCCAGGGCGAGGGCGAGGAGCAGCGCCACGTGCCGGCGCGGCATGCGGGCGAGGGCGCCGATCACAAGGCCGGCTCCGGCCGCCGGCACAATGTGACGGTGGCGCTGCCCGCTGCGGGGGAGCGCGGCCGCACCGCGATCTCGCGCAGGGTCGAGGCCTCGCCGCTCGGCAGTTCGAGGAAGTAGTGGTTGGTCGCGACCTGGGCGCGCGCCAGGTCGATGGCGATGCGCTCGCGCCGCAGATCGGCGTAGTCCACCGAATAGTCGAACTCGCGGATCGAGGTGTCGGACAGCGACAGGTCGAGATAGACGTTGGGCGGCAGCTCGGCCGCCGCCTGCTCGTCCAGGCGCAGGGCCACGGTGCGGCCGCGATCCAGCTGCACGGTGTTGCTGAGGACCGCCTGGTCCGTGGCGCAGGGGCCGGCGATGGCGCCGAGCAGCTGGCGGATCTCCAGCTCCGTCGCCGGATCGAAGGGGCGGAACTCCCAGACCAGGAGCTTCGGCGGCGCCGACTGGAAATCGGCGGAATAGAGGTAGCTCATGATCGAGGTCACCAGGCCGCCGCCCGGGATCGCCGAGTTGAGCAGGTCGACGGACAGCGCCTGCTGCAGGAAGCCGCCGAAATTGGCGTCGCCGCCGTCGCTGCGGAACGACATGCTGGTGCCGACGAGCACGACCTGCGGCACGCCTTCGTCGCCCAGCAGGCTGGCGGCCTCGTCGCCGCCACCCTGCTTCTCGGTGACGTAGCGGGTCGTGGTCTCGTAGGTCTTGCCGCTGCCGCAGACCTGGTCCAGCGCGTCGACCCAGTATTGCCGCGGGTTCATCTCGCCTTCCGCGCGCGTGGCGAATTCCACCTTGGGCAGGTCCTTGTAGACGTCGCTGGCGCGGATCGCGGCGGCGAGCGCCTCCGCCGCGATGCGGGCGCCTTCGGGCCGCCAGTGGATGTCGCGGTGGTAATAGAACTCGACCGGCGCCTTGGCCCGCGCGGCCGCGATCGCCTCGCGCAGGTTGGGCACGATCGCGCCGCTTTCACGCAGCGATTCGACGAACACGTCATAGCCTTCGGCGATGCGCGGGTAGTCCAGCTTCTCCGCCTCGAAGCGGGCGGGGTCGACATGGGCGGATTCGATCAGGCCGCGCGGCGGCGGCACCACGATGGCGAGCTGCGTGCCGCGCTCGCGCAGCGCGGCGACGAAGGTGCGCAAGGCCGCCAAGTCGCGATCCGGCAGCCAGCCGAGCAGGGCGAAGTCGCCACTCGCGTTGAACACCCAACTGTCCTTGCCCGGCTGCAACCCGCGCATATGAGGGTCGATGGTCTTCGATCCCTCGGGCCAGGCGGCGCAGAAGGGAATCGGCGGCGCCGCTTCTGTCGGCGCGGCGGCGGATTGCGCGGCCGCCGGCTGGGCGAAGGCCGCGCCGAGGATCGCCAGCGGCGCCAGGACGCTCGACGTCCGGATCCGGGCGAAGTCACGCAACACGCAACACAAGGATGAGATCATGACGTCACTCCGCGCATTGGCTCTTGGCATTCTGGGCATCTTCTGTGCCGGCGCCTGCGGTCCGGCCGCCGCCCGCGCCGCCGATTTCCAGCTGTGCGCCGATGCCGCCGACGAGGATAGCTACGACGGCAACGACTTCCTGATGCTGCGCCAGGGGCTTGATGGCTGGCTGTTCCGTGACCGGGCCGACTTCCGGGTGCTGAAACCGCTGGAAGACGACATCGCCGCCGGGATCGCCGAGCTCGCCGCCGCCTTGAAGCAGCGCGGCACGGAGCTGGTCATCGTGGTGCCGCCGACCCGCGGCATCGCCGCCGCCGACAAGGTCGATCGCGCCGACCCGGCACAGGCGGAATTCGACCTCGCCGCCGCGACGGACGCCTATCGCGCGCGTCTGCAGGCGCTGCGCGCGGCCGGGGCGATCGTGCCCGACATCCTGGCGGCCAACGGCAAGCTGGGCGCGGATTTCTTCCTGAAGCGCGACACCCATTGGTCGGCTGAAGGTGCGCGGGTCAGCGCGCAGGCGGTGGCGGCGGCGCTGGCCCAGTCGAAGGCCTATGCCGCGATCCCGAAGCATCCGTTCGTCACCGAAGCGGCCGGCGACGAGGAGGCGGCGGAGCGCATGGGCGACGCGGCCGAGAAGCTGTGCGACATCGAGATCACGCCGCAGCGCGCCAACCTCTATCGCACCGTGCCGGCCGGCGCCGCCGACGCGGATGCGCTGCTGGGCGAAACGGCAGCACCGCCGGTGGTCCTGGTCGGCACCAGCTTCAGCCACCGCGACGACGGCGATTCCAACTTTGCCGGATTCCTGGAGGAATCGCTCTCCGCCGACGTGCTGAACGCGGCGGTGTCGGGCGGCGGCGCCGACGCCTCCATCGTCGCCTATCTGTCGTCGCGCGATTTCCTGGCGGCCCCGCCGGCGATCCTGATCTGGGAGTTTCCCGCCTATGCCGACCTGCCGGAAGACATGTTCTACCGGGCGCTCGGCGCCCTGAACGGCATTTGCGCCAAGGAAAGCGTGGTGGAGCGCAACGAGATCGCGGCGAAGAAGGGCAAGCGCGAGGTCTTCTCGTGGAGCAAGGGAGAAATCGTGTCTTCCGAGCCGTTCTACGTGCAGATCGACATCGTCGACGCCGAGCTGCGCAAGTTCGCCCTGCGCGCCCGCGACGGCAAGGGCAAGACGCGCTCCGTCTGGTTCGATGTCAGCCGGCTGGCGCCGGAGGGCACGCGTCATTTCTTCACCAACCTGCCGAATGACCGCGGCAACGGCCTCACGCGCATCGACCTCGACATGAAGCAGGGCGATGGCGGCGAGGTGACCGTCACCCTGTGCCGCCGGCCGGACCGGCCGTCGTGAACGGCGGCGCGGCGTCGCGAGCCGGGCTTGCCCATCCACCGTTGCGTCAGAATGCGCGGCGCAAGGTGAGAAAGACCCGGTTGTCGTCCTTGTCCTTCTCATCGAAGTTCGAATCCAGGTCATATCGGTAATAGCCGATGCGGCCCGTCCATACGTCGTCGAGCACGGCGCCGCCGCCGAGGCCCCAGGTCAGGATGGTGTCCTTGCGGTCCTCGCCCAGATGCAGCGAAGAGGTGGACGGGTCGTCGTAGTAGACGAAATCGACGCCGACGCTGCCTTCCGCGAACAGGTCCCACCGCGCGTTGATCGGGAACAGGTGGCTGTAATAGGCGTCGTAGGAATGCGACCAGGTCTCGTTGTCCGGGAGGTCTTCGTCGATGCGCAGGGCGCGGGCGCGCAGCGAGATCCGATCGAGATCGGTCAGCCGGTAATCGGCGGTGAAGCCGAAATCGTTGCGCTCGCCGTCCTTGCCGAGCCGCACATCGTCGTGCCAGATGTGGCTGTAGAAGGCACCCAGTTCCAGATCGTCGGTCACGTCCCAGCCGATGTCGAGATCGGCGGAATATTCGTTGTTATTGAAGGTGCCGCTCTTCCACAGCCGCTGATAGCCGCCGGCGATCGAGGTGGTGACGCCGATCTCCGGGAACACCAGGGTCGGTCCCGTGCTCACGCGCACCTGGCCGCGATCCAGCTCGTCGAGATCGTTCTGCCAGGTCTTCAGGCCCTGGGCGGCGACGCTCCAGTAGTCGAGGTCGCCGGACAGGATGCGGCGGTATTCGAGGCGGCCGGAGACCGCCTCCTGCGTGTCGTCGAAACCCTGCTCGGGCAGCAACGTCGTCTCGGTGTCGCTTTCCGTGCGGTTGGCGCTGTAGACCGCCGGCGCATCGTCGTCA
This sequence comes from Dongiaceae bacterium, assembly GCA_039808885.1. Classification (GTDB taxonomy): domain Bacteria; phylum Pseudomonadota; class Alphaproteobacteria; order Dongiales; family Dongiaceae; genus Dongia_A. Next base: position 69,096 of record JBDHTX010000016.1, on the reverse strand, counting down.
TAGGCGGCGCCGAATTGCAGCCAGCCGTTGAACTGGTTCGGCCGCAGGCGGTCGTCGACCCGGCTCTGCAGCGCGCCCAGGCGGTCGCGCTGGGTGACGTTCATCTGATCGGTTTCGATCTGACCCAGCACGTCGCGCGCGTCGCCGAAATGCCCCTGTTTCTGCAGCGCGTTGGCCAGCGCCATCTGCACCCGCTGGCGATCCTGCGGCTCGAGCGGCGGCTGCTCGGCGAGCATGGCGCGATAGGCGCTGACGGCCGCGCCAAAGTCGCCGGCCTTGACCATTGCATCGGCGGCGGACATCCGTTCGTCCACCGCCTTGCGGCGCTCTGCCGCGATGACTTCGGCGCGCCGGGCTTCGATCTTCGCCAGCAATTCGGTGCGGCGCTGCGCCTGCGAGGGCAGCGTGCTCACCGGCGGCGTGGAGAGGAGTTGCACGGCCGCGTCGAATTGATTCTGCCGCAGCCGCTGGCCGGCCTGTTCGACGCGGATCAGTGCCAGCAGCTCCGGATCTGCGCCGGCGGATCCCTGCGAAAGGCTCTCCAATCCGGCATAGACCGCGTCGGGTCCGGCGGCCTCGTTGCGCTGCTTGATGTCGGCGATCTGCTGCCGCACGGTCTTGCGCGCCAGATCCGTGCGCGCGTCGTCCAGATCATGGCGCAGCTTGGCGATGCGCTCGACCTGTGCCGCGGTCGGCTGCTCCGCGGCGACGGTGTCGATCTGCCGCTTGGCCTCGTCCAGCCGCTCGGCCGCGATCAGGGCGTTGGCCAGCTCCAGGCGGATGCGGTTGCGGATGGCCGGCTTCGGGCTGGACAGCAGCGGCTGCAGGACCGAAACGGCTTTCTGCGGTTGCCCGGCCCGCGTCAGGGCGCGCGCATAGAGCACCGCCGCCGACGGATCGGTCGGATTCTGGCGATACGCGGCTTCGGCCGCTGCGATCGTATCGGGCTGCGTCGCCTGGGCTGCGGCGGGGTGCCAGGGCGCCTGGATCACCAGCGCGCACAAGCCCATTGCCGCGGCTCTACGCGCCGCTGCCCCAAGTTTCACCAATCCCATTTGGCCCCTAAGTTCGCAGAAAATAGCGGGCGGCGGTCATGCGCCGGACGCCTTATATGGGTGACATTCTGAGGCTGGAGGCGAACCCGGCGCAACCCAAAAATGTCGATCTAGGTCAATATTTTACCGCGCTGCAACAAAGCCGTGACATGAGAGGCTTTTCGATGCCGGACATGGACTTTCACGAGGTGTGTTTTTAGATTCGGAACTAATGGGGTACCAGTCTATTTACGGGTGCCAGTAGGGAGAAATGAACAGCATCATGGCCGGTCACAAGTTCCATCCGAGCATCTTGCGCGAATACGATATCCGCGGCGTCGTCGGCGAAACCTTGTTCGAAGCGGATGCCGAATGGATCGGTCGCGCCTTCGGCAGCATCCTGGCGCGCAAGCTGGGGCGCAATCCGGTCGTCGCCCTGGGGCGCGACGGACGCTTAAGCTCGCCGGCGATGGAGGCCGCCTTGCAGCGCGGCCTGATGTCGAGCGGGGCCAAGGTGCTCGCCATCGGCTGCGGCCCGACGCCGATGCTGTATTTCTCGGTCTACAAGCTGGACGCCGATGGCGGGATCATGGTGACCGGGTCGCACAACCCGCCGACCCACAACGGCTTCAAGATGATGATCGGCCGCAAGCCGTTCTATGGCGAGGCGATCCAGCAACTGGCCAAGCTGGCGGCGGCGAACGACGTCGTGACCGGCACAGGTTCGCATGGAAGCGTCGCGGTGCTGCCGGATTACGTGGCGCGTCTGGCCGGCGAACTGGCCGACGTGGACCTGTCCGGACTTTCCATCGGCTGGGACGCGGGGAATGGCGCCGCGGGCGAGGCGATGGCCCTGCTGACCGCGCAGCTCTCCGGCCGCCATGTCCTGTTGCACGAGAAGATCGACGGCACCTTCCCGGCGCATCATCCGGATCCGACCGAGCCGAAGAACCTCGTCGACCTGCAGCAGGCGGTGGCGCGCGGAAAGCTCGATCTCGGCATCGCCTTCGACGGCGACGGCGACCGCATCGGCGCCATCGACGGGCGCGGCCGCATCATCTGGGGCGACCAGCTGCTCGCCGTGCTGTCGCGCGACGTGCTCAAGGACAGGCCCGGCAGCACCATCATCGCCGACGTGAAGGCGAGCCAGGTGCTGTTCGACGAGGTCGCGCGCCTGGGCGGCAAGCCGCTGATGTGGAAGACCGGCCATTCGCTGATCAAGGTGAAGATGGCTGAGACCGGCGCGCCGCTTGCCGGCGAGATGAGCGGCCACATCTTCTTCGCCGACCGCTACTACGGCTTCGACGACGCGCTCTATGCCGCGGTCCGCCTGCTGAAGGCGGTGGCGCACCATGGCGGCGACCTGTCTGCCCTGCGCGACCAGCTGCCGAGCCTGGTGAACACGCCTGAACTGCGCTTCGATTGCGCCGAGGACCGCAAGTTCAAGGTGGTCGAAGAGGTGCGCGACCAGCTGAAGGGCGAGTCCGCCAAGTTCGACGATGTCGACGGCGTGCGGGTCAATACCGCCGACGGCTGGTGGCTGCTGCGCGCGTCGAACACCCAAGCCGTTCTGGTCGCCCGCGCCGAGGCGCGCGACGAAGCCGGCCTCGCGCGACTCAAATCGAGCCTGTGCCGCCACCTCGAGCGCAGCGGCGTGGCCGTTCCCGTGGAAATGCGCAAGGCCGGCTAGCCGATTCCCTCGTAGCGGACCACATCCTGCTCGATGGCGCCGAAGATGCTGGCGCCGCGCTCATCCAGCATCTCGATCCTCACGCGGTCACCGAAGCGCAGGAACGGCGTCGTCGGCTGGCCGTTCAAGAGCGTCTCCACCGTGCGCTGCTCGGCGATGCAGGCATAGCCGGCGCCGCCGGCGGCGACCGGCCTGCCCGGGCCGCCATCGGCGCCCTTGTTGGAGACGGTGCCGGAGCCGATGATGGTTCCCGCGCAAAGCGGTCGCGTACGCGCGGCATGGGCGATCAATTGGCCGAAATGGAAGGTCATGTCGGTGCCGGCATCCGGGTGGCCGAAGGGTTCGCCGTTCAACCGGGACCGGAGCGGCAGATGCAGCTTGCCGCCGCGCCAGGTGTTGCCCAGCTCGTCGGGCGTCACGGCGACGGGCGAAAGGGCGCTGCTCGGCTTCGACTGGAAGAAGCCGAATCCCTTGGCGAGTTCGCCGGGGATCAGGTTGCGCAGCGATACGTCGTTCACCAGCATGAGCAGCCTGACATGGCCGAGGGCGCGCTCGGCGCCGATGCCCATCGGCACGTCATCGGTGACGACGGCGATCTCGGCCTCGAAGTCGATGCCCCAGGCCTCATCCGCCATCGCGATCGGATCGCGCGGACCGAGAAAGGAATCCGAGCCGCCCTGGTACATCAGCGGGTCGGTCCAGAAGCTCGCCGGCATCTCGGCGCCGCGTGCTTTGCGCACCAGCTCGACATGGTTCACATAGGCCGAGCCGTCGGCCCATTGATAGGCGCGCGGCAGGGGTGATGCGCAGGCGGCAGGGTCGAAGGCGATGGCGTCGCCGCGGCGGCCGTGCTCCAGTTCCACCGCCTCGACCTGCAGCAGCGGCGCGATCTCGCGCCAGGAATCGAGCGCCGCCTGGAGGGTCGGCGCCGCGCGCGCCGGGATGGCGCGGGCGAGGTCGCGGCTGACCAGGTGGAGGCGGCCGTCGCGGCCGTCCGATTTGAGGCTCGCCAGCTTCATGCTCAGGCTTCCCGCTCGCTACGCACCGGGCGTCTTCCAGCTCTCGACATAGCCCGGCCATTCGATCCCGGCCGGCAACTCGCCGACCTGCAGGGCGTCGCGGGTGTCGATCATCACCGCATATTCGTCGGTCGCCGGCTTGGCCTGCTTGAACGCGTTCTTCAGCGCCTTCGGGTGCGGTCCATGGGTGAAGCCGCAGGGATGGAAGGTCAGCATGCCGGGCTTGATGTTGTCGCGGCTGAAGAAATCGCCGGCGTGATAGAACAGCACCTCGTCATAATCGTCGTTGCTGTGGAAGAACGGCACCTTCAACGCATCCTCGGCGGATTCGAAGGGCCGCGGGCAGAAGGTGCAGACGACGAAGCGGTTGCCGACGAAGGTGGTGTGCGCCGAGGGCGGCAGATGGTAGCGGTGGCTCATCAGCGGCCGGATGTCCTTCACGTTGATGCGCACCGGGGCCAGATCACCCTTCCAGCCCACCGCATCCAGCGGATTGAAGGGATAGGTGACGGTGGAGACGGCGCCGCTGCGCTTGATCCGCACCTTCCAGGCCTTCTCGTCCTGCTGCGCCAGGAAGGCATCGTCAATGGCCGGCACGTCCAGCATCGCCGGATCGAAAATGGCATGCGGGCCGACCAGGCCCTTGTCGGGCAGCTGATAGGAGCCGTTGCTGGCCTCGATCAGCAGGGCGGTGATCGGCTGCCGGCTGTCGATGCGCCACATCGTGCCGCGCGGCAGCATCACGTAATCGCCGGCGCGGATCGCCAGATGGCCGTAATCGCAATAGAGGTCGCCTTCGCCGGCATGGATGAAGACCAGCTCGTCGCCGTCGCCGTTCCGCGCCAGATCCGCCATGCGCTGCGGCACGCGCCAGAAGCGCAGCGCGACATTGGCGTTGAACAGCACCGCCGGCGCATCCCAAGGCGAGGGCTGCAGGTCGGCGAGTTTGTTGAGGTCGAAGGCGCGCGGGCGGAGCGGGCCCTGCCAGTCCACCCAGCCGGTCGGCGGGTGGCGATGATACATGTGCGTCGCCGGGCCGAAGAAGCCCTCCTTGCCCAGCTCGCGCTCATAGGTGCCCTCGGGCAGGTTAGCATGCGCCTGGCGCGAGGCGCGGCCCTCGACGCGGGGGAAGGCGATGTAGGTCTTCATGGCTCACCTCGGCCTGCTGCGCCGCCCTTGCCGGGCGGGGGATCCATGCCCTAAAGTCGTTTCAGATGAAACGAGTGTCAAGGGATTTGTTCCAAGTGAAACGATCCGGTGAGCCCGCGGCGGAATTCCGCCTGGAAGCCTTCCTGCCCTATCGCCTGTCGGTGCTGGCCAACCGCCTCAGCCGCGCCTTCGCCCGGCGCTACCAGGACGAGTTCGGCATCTCCATCGCGGAATGGCGGGTGATCGCCGTGCTCGGCGGCTTTGCGCCGCTCTCTTCGAACGAGATCGGCGACAAGACCGAAATGGACAAGGCGAAGGTCAGCCGTGCGGTGGCGGCCCTGCTGAAAGCGGGCCTGATCGCGCGGGCGGCGCATCCGACCGACCTGCGCCTGATCCAGCTGACCTTGAGCCGGCAGGGGCGGCGCATCTACGAGGCTATCGTGCCGCGCGCCCGGGCGCTCGAGGCGGAGTTGACCAAGGGATTGGCGCGCCAGGATCTGGCGCGGATTCATGCGCTGCTGGATTTGCTGGCCGAACGGATCGACGCGGTGGTGGGGAAGGGCGGCGAGGCCTGAAAGCAAAAAGCCCCGGCCGTGCGGCCGGGGCTTTCGCAGACTTTGCAGTCTGTGAAGTCTGGTTTAGGCCAGCTTCAGATTGCCGGCGGCGGTCTTGCCGCGCTCGGTCACGATGTCGAAGCTGACCTTCTGACCTTCCGTGAGGCCGGGCAAGCCGGCGCGCTCAACGGCGCTCACATGCACAAACACGTCCTTCGAGCCGTCGGACGGCTGGATGAAGCCGAAACCCTTTTGCGCGTTGAACCACTTCACGGTACCGTTAGCCATTCGTATCTCCTAGGCTCTCAAGGCGTGGATAACCGATCCACGCCGTTTCGTGCCGTGCGACAGCCGCACGGCGATCTCACAACCTGATTTTGGGATTTTGGCCAAAACGCCGATTGCGGCCGGCATATGACACTTGGGGTGTGGGCCCGTCAACCCCTGGCGTCGTCGGCTCGCCCGTCGTGCCGGCGCCGGAATCCCCGGCCGCATGACAAAATCCCAGTAGTTCATGGTCTTAGCGCATCTGTCGCCAGGGGCGAAGCGACCGGCCGGCATCAGGGGTAGGACGCCGGCCGGTCGGCGCGTCGGCGATTGGGGGATCGACGCGCAGGGCTACGGTGGTTCGACCGGGAAGGCCCTAGCGGCCCCGGATCAGCGCAAGGAACTCGCGCCGGGTATTGGCGTCGTCGCGAAAGGCGCCGAGCAGGGTCGAGGTGGTCATGGTGACGCCGGGCTTGTTCACGCCGCGCGTGGTCATGCAGTGATGCGCCGCCTCGATCACCACGCCGACGCCGCGCGGCTTCAGCACCGTGTCGATGGCGCCGGCGATCTCCGCCGTCATCTTCTCCTGGATCTGCAGTCGGCGGGCGAAGACGTCGACCACGCGCGCCAGCTTGCTGATCCCGACCACACGTCGATCCGGCAGATAGCCGACATGGGCGTGGCCGACGATCGGCGCCATGTGATGCTCGCAGTGGCTGATGAAGGGGATGTCCTTCAGCAGCACGACCTCGTCATAGCCGGCCACCTCCTCGAAGGTGCGCTGCAGGATGGCGATCGGGTCCTTGGCATATCCGCCGAAATGCTCGTCGAAGGCGCGCACGACACGGTCCGGCGTGCCGAGCAATCCCTCACGCTGCGGGTCATCGCCGGCATAGGCGAGGATGGTGCGGATCGCAGCTTCCGCGTCCTCCCGCGAGGGGCGGTCGGGACATGTGGCAACCGCCTGCACAGCTTGAATATCCCTAATGGTGGTCGGTGCATTCATGTTCGAATTCCTCATGCTTTGCCTGGTCGTTACGAGTGCAGGTTGCCGGCGGATCACCCGTCACGGGCGATCGTACCGCCCTCGATCCAAGCTTGGATGACGCCCGTATAGGTGTTGTTCCCAACCAGCCTTGGAAAAATCCGTGCGCAAGCCGATCCTGATCCTGGGCGCGACCGGCGGCATAGGCAGCGCCCTGGCGCGGCTGTGCAGGCAAGAGGGCGCACCGATAGTCCTGGCCGCCCGCGGAAAGGACCGGCTGCAGCAGCTGGGCCAGGAACTGGGCGCGCCCACCCACGTCGTCGATGTCCGCAATGAGGCCGCCCTCCGCGCGGTGGTCGAAGCGGCCGCGGCGCCGGGCGGATTGGGCGGGCTCGCCTATTGCGTGGGGTCCATCCCGTTGCGGCCGCTGGCCTCGGTGACCGGGGCAATGTTCTCCGAAACCTTTGAGCTGAATGCCACCGGGGCCGCGATTGCCCTGGCGGCGGCGGCGCCGTATCTGAAATCGGCCCAGGGCGCGGCGCTGCTGTTCTCCACCGTCGCGGTCGGCCAGGGTTTTCCGCTGCACACGATCATTGCCGCCGCCAAGGGCGCGGTCGAAGGGCTGACCCGGGCCGCGGCGGCCGAGCTTGCGCCACAAGTGCGGGTCAACTGCATCGCGCCAAGCCTGACGCGAACGCCGCTCGCCGCCGCCATTCTCGCCAACGAGAAGATCGCGGCAGCCATCGGCGCGGCGCACCCGATCAACCGTCTGGGCGAGGCGGAAGATGCCGCCGCGCTCGGCGCCTTCCTGCTGGGACCCAGGGCCGGCTGGATCACCGGGCAGGTGATCCACGTCGACGGCGGCCGCTCCGCCCTGCGCCTGCGCGGCCAATAGATGGACCGCGCCAGATGGACCATGCCGGCGCCGGCAGATAGGATTGGGCAAGACAGCGAGAGTCCCTCGCTCTTGCAGAATCGCCGCGATGTGGCCAAATCGATGTGTCACGCGGCACGCGACATCGGGCGGGATATTCATGCGATGCCGCGCCTTCGCCATTCATCTTCATATGACTATCGCTGTAGCCAGGAGGCGATCCGATGAAACTTGACATCAATGGGCAAGTGCATGAGGTCGACGTCGATCCCGACATGCCGCTGTTATGGGCGATCCGCGACGTCGTCGGCCTGACCGGCACCAAGTTCGGCTGCGGCATGGCGCAATGCGGCGCCTGCACGGTGCACCAGGACGGCCAGCCGATCCGCGCCTGCATCACCCCGGTCTCGGCGGTGGAGGGCAGCAGGATCACGACCATCGAGGGCCTCGATGGCAAGGTGGCGGCGGCGGTGCAGGCCGCCTGGACCCAGCTCGATGTGCCGCAATGCGGCTATTGCCAGTCCGGCCAGGTGATGGCGGCGACCGCGCTGCTCACCGACAACCCCAAGCCCACGGATGCCGATATCGACGCGGCGATGAGCGGCAATCTCTGCCGCTGCGCCACCTATCAGCGCATCCGCGCCGGCATCCACGAAGCCGCCAAATCGCTCGCGTGAGGTGACGCCATGAAATTCCTCCATCGCATCCCGCAATCCATCCTTTCCTCGGTCGACCTCGCCAGGCTGGCGGAGACGACCAGCTTCCGCCCCAGCCGCCGCCAGTTCCTGGCCGGCGCCGCGGCGACCGGCGCCGGCCTCGCCATCTCCTTCCGCGTACCCCACGCAGGGGCCGACGACGCGGCGGCCGCGATCAATCCCTTCGACGGCTATGTCGCCATCACGCCCGATAACAAGGTGACGATCCTCTCGGCCCATATGGACATGGGCCAGGGCTGCTATCACGGCATCGCTACTCTGGTGGCGGAGGAACTGGAAGCGGATTGGGGCCAGCTGGTGGTCGAGGGCGGCGCCGGCAATCCGAAGCTCTACGGCAACCTCATCGCCGGCAGGCAGTTCCAGTTGACCGGCGGATCGTCGGCGATGTTCTCGTCCTTCGACCGCTACCGTAAGGCGGGCGCCATCGCCCGCACCATGCTGGTGAACGCGGCGGCGAAGCAATGGAAGGTTCCCGCCGCCGAGATCAAGGCGGAGAAAGGTGTGCTGTCGCACGCGTCCGGCAAGCAGGCGAGCTTCGGCGCGATGGCCGATGCGGCCGCGCAAGAGGAAGTGCCGGCGGAAGTTGCCCTGAAATCGCCGGAGCAATGGAAGCTGATTGGGTCGGAGGATTTCCGCCGCCTCGATTCCAACGCCAAGGCGACCGGGCAGCAGACCTACACCATCGACGTGAAGCTGCCTGGCATGCTGACGGCGCTGGTGGCGCGTCCGCCGCTGTTCGGCGCCACGGTGAAGTCCTTCGATGCCGCCGCGGCCAAGGCGGTGAAGGGCGTCGTCGACGTGGTGCAGATCTCGCGTGGCGTCGCCGTCGTCGCGGAGAACACCTGGGCGGCGATGAAGGGCCGCGAGGCGCTGAAGGTGGACTGGGACGACAGCCAGGCCGAGAAGCGCGGCTCGGCCCAGCTGATCCAGGAGTACCTGGCGGCGGCCGACCAGCCGGATGCCGCCACCGCCGCAAATCGCGGCGATGTCGACGCTGCGCTGAAGGGTGCCGCCAAGGTGATCGAGGCGACCTATCAGTTCCCCTATCTCGCCCATGCGGCGCTGGAGCCGCTGGATGCCGTCGCGCACATGAATGGCGACGTGCTCGAGATCTGGGGCGGCCACCAGATGCCCGACCTCTACCAGGGCATCGCGGCGCAGATCGCCGGCCTGGCGCCGGAGAAGGTGACCTTGCATGTGATGAAGACCGGCGGCGGCTTCGGTCGGCGCGCGGTGACCGATGGCGACGTCATTGCCGAAGCGGTGGAGACCGCCAAGGCGATCGGCTGGAAGGCGCCGGTCAAGGTGTTGTGGACCCGCGAGGACGACATGCGCGGCGGCCGCTACCGCCCGCTCTTCGTGCACAAGGTCAAGGTCGCGTTGGACGCCGACGGCGGAATCATCGGCTGGCATCACCGCCAGGTCGGGCAATCCATCCTGATCGGCACGCCCTTCGAGGGCATGATGGTGAAGGACGGGGTCGACGCCACCTCGGTCGAGGGCGTCTACGACGCGCCCTATGCGATCGAGAGTTTCCGCTCCGAGATCGTCAACGCCAAGGTGGGCGTGCCGGTCCTATGGTGGCGCTCGGTCGGGCACACCCATACGGCCTATGTCATGGAGACTATGGTCGACGAGATCGCCCGGGCCACCGGTCGGGATGCGGTGGAATTGCGGCGCGACCTGCTGAAGGAGCATCCGCGCCATCTGGCCGTGCTCAACCTGGCGGCGGAGAAGGCCGGCTGGGGCAGCGAGTTGCCACAGGGCAAGGCGCGCGGCATCGCCCTGCACGAATCCTTCGGCACCGTCGTCGCCGAGGTGGCCGAGATCGCCATGGACGGCAAGGGCGGCTTCAAAGTGGAGCGCGTGGTCTGCGCCGTCGATTGCGGCACAGCCATCAATCCCGACCAGGTGCGGGCGCAGATGGAAGGCGGCATCGGTTTCGGCCTCGGCGCCGTGCTGCATGAGGAGCTGTCGCTGACCGACGGGCAAGTGGACCAGGGCAACTACGACGGCTATCTGCCGCTGCGGATTGACGAAATGCCCCGGGTGGAGACTCATATCGTCGCCTCCACGGCAACGCCGTCGGGCGTCGGCGAGCCCGGCGTTCCGCCGGTCGGCCCGGCGGTCGCCAACGCTTTGGCCGCTGCGACTGAAAAGCGCGTCCGCATCTTGCCGATTGCCAAGGGCTTGAGCGCGTGATGGGATCGACACAAGCCCCGCGCCGATGACGGCGCGGGGCGCTTCTCGATCAATAGAAGGTGCATAAAATGCTTCGAATGGTTTCGGCCGCCGTGGCTCTGGCGGCGGCGTTCCAGCTGGTCACCGTCGGCGCTGCCTCGGCTGCCGATCCCGCGGCGGGGGCGAAGGTCTTCGCCATCTGCAAGGCCTGCCATCAGGTCGGTGAGAAGGCCAAGAACGGCGTCGGGCCGGTTCTGAACGGCGTTGTCGGCCGTCCGTCCGGCAGCTTCGAGGGCTTCAAGTATTCCGATGCCATGAAAGGCGCCGGGCTGACCTGGGACGCGGCCACGCTCGATGAGTATCTGAAGGACCCGAAAGCCAAGGTGCCGGGCAACAAGATGGCCTATGCGGGTCTCAAGGACGACACCAAGCGGGCCGATCTGATCGCCTATCTGAGCCAGATCGGCGCCGACGGCAAGCTGCCGCAATAGGCGGCCACAGCGGCGAATTCCCGGATCGCAAGCGGGGTCTTCGGACCCCGCTTTTTTTGTCCGCGGCCTCTTGCGGCGGCTCCGGCCAGCCCACATCTGATGTCGCGTAGCGCCGGGCCCCTCTGGCAGTCCTCGCGGGCTGCGATGTCGGAGCTGCATGTGTGGCAACTCCGACTGGGCGGTGCGCGATGGAACTTCTCGCAACCATTCTCTTTGGCGACTTCCTGGGCAAGCCGGGCTGGATGTGGCTTGCCTTCATCGGGATCGTGCTCGGGCTGCTGGCCTTCGACCTGGGGGTCCTGCATCGCGACCAGCATGAGATCGAGGTCAAGGAAAGCCTGGCCCTCAGCGCATTCTATGTCGCCATCGCTCTCGCTTTCGGCGGCTGGGTCTGGTGGCAACTCGGCCCGGAACCCGGCATCAACTACCTGACGGGTTTCATGGTCGAGAAGAGCCTGGCGATGGACAACGTCTTCGTCATCGCGCTCATCTTCTCCTATTTCGCGATTCCCCGGCTGTATCAGCACCGCGTGCTGTTCTGGGGCATCATCGGCGTCATCGTGCTGCGCGCCATCATGATCGCGCTCGGCGCCGCGCTGGTCACGCAATTCTCCTGGATCCTCTACGTCTTCGGCGGCTTCCTGGTGCTCACCGGAATCAAGATGCTGTGGGTCGGCGACAGCAAGCCGGAACTCGACCGCAACCCGCTGCTCAATTTCATCAAGCGGCATTGCCGCGTGACGCCGCGGCTGCATGGCGAGCGTTTCTTCGTGCGCCTGCCCGATCCGAAGAGCGGCAAGGTCGTCACCTGGCTGACCCCGCTGTTCCTGGCGCTGGCGCTGATCGAGATCGCCGATCTTATCTTCGCCGTGGATTCGGTGCCGGCGATCTTCGCGATCACCACCGATCCGTTCATCGTCTACACCAGCAACATCTTCGCGATTCTCGGCCTGCGCGCGCTTTACTTCGCGCTTGCCGCGATGATCCACCGCTTCCACTACCTGAAATACGCCCTGGCGCTGATCCTGGTCTTCGTCGGCGGCAAGATCTTCACCGTCAACCTGATCGGCAAGATCCCGGCCGAGCTGTCGCTGGCGGTCACCTTCGGGTTGCTGCTGGCGGGCATCGCCTACTCGCTCTGGCGCACCCGGCGCGAGGCCAAGACCCTATGAGGACGTCCGGTAGCGCGCCAGGATGGCGTGCGGCAGGCGGCCGTCGATGGCGGCGAGGCCGCCGCCGATCAGCGCCATGCCGAGCAGGTCGGTCGCCTGCAGCGTCTCCTGCAGCACGATCGCGCCGAGCATGATGGCGCTGGGCGGGATGAGGAACGTCACCAGCAGCAGGTTGACGGCGCCCGCCGCGGCCAGGATGCGGAAATACAGCACATAGGCGAGCGCGGTCGACAGCAGCGCCAGGCCAAGCAAGGCGCCCCAGACCGGGGCGCCGGGCAGCGGCAGCGTCCAGGGCCGGTCCACCAGCAGCGCCAGCGGCAGGAGCAGCAGCGACGATGCCGTCACCTGGCCGGCGGCGGTGGCGAGCGGCTGAATTCCCATGCGCTTGAAGCGTCGCCCGAACACGCCGGCGAAAGCGTAGGAGCAGGCGGCGGCGAGCACCGCGCATTGGGCCAGCGCGTCGCCGCCCAGGCCGCGCAAGGCCTCCGGCCCGATCAGCACCACCACGCCGGCAAAACCGATCAGCAGCCCGGTCAGGCGCGCGCGGGTCAGGCGATCGTCCGCCGTCAGGCAGTGCGCCACCAGCACGGTGAACAGCGGCGTGGTCGCGTTCAGGATCGCCGCCAGGCCGCTGGCGATGTGGGTCTGGCCCCAGACGATCAGTGAAAACGGGATCGCGTTGTTGAGCAGGCCCATGCCGAGGAAGGCGCGCCAGCTGGCGCCGTCGCGCGGCAGCGGAATCCCGATCACGCGCAGCACGATGTTCAGCGCCAGCGCCGCAATCGCCACCCGCAGCAGCACGATGGTGAAGGGCGGCAGGCCCTTCACGGCGATGCCGACGAACAGGAACGAGCCGCCCCACAGCAGCGAAAGGGCCAGCAGCAGGCCCCATTCCAATCGACTCATGCGGAGCTGTCCGGGCGCGTTCATGGCCGGACTATGTCGGCCGTTGCCGTTTGCGGCCACCCGGTTCTTGCGCCGCTATTGCGGCGGGTTCGTATCGTGGGTCGGCAAGTGATCCGCGGTCACCGCCCAGTGCGGACGGCTGCGCGCGAAGATGATCTCGCGCGGGTGGAACAGACTGGGGTCGTCGAGCGTGCCGGCATAGAGGGTGATGATGCCGGACCTGTCGTCTTCGCCGCCGTCGCCGAACATGATGGTGCTGCAGGTCGGGCAGAACAGGCGCGAGGTGGGCCTGCCGTCATCGGTCAGGTTGGTATAGCGCCTGGTCTCGCCGCTGATCCGCAGATCGGCCAGCTTGAAGCCCATATACGGCGCAAAGCCGGCGCCGGTCGCCTTCAGGCAGTCGCGGCAATGACAGAGGCCGGCGAAGATCGGCTCGGCCTCCGTCTCGTAGCGCACGGCGCCGCACAGGCACCCGCCGCGCAAGGTGGTCATCGCCGCGCCTGCCTCGCCCCCGATCAGACCCAGGGGCAGTTGGAATTGCCGCCGCCATAGGTCCAGCCCTCGGCATAGCGCTTCAGGCTGAACGGCTTCAGCTCGTCGGGCACCGGGCCGCCCAGCAGGTGGCGGGCCGACAATTCGCCGACGCCGATCATCTTGAAGCCGTGATTGGAATCGGCGATCAGCCAGGCATTCTCCGCCGCCCAGTCGAAGACCGGCACGTTGTCCGGGGTGAAGGCGCCGATGCCGCCGTTGCGCCGCTCCTTGAACAGCTTGCGCGCGCCTTTGAAGCGGCCGAACAGGTAGCTCAACGTGGCGCAGTAATAGTCGGCGAACCAGTCGTCCGCCTGGTATTTGTCGCTCAGGTGGCCGTAGGGCTCGACATCCGCCTTGCCGCCGATCTTGATCGGGATGGTGCCGCCCTGGATGCCCGGAGCGCCGACCCGCTCCGCCGCGTAGCGGGCGTACATGTAGAAGTGCTTGTCCTTGAACTCCTTGCCGTCCTCGGTGACGACCGGCGTGTTCATCAATTCGACATGCAGCACCGGACTGTCGCGATCGTCGGCGGTGCGGAAGTCGATGCCTTCCGGCATGAAGACCTCGCCCTCCAGCAGGCGCCAATAGGTCCACATGTCGTGGTTCTTGGCGACGCGGCCGTCCTTGTAGCCGAGGTCGAGCTTGTCGGCCTTGCCCAGCCATTCCCAATGCTTCGGCGTCCAGGCGCCGGCACCGATGACGAGGGTGTCGCACTTGACGTCGCCCTTGTCGGTCTTCACCGCGGTGACGCGGCCGTTCTGCATCTCGTAGCCGATGACCTCCGGGCCGTAGCAGCGGCGCACGCCGTATTGATGGCACTTCTGGTCGAGGCCCCAGACCGCCATATGGGTGCCGGCATAGCCCGAGGGCTTCTCATGCAGCACCACGTCGGCGCGCTCGGTGTTGAAATCCGGCCAGATCTTTTTCAGGAAGTTCTTGGCGTCCTTGCCGACATACATGTCGGAGGGATAGCCCTGGTCGTTCTGCGACTTGTGCAGGCCGACATAGTCGCTCTCCTGGTTGGATTCGCCGACCGAGACGTAGCCGACCTGCTGGAAGCCGAAATTGACCGGGTCGGATTTCCACACCTTCACGCTCTCGCGCAGGATCGCGTGCAGCGGCTTGGTCATGTAGAGGTTGCGCACGCAGCCGCAGGCGAGACCGGTGGCGCCCGCGCCCGGGCCGGCCTTGTCGATCAGCACCACGTCGGAGCCCTTGCCCTTGCCGCTCTCGACCAGCTTCTTGGCCAGGTGATAGGCGGTGGAGAGGCCGTGGATGCCGGCGCCGACGACCACGAATTTCGCGCCATCGGGGAGCGGGCTCACGTCGTGCAGCGGGATCACCGCCGGGTTCACCGGCTTGCCGTTCTTGCTGAACGGCATCGGCCGCTCGCCGAAGGGGTAGAACTGGTTCTGCTTGGTGGGGTTCGGGGCCTGCGGGGCCATGTGCTTCCTCCAGGGGATCGAAAATCGGGCGTGGGCGAAATCCGTCGGCTGTTTTACCCGCTTTCGCCGGGCGACGAAACGCTTGGCGCCGCCGTCCTTGAACGCGCTTCCGACCCGCGATGGCGTCCCGGCGCGGAGTGTCGCGCTTGCGTAAATTTGTGCTTTATCAGCATGTTAGATGAAACTGAAGGGCGTCTGTGGCAGCGAAATCGCTTGTCACGGCCCCAATACCGACCTAAATAGCGACCCTGATTTTGCACGCCACCGTCAGCCGCTTCGGCCGGCGCGACAATCACGGGTACCCAAGGCCAAGATCGTGGACACAACCACGCACCAGAAAAAGAGCGCGGCGGCACTGGCCCTCGGCGCAATCGGCGTCGTCTTCGGCGATATCGGCACCTCGCCGCTTTACGCGATGAAGGAATCCTTCGCCGGCACCCATCCGCTGACCCCGGATGAGCCGCACGTCCTCGGCGTGCTCTCGCTCATCTTCTGGTCGGTGATGCTGATCGTGTCGGCCAAATACGTCGCCATCATCATGCGCGCGGACAACAAGGGCGAAGGCGGCAGCCTCGCCATGCTGGCGCTGGCCAGCCGCCTGACCCAGGGCACCAACCTGGCGCCCGTCGTCGTGGTGCTCGGCATCTTTGCCGCGGCCCTGTTCTACGGCGACAGCATGATCACCCCGGCGATTTCCGTGCTGTCCGCCGTCGAGGGCCTGCAGGTCGCGGCCCCGGCGCTCGACAGCTACGTCGTGCCGCTGACCCTTGTCATCCTGGTCGTGCTGTTCGCGGTGCAGAAGCAGGGCACCGCGCGGGTCGGCGCCGCCTTCGGCCCGGTGATGCTGGTCTGGTTCACCACGCTCGCGGTGCTCGGCGTCATCAACATCATCGCGCATCCGCGCGTGCTGCTGGCGCTCAATCCTTACTATGCCTTCGCCTTCTTCCAGCTCGATGGCTGGATCGCCTTTCTCGCGCTCGGCTCCGTGGTGCTGGTGGTGACCGGGTCCGAGGCGCTCTACGCCGACATGGGCCATTTCGGCCGCTTCCCGATCCGCCTCGCCTGGTTCGTGCTGGTGCTGCCGGCCTTGATGATCAACTACTTCGGCCAGGGCGCGCTCATCATCAACGAGCCTGATGCCATCGACAACCCGCTGTTCCGCATGGTGCCCGAGGAGTTGCGCCTGGGCATGGTCGCCCTGGCGACGGTCGCCACCATCATCGCCTCGCAGGCGGTGATCACCGGCGCCTTCTCGGTCACCCGCCAGGCGATCCAGCTCGGCTACCTGCCGCGCATGCAGATCGTCCATACCTCGGCCATGGCGATCGGGCAGATCTACGTGCCCTTCGTCAACTGGATGCTGGCCTTCATCGTCGCCATGCTGGTGGTCGGCTTCAAGTCCTCGACCCACCTGGCCGCGGCCTATGGCATCGCGGTGACCGGGACCATGATCATCGACGGCCTGCTGCTGAGCGTGATCGCGTCCCTGTTGTGGAAATGGAAGCCGGTCGTCCTCGGCCTGGTGATCGGCCTGTTCCTGTTCGTCGATCTCAGCTTCTTCTCCGCCAACCTGACCAAGCTCACCCATGGCGGCTGGTTCCCGCTTCTGGTCGGATTGCTGGTGTTCATGGTGCTCACCACCTGGAAGCGGGGCCGCGCCCTGCTGTTCCAGCGCGTGAGCAAGGACACGCTGGAGCTCGAGACCTTCCTGAACGCGGTCTCGGAGCGCGTCCCGCGGGTTCCCGGCACCGCCATCTTCATGACCGGCACGGCGACCGGCACGCCGGGGTCCCTGCTGCACAACCTCAAGCACAACAAGGTGCTGCACGAGCAGGTGGTGGTGCTGACCGTGCATTTCGAGGAGATCCCCTACGTGCCCGAGGAGCAGCGCTTCGAGTTGACCGTGCTGCCGAAGAATTTCTATCGCCTGCTGGTGCGCTACGGCTTCATGGAGGAGCCCAATATCCCCGAGGCGATCCGCAAGGCGGAACGCAAGGGCCTGCATTGCGACCCGATGCAGAGCTCCTATTTCCTCAGCCGCGAGACGGTGATCCCGAGCAGCCGGCCGGGCATGTCGATGTGGCGCGAGCACATCTTCGCCTGGATGTCGCGCAGCGCCACCAGCGCGATGGATTTCTTCAACATTCCGCCGAACCGCGTGGTCGAGCTCGGCACCCAGATCGAGATCTAGTTTCGCCTCGGCAGCAGGCGCGCCAAGCGGCGGAACGGCCGGGTGAGGCGCCACGACCAGGTGGTCTTGAGCTCACGCAGCCTGCGGCGCAGCCTGGCGTTCCGCTCGGCGCGATCCTGCAGCTTGGCCTGCAGCCGGTTGGCCTCCCGGTGGGTGGCGTCCTGCAGGGCGTTGAGGCGGTTGAGGACCTTCAGCGTGAGGTCCGCCTCGAAGCCCGGCCCGGCAATCCTTGCGGCCCAGGCCGCCATTTCGGCTCCGCGCCGCTCCATGCTCCAGTCCAGCCGGGTGCCGGCCGCAAGCTTCACCGTCGTCACCGCCGCGCGCGTGCCGAAGCGGAGATCGCCTTGCGCTAGGAAACGGCGCCACATGTGGAGGTCGGGCGCCAGGCCGGGAGGCGCCGGGCTCCACCCGACCGGCAGCGCGCGATAGGCGCTCAAGCGGTAGCAGGCGACCGTCATCCCGAAGATGTTGAAGGTGCGTTCCATCATCCGCCGGCGCGTTTCCGGATTGGCGAGGTCGCCCGCGATCAGGGCGACCTCGCCCTGCGCATCCATTTCCACATGCAGCAGGTTGCCGAAATCGACCTCGGCCAGCAGGCACGCCAGCTCCGTGAGATGGTTCGGCAGCCACAGATCGTCGTCCCCGATATGGCCGACGAGAGGCCCGCGCGCCTGCTGCAGCGCCTGATGGCGATATACCTCGCCGCTGCGCGCGCCCTTCGGATGGGCGAACACCTTGATCCGGCTGTCGCGGCGGGCGAAGTCCTCGGCGCAGGCGACCGTCTCCGGCGGCGCGCCGTCGCAGATGATGAACAGCTCGAAATCCTGCCGCTTCTGCGCCAGGACCGATGCGATCGCATAAGGCAGCATTGCCGGCGGCCGGTGCACGGGCAGCAGGATGGTGAATTCCGGATCGCTCATGCGCATTTCGTGGCGGCGCAGGCCAGCCGCGCGGCGTCATCGATCTCCGCCGTGCGTTCGACGACCAGCAATCCCTCGGCGGCCGAACTCAAGGGCGGCGGCCCGCCGTCGAGATGGCGGAGAAAGGCCTGCAGTTCGAGGAGCAGCGGCATGTCCTGCCCGATCTCGATGGTCTCGGCGGTGGCTCGCGGGTCGCCCGGTGCGCCGCGGCGCAGCCGGATCGCGGTGTCATAGGAATCGCGCAATTCCAGGCTGGCCGAGCTGCCGAAGATGGTGAAGGTGCGGCGATGCTCGGGCGCTGCGATCGACATGTCGATGGTGATGGGGGCCTCGCCGCCGCCGCCGAGCTGGACCAGGATGCCGGCGCCGGCCGCGCCCGCGAGCGTCGGGCGCACGTCGCGGAGGGGCGGGACCCGCCCCAGCCAGTGCAGGACGATTGACAGGTCATGCGGCATGAGGACCCAGACGGCGTTGACATCGGCATGCGGGTTGCCCCAGCCCCAGCGCTGGATGTGGATGCCCTGGATGGCGCCGACATTGCCGGCGGCGATTTCGCGCCGCATCCGTTCGATGCCCGGGTGATAGCGCCATTTGTGCATCACGAAGACCCGCTCGCCTGCCTTTGCCGCGATGCGGCGGGCGCTGGCGACGTCGGTGGTCATCGGCTTCTCGGTGAAGATCGGCCGCCCGGCCGGCAGCAGCGCCTCGATGATCTCGCCATGCAGGCTGCTGGGTGCTGCGACCACGTAGCCGTCGACCACGGGCAGGTCGGCGTGCGACGCAAGAATGGAATCGGCCCGGTGCTCCGTCGCGTTCCGGCGCGAATCCTCCGAGGTGGCGACGACATGCACCGTCGCGCCGCAGGCTTTCAGGTCCCGCAGGATATGGCGGCCCCACGCGCCGCAGCCGATCAGCCCGATGCGCGGGCTCATGGATGGGGTTGGCTTGCGCCGAGGGCGGCGAGGCGCTGCACCAGCGCCGCATAGGACTCCGCTTCCGCGTCACGCGGCGACAGGCTGGGGTTGTCGGTGGGCCAGTCGAGGCCCAGCCGGGCGTCGCTCCAGCGGCAGCCAAGCTCGTCCGCCGGGTCCCAGTAGCGGTCCACCGCGTAGATGTGATCGGCGGATGCGGCGGCGTAGAATCCATGCGCCACGCCGGACGGGATGGTGATGGCTTCGGGCTCTTCGGCGCGCAGGGTCACGAAGGTCGATTGCCCGTGGGTTGCCGACCACGGTCGCATGTCATGCAGGCCGATGAGCAGGTCGCCGCGCGTCACCGTCAGATAGTCGATGTGTCGCGCATGAACATGCACGCCGCGCAGCGTGTTCGGGCGGCTGGTGACGAAATTCCATTGCACCGGATAGACGGTACCTTCGTCGCGGTTGAGCAGATCGACGGCGCTGCCCGCGCCGCTGACGCTGACCGGAAGCCGCCGCAGCGTCACGCCCGCCGGCAGGCGCGGATCGACCGGGCGGTGAGGGGTGTGCCGGACCTGCGACATGGAACCCGCATTTCGCTGCGCAATCGCGACGCATGATGTTGCACGCTTTGCGGGAAAGCAAGCCGTCGCCGTCGCGGCCTTAAAATACGTATGCTGTTTCAGCGCCTTGCCGTCAGCTGCGGCTATGCCGACGGGCCGCGGGCTTGTGCCCTGTACTGGGCGGCAAGGTCAGCGTAGTCGCCTGACGCCGTGTCGGACGGATCCAGGAGCGGCGCGGTGCACGGCCAGTCGATCATGAGCTCCGGGCAATCCCATCGGCAAAGCAGCAACCTGTCCGTCGGACCGGCGGCCGATGTGGCGCTCAGATGCGAGGCGTCCTCGGGAAAGTACAGGCCGTGCGCGATCCCCGGCGGGATCGCGATCAACCGCTGGGCCGTGGCCTCGGGCGCGGCGAGGAATCCGCGCTGCGCTCCCGCCGCCGTCGGGCGCATGTCGTGCAGCCCAAGGAAAGCGCGACCGCGCAGCACGCAAAGATAGGTCCAGGCGGTGCAATGCAGATAGAGGCCGCGCAACGCATTCGCCCGATTGCGCAGGCTGACCCAGCGCACGGGCTCCGGTGCCTCGAACCATTGTTGCCGGAAGACTTCCGCCAATGCGCCGCGCGCATCCGCATGCGTGGTGAGCTGCCGTACTAGGCATCCGTCGGGAAACCCGGCCGCCGTTCGGTCAGGGGACATCATATCCTCGCCTTCCCAGGGTGGCGCCACGCGGGCATTTTAATGGTGGTCTTGTCGCCTGGACACGGCAAGTCTTGCCGGTCGGTCGGGGCGTCTGTCGGGGGCGGACCGGCAGCCTGCGGCGAAAGCGAGCCAGCATTTACACTATTTTAATCAATCTTTCAGCAATTTAGGCCATATGATCTAAGTGGCATCCGATTCGCATAACGGATGGTGGGGAAGCAATTGGGGCTCCCCGAACGAAGCGCCCGGCAGGCCGGGTCAGGATCCCGGGAATACCGGGGCAGATGGCGACGATTTCGAGGGCCAAGGTTTGTGTTGGATCACGGCACGGCGGGCGACCGTCGCAGGGCCGGGTCCGGCGGTTACGTGTGCAAACGACCGTGGCTTTCGAGGGACGAGCATGACAGCGCGTGAGAAGTTCGAAGCGCAGTACCGGTGCGTCTCCACTGCGAACAAGATATCGGGTGCCTGTGACGAAGAGCCGCGCGGTCTGGTGGCCGCGCTTATCCGCTTGATGCAACGCGCGTCAAACTCTTTTCCCTGTTTCACCCGATTGTGTGAGAAAGCCGCCGCGACTTCGGCGTTGCGGGTGTCGTTCACGCCGATGTTGGATGAATGTTGCGCAAAAGGACTGGATTGATCGCTCATGTGCATTATGATCTGTGACATGATCGTAGGAAAACAGAGGAAAAAGCGTGCTCTGGCGAGTGCGCTCGCGGTCTTTTCCGCGTTGCTGGCGAGTGGATGCGTCCAGCCGCAGCCGGTGAAGGACGACGTCCAGATGGCAACCACGCCGGAGCAGGCGCGCAGCGCTCCGACGCAGCCGGCGCTGCGTCAGGCCGAGCCGGAGGCCGAGAAACCGGCGAAAAGGACGACAACCGCAGCGAAGCAGCCTGACGCCGAACCGCAAGCCCCGGCCGATCAGACCGTCTATCGCGCGACAGAATTGGTGGGCAAGAGCCAGACCGAAGTGACCGCCCTCATCGGCGCGCCGGCGCGCGTCGAGCAGCGCGCGGCCTCGACGGTGTGGACCTATCGCAAGGATGAATGCGGCCTCGACGTGTTCTTCTTCCTTGACATGGCGAGCGCGGATGAGCGCGTCCTGACGGTCGAATCCACCGCGGATACGGCCGCGCCGAGCGACACGGCTGGCGTGGCTGCGGCGGCGCCGGCCGCAACGCCGACGACGGCGGACGCGACGGCGAGCGCGCCCGCGCCGGGCGAGACCGTCAGCGATGCGGATGGCGGCAGCGTCGCCGATGCGTGCTACGGCAAGCTTCGCCGGAGCTGAGATGGCAGCCGAACCCATGCTGGTCGTCGTCGAGGACGATGACGTCTTCGCCAAAGTATTGATCAACAACCTTGCCGGAGCCGGCTTCGCCGCAACCCATTTCGATGGGCCGGACACGGCGCTGAGCGGGGTCCCCGCGCTGGATCGCACCGATCTGCTGATTCTCGACTGGCGGCTGCCGGGCATGACCGGCGTCGACTTGCTCGAGATGCTGCGCAAGGGCGGCTGCAAGGCGCCGGCGCTGCTCCTGACCTCGCATGACGACGTGTTCTACGAGGAAGCGGCGCTGGAGGCCGGCGCCATCGACTTCATCTCCAAGACCCGCAGTTTCTCGGTCCTGCGCAAGCGGATCGAGCTGGTGCTGGCCGGGCAGCGGCGCGACGGCGTCTTGCCGGCGGCGGTGCTGCAGCGCGGCCCGCTGCTGATCGAACCGGCGATCCACCAGGCCAAGTGGCGCGACAAGGTCGTTTCGCTCACCCTGGGCGAGTTCCGCGTCACCGAGCGGCTGGCGCGCGCCAATGGCGACGTCAGCTACCGCCAGCTCTACGACGTGCTGAAGGGCGAGAGCTTCATCGCCGGATCCGGCTCGGAAGGCTACCGGGCCAATGTGCGCACGCTGGTGAAGCGCATCCGCCAGAAGTTCTTCGACGTCGACCAGGAATTCGCGGCCATCATCTCGGTGCCCGGCTTCGGCTACCGCTGGCGCGAGGGAGCTGGCGATGGCAACGCGTGAGCGCTTCCGCTCCTCCGTCACGCTGAAGCTGATGCTGGTGTCGGCGGTGTTCCTGATCGTGCCGGCGCTGCTCTACGGCCGCTTCGAGCAGGCCGATGCCGAGCGCAAGGCACTGATGGTCAACAACCTGCAGATCCAGGGCCGCCTCGCCGCCCAGGCCCTGCAGGAGAAGCTGATCGCGGCGGGCCCCAGGGCTCCGGTCCAGGCCCAGGACCTGGTCGATGCGGTCAGCCGTGGCGAGCTGCGGCTGAAGCTGCTGCTGCGGCCGGCCGACAACGCCTCCAGCTACTACTACATCGCCAGCGCCCCGCATCTGACCGAGGAGCAGCTGAACCAGGGCCGCGACGCGCTGATCGACACCGGCCTGCTGCTGAAGGCGACCGAGAGCTGCGCGGGAAACCGCGCGCTCGCCACGCAATTCGAGGGGCCGACCGGCGTCGCCGAGCTGCTGACCTCGCTGACGCCGTTCCACACCGAGCAGGGCTGCTGGCTGGTCGTCACCTCCTATCCGGAGGATGACCCTGTCATCGCCTCGCTGACCCGGCCGTTCTCCGCCGCGCCGGAGCTGCGCTGGGCGGCGATGTTCTACGTCATCATGGCGGTGCTGTCGGTCTGGGCCGGCTGGTCGATCTGGCAGTCGCTGCGGCGTTTCGGCAGCCTGGCGCGGCGGATGAGCGAATCCAGCATCGAGCCGTCGACCCGCTTCGTCGATCTGACGCCGGTGCAGGAACTGCACCCGATCGCCACGGCGATGGACCGCATGGTCGACACCATGCGCCGCGCCGCCAGCGCCATCCGCGAGGCGGCGGAAGAGAACGCGCATGCTCTGAAGGGTCCGGTCGCCTCGATCCGCCAGGCGCTGGAAGCCCTGCGCAACTCCAAGCCGGACGAGATCAAGGAGGCGGCGGTCGCCATCGACCGCTCGCTGGCCAAGCTGGACGGGCTGATCAGCACCGCGCGGCGGATCGACCACGACATCGCCAGCTCCATCGCCGAGGGTCGTTCGATCATCGATCTCAGCGCGCTGGCCGCCAACGCGGCGCGCGCCGCCAACGAGCAGCAGATGGAGCAGGACAGCCCGAAGATCGACTGCAAGCTCGTCCCCGACCTCGCCGTGGTCGGCAGCGAGGAGGCGATCGAGACGGTGCTGGAGAATCTGCTGGACAACGCCGTCGGCTTCTCGCCGCGCGGCAGCACCGTGAAGGTGACCTTGAAGCGCGCCGGCGACCGGGCGCGGCTGTCGGTCGAGGATCAGGGGCCGGGCGTGCCGCCCGATCTGCTGCCGCACATTTTCGAGCGGCACTTCTCGACCCGCAACGGCCACGACGCCTTGCAGGATGACGGCCAGCCGCATTTCGGCCTGGGCCTGGCGATCGTCCGGCGCAACGTCGCCATGCTGGGCGGAGTCGTCTCCGCCGATAACGGCCCGGATGGCGGGTTCCGCGTCGTCGTCGACCTGCCGCTCGCCTTCCCATTACGGTAGCAATTGTGACCTAAGGTCACAGCCGGATCACACGTTTGATCCACGACATTGCGGCTGGCTTCCCCAATATTAAGCTTACTGGTTTCTGAAGAGCGGGGGCGCTGTGGCGCCGCGGTTTGGCGACGGGTCCGACGGGACCGGCACTCCGCACTTCAGTGAATGTCCCCGACGCCTCTATCCCCAAGAGAGGCGAAGCCGACGGCAGCCGCAGGCCCTCGCGGCTGCCGTTTTTTTTGGCCGGTTCCTGGCCCGATCCAGTGGGCGCGGCGGCGCGACGTCTCAGGCGCGATCCCGCTCGACGGTGTCGAAGCTCAGCATCAACCGGCGGATCTCCGGGCGCAGGGTTTGGTCCTGCTTGTGGCGCAGTTCGGCGCGGAAGGCCTGCGGCGTCTGGCGGAATTGTTGGCGAAACGCGCGCGAGAACACCGACGGGTAGGAAAAGCCGCAGGCGATCGCCACCTCCCCGATGCTGAATTCCTCGTAGAACAACATGTTGCGCGCCGCCTGCAGGCGGATGCGGAGGTAGAGCCGCATCGGCGTCACGCCGAAATGGCGCCGGCTGAGCCGGGTGAGGGACCGTGGCGAGGTCTTCAGCCTTTTCGCCAGCTCATCGAGCGATAAGGCGAAATCGAGATTGTTCTCCATCAAGGCGACCAGCCGCCCGGCGAGGTTCCCCGGCCGGGGTTGCGCGCGCCCATCCTGCCGGGGTGCCGGGAGGGAATCCGGGCGCTGCGCCAAGGTGCCGGCGCGCGGCGTATGCACCAGGGCATTGGCGACTTCGCTGGCCAGTGCGCTGCCATAGAGCCGGCCGATCACCTCCAGCATCAGATCGAGCGCGGCGATGCCGCCGGCGCAATAGAGCCGCCGGTCGTCGATCAGGAACAGCTGGTCGCGCGGTCGCGCCTTGGGGAAGCGCTCGCGGAACGCCGCCGCGGCCTCCCAATGCAGCACCGTCTCATTGGCGCCGACCAGGCCCGCCTGCGCCAGGGCGAAGGCGCCGGTGTCGATGGCGCCGAGATTGGCGCCGAACCGCGCCAGCGCCCGCAGCACGCCGAGCAACTGCGGCGAGTTGCGCTGGGTCGGCAGATTGCTGGCGAAGATGAGCACATAGGTGCGCCTTGCCTCGCCCGCGATCTCGGCGGTGAGCGCGCCGTCGACCGAGAGCCACATGCCGTTGCTGGAGCGGACCGGCAGCCCGGTTTCGGACAGGAAACGCCAGCGGAACAGCTCCCGGCCGCTGTTCTGGTTGGCGATGCGGAGCGCTTCACCGGCCAGGATCAGGGCGTTCATCGGGAATTCCGGCTGCAGGACGAAGAGAAATTCCGGCACCGGCACCGGAATTGCGGCCGCGGATCTCCGGTTTTCGGCCATGCCCATCCCCCACCATGTGCTTGGCCAGAATTGATAAATCTCTGTCTGTTTCTGTCAATGCCTCTGCGGGCTTCGGATCAAGATTGCTGCACGGACCAAGCGCTGGCCAGAACCCGGAACCCACCGGGCCGCCGTCGCGCCGGTCCGGCGACAAGACGTGTGAAACTGGAGCAGCCGCAGAACTGTGTTTTTGCGGAACGGGACGACTTTTCCCGCGATCCGCCCGGGGCGACCCCGGCCGGATCTGGCCCGAGGCAGGAGCGAACGCGCGTGGATCCGCAGAATCTGAAGACCCGGCTGGAAGGCTGCTACGTGACCATTCCGACGCCCTTCGCCGACGTGCCGGGGCTGCCGGTCGACGAGGCGGCACTGCGCGCCTATGTCCGCTTCCTGATCGATAACGGCCTCACCACGCGCTACGCCACGTTCCTGGCGGGGGGCGCCGCCGGCGATTTCTCCACCATGACCTTCGACGAGCGCGCGCGGGTTGCCGAATGCGTGCTGGACGAGGTGAACGGCGCCGCCCCGGTTGCCATGGGCGCGCAGACCACCTCGACCGCCGAGCTGGTGCGCATCGCCAAGGCGGCGAAGGCGATGGGCGCCGATTTCATCCAGGTGTCCTGCCCATTCTACTTCACCCACGGCGAGGCGGATTTCGAGGAATTCGTCCGCGCCGCGGCCGAAGCCGCGCCCGAAATCGGCATCATCATCTACAACACCTTCTGGACGGCGACGAACGTCTCCTTTGCCATGGTCGAGCGCCTGGCGCAGATTCCCAATGTCGTCGGCCTCAAATGGGCGACGCCGCGCACCGACGCGATGGAGTTCGAGGACGTGACCTCGCATTTCTCGCATCGCTTCACCGTCATCGACAACAACCTGTTCTTCGCCTATTCGGCGATGCCGGCGCTGGGCGCCAAGGCCTTCGAGGTGCATCTGTGCAACTTCTGGCCGGAATGGGGCATCAAGCTGATCGACGAGGTGAAGGCCGGCAACTTCACCGAGATCGCCCGCATGCTGGTGAAGGAGGCGATGCCCTTCTACAAGCTGTGGGTCGAGATCGAAAAGGGCTTCACCAGCGGCGACGGCTATCTCGACAAGCTCTGCATGGAGCTGATCGGCCTGCCGTCCAGCCGCTGCCGGCCGCCGACGCGCGACGTGCGCGGGCCTTATCGCGAGAAGACGCTGGCCATGATGCGCGCCATCGGCGTGCCGCGCCTGGTCGCGCGCTAGAGAGATCAAAGAAGAACGGCCGGTCGCCATGAACCGCGCCGCGTGCAACGAAGGGAGAGGGACCATGAAGACGATGATGAAGAAGATCGCCGGAGTCGCGCTGATCGCCGCCGCCGGGCTGACCGTCGCCAGCGTCGCGGCGCGCGCCGAGGATGACGTTCGCCTGCGCCTCAACTGGATGTATTACGGCTCCCATGCCGGCTTCGCGCTGGGCAAGGACAAGGGCTATTACAAGGAGCAGGGGATCAATCTCGACATCCGTTCCGGCAACGGCTCCGGCTCGGCTCATCGCCTGGTGGCCAATGGCGACAGCACGTTCTCCTACGGCTCCTGCGCCTCGATGACCAATCTCGCCGCCCAGGGCGCGCCGCTCATCTCCGTCGGCGTGATCGACGCCATGGGCACCGAGGCGATCATCGTGCGGCCCGATGCCGGCGTGAAGGATATCAAGGACCTCAAGGGCAAGACGCTGCTGACCACCGCCAATGCCGGCGTCAACACCTTCTTCCCGCTGGTCCTGAAGAATGCCGGCCTGTCGGAGAGCGACGTGAAGATCACCAACGTGCCGGACGGCGCGCTGGTCTCGTCCTATCTGCAGAGCGCCGGCGGCGCGGTCGGCATCCTCGGCGGCCTCGACGACAAGCCGGCGGAGATCAAGGCCAATGGCGGCGCCGATCCCGTCACCTTCCCCTATTCGGATTTCGGCGTGAACCAGGTCGGCTATTGCATTGTCGCCAACAAGGAGACGGTGGAGAAGAACCCGGACCTGGTGAAGCGCTTCATGGCCGCGACCGTGAAAGCCTACAAGGAGGCCGAGGCGAATCCCGACGCCGCGGTCGCCTCCATGGCCGACATCGTCGGCGGCACGATGAACGAGGATGCCGGCAAGGCCCAGGCCCGCGCGGTGCTCGATGTCACGCTGAGCGTGCTCTATTCCAAGGCCAACAAGGACAAGGTGCTGGGCCTCAACGTGCCATCCGACTGGGACGATATGCTGACCCTGATGAAGAAGTACAACGACCTGAAGACCGATCAGCCGGCGATGGCCTTCTACACCAACGACTTCCTGCCTAAGTAACTTGCCCCACGGCCGGAGGCGGGGCTCCATTCCGCCTCCGGCCGCTCTTCTTCCGGGGAAATTGGATCGAGGCCCCTTGCCCGCGCCGTGAATCCGGGGGACAAGCGCAAGGCAGCCTTCCGCTGACATCGAATAGACTGGATCATGGGCGCGGCGCTCGACATTCGCGGCATCAGCAAGGTTTTCGACTCCGGCGGCGCGGCGGTGCACGCCTTCGGCCCCGCCGACCTGTCGATCGCGACGGGGGAGTTCGTCTCGCTGCTCGGTCCCTCGGGCTGCGGCAAGTCCACCCTGATGCTGATGATTGCCGGCCTGCTGGAGCCAAGCTCCGGCGAGATCCGGGTCAATGGCGACAAGGTCGGTGGCCCGCGCACCGATATCGGCATCATGTTCCAGGACAACACCCTGGTCACCTGGCGCGACGTCTGGGGCAACATCTCGCTGCAGCTGGAGCTGCGCGGCCTCGACCCGAAGGGCCACGAGGGCCGCATCCGCGAGCTGGTGAAGTCGGTCAAGCTGGAAGGCTTCGAGCATCGCTATCCGCACGAGCTTTCCGGCGGCATGCAGCAGCGCGCGGCCTTCTGCCAGTCCATGGTGCATGAGCCGAAGACGGTGCTGCTGGATGAGCCGCTCGGCAAGCTCGACGCCATGACGCGCGAGGCGATCCGCGGCGATCTGCAGGCGCTCTGGATGCAACAGCGCCCGACGGTCGTCTTCGTCACCCATTCGATCGAGGAGGCGGTGCAGCTCTCCAGCCGCGTCTGCTTGGTCACGCCGCGGCCCGGCCGAATCGACCGCATCATCGACATCGACCTGCCCTGGCCGCGCGACCATGCGGTCAAGCGCAGCCCGGACTTCATCCGCTACGTGCACGAGATCCAGGAGGTGTTCCATGGCTATGGAATCCTCTAGGCGCGCCGGCGCCATGGGCGGCGTGCTGCGCTGGGTGGCGAAGTCCTGGATGGCGATCCTGTTCTTTGCCTGCTTCTTCCTGTTCTGGGAATTGTCGATCGGCATCTTCAACGTGCCGGCCTATATCCTGAACCGACCCAGCGAGATCGTCACCAATGCCTGGGCCGATCTCGACCGTCTGATCGCCTATACCGGCATCACGGCGCTGGAGACGCTGATCGGCTATGTCATCGCCATCTGCGCGGCGGTGCCGCTCGGCCTCGCCATCGCCTTCTCCGCGGTGCTGCGGCGGACCATCTATCCGTTCTTCGTCAGCGTCGAGATGGTGCCGAAGATCGCCTTCGCGCCCTTGTTCATCTCCTGGCTCGGCTTCGGCTTGCTGCCGAAGATCATCATCGTGTTCCTGGTCTGCTTCTTTCCCATCGTGCTGAACGCGATCCTCGCTTTCGGCTCGCTGCCCGAGGAACTGACCCGCTTCTGCCGCTCGACCGGCGCCGGCCATTTCAAGGTGTTCCTGAAGGTGCGGCTGCCGGCGGCGTTGCCGCAATGCTTCGTCGGCTTCAAGTATGCGGCCCTGAACGCCACGGTCGGCGCCACCATCGCGGAATTCATCGGCAGCGACCAGGGCCTCGGCTTCTACATCCAGATCACCACCGGCAACATGCGCCCCGACCTCGCCTTCGCCGGCATCTTCCTGCTGACCGGGCTGGGCCTGACCCTGTTCGCGGCGGTGACCCTGGCCGAGCGCCTGCTGATCCCCTGGCACATTTCCATCCGCCGCAATTCCTGACCCTGCGAGAGCGAGCATCATGACCGACAGCCGATTCGACGTCGCCGCCATCACCGAATTCGCCCGCGCCGCGCTGGTGAAGAGCGGCATGCCGGCCGAACCGGCGGAGAGCGTCGCCCGCGTGCTGGTCGAGGCGGACCTGCTGGGCCACGCCACCCACGGCCTGGCCCTGCTCGCCGACTACGTCGAGGAGGTCGAGGAGA
The DNA here is from genome assembly GCA_039808885.1 of Dongiaceae bacterium. Classification (GTDB taxonomy): domain Bacteria; phylum Pseudomonadota; class Alphaproteobacteria; order Dongiales; family Dongiaceae; genus Dongia_A. The sequence goes on along the minus strand of JBDHTX010000016.1, from coordinate 39,693 downwards.
AACGCATGGAGGTGACGGGCCGCCCGGCGGTGCTGGCTGACAAGGGCGCCGTCGCCACCTGGGACGCGCGGCGGCTGCCGGGGATCTGGACCACCGAGCTGGCGATTGCCGAGGCGGCGAAAAGGGCGAGGCAACTCGGTCTCGGTGCGATTGCCTTGCGGCGCTCACACCACATCGCCTGCCTGGCCGCGTTCCTGGAGCAGCCGGCGCGCGATGGGCTGGTGGTGCTGGTCTTCTCCTCCGATCCCGCCGAATCTCGGGTCGTCCCCTTCGGCGCGGTGACCCCCGTGCTGATGCCAGACCCCGTCGCCATTGGCATTCCCGGCTCTCCCGATCCGGTGCTGATCGACATCTCCACCTCCATCACCACGATGGGCCTCACCAACCGCACCAAGCGCGAGGGCGGGCGCATGCCGGGCAAGTGGCTGATCGACGCCAGGGGCAATCCGACCGACGATCCGAAGGTGATCGATGAAGGCGGCGCCCTGCTGCCGGTCGGCGGCGTCGATCATGGTCACAAGGGCTTCGGCCTCGGCCTCTGGGTGGAAATGCTGACCCAGGGCCTGTCCGGCTATGGCCGCGCCGATGCGCCGAAAGACTGGGGCGCCGCGGTGCTGGTGCAGGTGTTCGACCCCGCCGCTTTCGGCGGCCTCGACGGCTTCCTGCGCCAGGCGGATTTCATTGCCAAGGCCTGCCGCGCGGCCAAACCGGCAGCACCGGATTCCCCAGTGCGGCTGCCGGGGCAGGCGGGCCTCGCCAAGAAACGGCGGGCGCTCGGCATGGGCGTGCCGCTCAGCCCGCGCATCCTGCAGGGGCTTGAGGGCCTGGCCGGGAAATTCGGCCTATCACTGCCGCCGGCACGCTGACGTCGCATCCACGCAAGAGGGGTTCCGGAAAGCGTCTCGATCTGGTCAATTGCCTGTCACAATTCCGGCCTGCCCAGGAGCGGCCGTGCAAAGGGCAGGGGCGTGGCGCAAGAGATCGAGAGCGGACGATACCGGACCGTGAACCTGGTCCTGCTGACGGCGATGGCGTCGCTGACCCTCGCCGCGTTGCTGCTCGTCCCGGCGCTGCTGCTGCCGCGCGATCCGCGCTGGGGCCTGCTGCTGGTGCCGGTGGCGCTGCTCACCAACGGCTTCTGGGCCCTGCATCACGAGGCGATCCATGGCGGATTCCATGCCGACCGTCGCGTCAACCAGGCCGCCGGCCGCCTGATGGCGGTGCTGCTCGGGTCGTCCTTCGCCGTGCTGCGTTTTGGGCACCTGATGCACCACCGCTACAACCGCAACCCCATCGACCGGCCGGATTCCTACGACCCGGCAAAGGAGTCGCGGCTGAAGGCGAAGCTCGCTTTCCTGTTCAACCTGTTGGGCGGTCTCTATCTGGTGGAACTGGCGGCGCCGCTCGTCTGCCTGCTGCCGCGCCCGCTGATCCGCCGCATCGTCGACCGGGTCTATCGCGGCGATCATCCGGCGCTGCGGGCGATTCACCAGAGCGCCGAGCGCCTGTTCCTCGATCCGCGCCGGCTGGCGACAATCCGGACCGACGCCGTGCTGGCCGCGGGGCTGATCGTCCTCGCGATCGGTCTCTACGGTTCCCATTGGCCGATGCTGGCGGCGTTCCTGCTGGCGCGCGGCGTGCTGGTCTCGCTTTTCGACAACGTCTATCACTTCGCGACGCCGGTGGACCGGCCCGATTTCGCGCGCAATCTGTGGCTGCCGGCGCCGTTCCGCCTGCTGGTGCTCAACATGAATCTGCACCGGGTGCATCACCTCCGCCCGGCTTTGCCGTGGTGGGCGCTGCCGGGCGAGCTCCGCGCCACCGGCGACCGCTTCGATGCCAAGCTCTTCCCGACCGCCCTGGCGCAATTCGCCGGGCCGGTGCCGGTCGACCGCCTGATTTCCAGCCGCTGAGCCTTTCCAGTCCTTTGAGGCCAGATTCCGCTGGTATTGGGCTGGAATCCGTGGAATCAATCTTGGTATTGTCTGGTATCTAACTGGTATCATCGGGGGAGGGGATGCCGGCGATCGCCAAGACCGAAGCCCTGAGTCAGGCCCAGCCGCTCTATCTATCGGTGGCGCAGGCGCTGTCCGACCAGATCGCCAGCGGCGAGCTGGCCCGCGGCGCGCAGCTGCTGAGCGAGCGCGAGCTGTGCAAGCAATTCGAGGTCAGCCGCGTGACCGTGCGCCGGGCGCTCGCCGAATTGCGCGACCGGGGGCTCATCGATTCCGATTCCGCGCGCGGCTGGTTCGTGCTCGCGCCGTCGCTCGGCGAGCCCAACGCGCTGATGAGCTTCAGCGAGATGGCGCGCGGCCGTGGCCTGTCGGCGACCTCCACCATCCTGCGCGCCGAGGTGCGCCTCGCCAGCATCGACGAGGCGGAGGAACTGCGCATCGCCCCTGGCAGCGAGCTTTTCGACCTCGAGCGCATCCGCCACCTGGACGGCGTCGCCGTCGCCATCGAGCACAGCCGGATGCCGCTGCGCCTGGTGCCCGATCTGCCGCGGGCCGACCTGGCGCGGAACTCGCTCTACGACACCCTGCGCAATGCCGGCATCTTCCCGGCCTACGCCGAATATGTGCTGCAGGCGATCGGCGCCTCCGCCGAGCAGGCGCGGCTGCTGGAACTCGCCGAAGGCGCGCCGCTGCTGATGGCGAGCGCCGTCACCCATGACCGCAACGGCCGGCCGATCGAGATCAGCCGCAGCGTCTTCCGCGGCGACCGCTACCGCTTCCGCACCACCCTGTTCCGCTCCGGACAGGAGCCGATCCGGTGATGCGCGTGACGCTCGGCATCGATCTGGGGCTGAGCGGGGCGCGCGCCGCAGTGCTGCGCGAGGACATGGAGCTGATCGGGCGGGGGCGCTGCGCCATCCCGACGCGCGAGGCGCATGCGCCGGAGGCCGATCCGAAGGCCTGGCTGGAGGCCGCCATCGGCGCCGCGCGCGCGGCGCTCGCCGATGCCGACCTGGCCTCGGTCGACGCCATCGCCATCGGCGCGCTCGGCCCTTGCCCGGTCCTGCTCGACGAAAATCTGGAGCCGGTCGGCCCGGCGCCGCTGTTCGGCATCGACGCGCGGTCCGAGGCGCATCGGCAGCGGCTGAAGCGCGAGCTGCAGCTTGGTGACGAGGCGATGAGTCTCGACCACACGGCGCCGAAGCTGTTGTGGCTGCGCGACACGCAGCCGAAGCGCTTCGCCCGGGCGCGCTGGGTGGTGGACGCGGCGGGCTATATCGTCGCCGCCCTGACCGGGGTGCCGACCATCGACCGCGCCACCGCCTCCTATCACCTGGCGCCCGGCCTCAAGCCGATCCTGCCCTTGCCGGACCCGCGCGAGGCGCAGGACATCGCCGGCGGCCTGCTGCCCGGCATGGCGCAGCGCCTGGGCCTGCCGCCCGGCATTCCGGTCGCCATCGGCGGCTGCGATTCCTATGTCGATTTCGCCGCCATCGGCATGCGCGCGGCCGGCGATCTCGGCATCCTGCTCGGCTCGACCCTGGTGCTCGGCCGGGTGGTGGCACAGGCCGTGGCGCAGGATGGCCTGCGCACGACGCCGCATCACGGCGCGGGCGTCTTTCTCGGCGGCTGGACCTCGGCCTGCGGGGCGCTGCTCGACTGGTCGGCGCAGCTCTATGGCCCGCAGGCCGTCGCCGCCGCGGCGGATCTGCCGCCCGGCGCCGGCGGCCTGCTGCTGCTGCCCTATTTCGCCGGCGAGCGCGCGCCGATCTGGGACAATGACGCGCGCGGCGCCGTGCTGGGCGCCAGCCTGCAGACCAATGCCGCGGAGCTGCATCGCGCAACCATCGACGGCATTGCGCTCTCCGCCCTCGACCTCAGCGAGCGCCTGCTGCGCCAGACCGGGCGCTGCGAGCTGGCGCATGCGGGCGGCGGCGGTACCCGCAACGCGGCGCTCGCCAGCGCTGTCAGCAACGCCACGGGCCTGATCCTGGAGATCGCCGCCCATGCCGGCGAGGCGGTCGGGCCGGCGATGCTGGCTCTGCGCGCGCTCGGCCGCAATGTCCAGGCGAGGATCGAGAAGCGCATCCATCCCGACCCGGCGCGCCACGCGCGCTATCGCGAGATGCTGGAGACCTACCGGGCGCTCTATCCGGCGCTCGCCCCATCCCTGCATGCGCTGGGGCGCATGGCCACCACCGAGGAGGATTTATGCCGAAGGGCTTGATGCGCGTCGCGCGGCTGCACGGGATCCGCGATCTGCAGGTCGAGCAGGTCCCGATTCCCGAGCCGGCGCCGGGCCAGCTGCTGGTCAAGCTCGAGGCTTGCGGCGTCTGCGCGACGGATTCACGCAAATACGAGATCGGCGTCAATGACGGCGAATACCCCTTCAATCCCGGCCATGAATGGGTCGGCCGCGTCGCCGATGTCGGCGCCGGCGTCGACAGCTGGAAGGTGGGCGATCGCCTCTACGGCGACGTATATGGCGGCTATGCCGAATACGCGACCATCCCGGTGCAGCCGATCCCCTGGTCGCGCGGGCCCTTGCGCATGCCGGAAGACCTGGCGCTGGAGCGCGCCATCCTGGTGGAGCCGCTCGCCGATTGCCTGCATGCGGTGCATGACCAGGCACGGATCGGTCCCGGCGACCGGCTGGTGGTGATCGCCGCCGGCGCCATGGGGCTGAAGATCATCGTCGAGGCGGCGCGGATCGGCGCCAAGGTGCTGGTGGTCGAGCCGCTCGGCCAGCGCCGCGCCCTCGCCGTCGAGTTCGGCGCCGAGCGCGCCATCGACGCGGCGGACTGGCGGGCACAGGTGAAGGAATGGTCGAAGGGCGAGGGCGTGCATGGCGTCATCCTCACCATCGGCAATCCGGACCTGGTCAATGATTGCATCGCCGCCTGCCGGCCCGGCGGCCGCGTGGTGCTGTTCGCCGGTTTCGGCAACCGGCCGCAGGCGATGATCAACCTCAACGACATCCACTATCGCGAGATCGCGGTGGTGGGCAGCGAGTGGATCGGCACCCCGCCCAACCAGGTGCGCAAGCGCTACGACCTGGCGCTCGAGCTGCTGGTCGATCCGAAATACCCGTTCCAGAAACTGGTGACCGGGACCTGCGGCTTCGACGACGTCGAAAGCGCGCTGGTGCGCCGGCAGAGCTTTGAAGGATTGAAGATCATGTTCGTTCCGGGGCCGCAGCGATGAAGCCGGCCGATTTCCTTGCCGCCGACGGCCGCGCCGTCATCGTCGCCATCGACCACGCGATGTATTCCTGGCCCTGCCCGGGGCTGGAGGACCGCTCCACCCTGCTGCGCCAGGTGAGCACGGCGGGTGCCGACGCGATCATCGCCAGCTACGGCACCATCCGTGACTTCCGCGAGGATCTCGGCAAGGCCAAGCCGATCCTGAAGCTGGACAACACCATCGTGACCCTGGGCTCCTCCTACGCGATCACCGAGTACTTGATGAGCTGGACCATCGAGGATGCCCAGCGCCTGGGCATCGGCACGGTGCTGACCTACATCCAGCTGGGCGCGCCGTTCGAGGGCGAGGCGCTGCGGGTGGCCGGGCGGCTGGCCGCCGATTGCGACCGGGCCGGCATTTCCTACCTGTGCGAGATCATGCCGGTGGAAAGCGCCCGCTTCCCCGATGCCGCGGCGCCCGACGCCATCGCCGCCGCCTGCCGCGCGGGCCAGGAGATCGGCGCCCACGCGATCAAGACGACGATGCCCAATCCGCCCTCGACCATGCCGGCCTCGGCCGCCTGCGGCGTGCCGGTGATCCTGGCGGGCGGCGCCGTCGCCGGCGACCGCGCGCAATTGTTCAAGGACGTCGCGACGGCGATGCAGGGCGGAGCCGCGGGCGTCGCCTTCGGCCGCAACGTCTGGGCCTCGGCCGATCCCGCCGCCACCGTGCGCCAGCTGGTCGAAATCGTGCACGGAACGAAGGGACACTGAGCATGGCCGCCGCCCTCGCCGGACGCATCGCCATCGTCACCGGTGCCAGCAGCGGCATCGGCCGGGCGATCGCCGTGCTGCTGGCGGCGCGCGGCGCGAAGGTCCTGGCGGTCGGGCGCGACCAGCCGCGCCTCGCGGCGCTGGCGGCGGAGGCCGATGTCACACCGCTCGCCCTCGGGCTGGAGACGCCGGAGGCCTGCGCCGAAGTAGCCGCCGCCGCGCGGCGGCTTGGTCCCATCGGCATCCTGGTGAATGCGGCGGGGCGCGGCGGCTCGCTCGACCGGCCGATCTGGGAGCAGAGCAGCGATGGCTGGCGCGCCACCATGGCGGTCAATCTCGACGCGCCCTTCGAGCTCACCAAGGCCGCGGCGCAGGACATCCGCCGCATCGGCTGGGGCCGCGTGGTGATGGTCAGCTCGACGGCGGGCGAAGTGGGCGCGCCCGCCATGTCGCCCTATTGCGCCTCCAAGCATGGCATCATCGGCCTGATGCGCTCGGTGGCGCAGGACCTGGCGCCGTTCAACGCCACCTGCAACGCGATCCTGCCCGGCTGGGTGCGCACCCGCATGGCCGAGCGCGACGCCGAGCAGGAGGCGGCACAGCGCGGGCTGGGCGTCGAGGCGATCTGGGCGGAGCGCGCCGCCGCCAATCCGGCGCGCCGCCTGGTGACGCCGGAAGAGGTGGCCAACGTGGCCGGCTATCTGTGCAGCGACGAGGCGGCGGCGGTGAATGGCGAGGCCATCACCGTCTCGCTCGGCAGCTATTGGTGACGAAGGACTCTGATGCCAGAGGACGGGGCATGACGCGGATCGGGGAGAGCAGCGCGATGCCAGGCTCGAGGAGACCGACGCGGTGAGCGCGCTGGCGCAAGGCCCGGCACGCGAGGCCGCCGCGCGCGTTGCGGTCGAATGCCGCGACGTGTGGAAGATCTTCGGGCCGAATCCGGAACGGGCCTTGGCCGCCTTGCGCGAGCAGGGCCTCAGCAAGGCCGAGGTGATGCAGCGCTATGATTGCGTGGTGGGTGTCGCCGGGGTGAGCTTCCAGGTCAGGAGCGGCGAGATCTTCTGCGTCATGGGCCTGTCGGGCAGCGGCAAGTCGACCCTGGTGCGCCACATCAACGGCCTCATCCAGCCGACCGCCGGGCAGATCCTGATCGACGGCCAGGACATCGCCGGCAAGCGCGGCGCCGAGCTGCGCCGCATCCGCGCCGAGAAGATCGGCATGGTGTTCCAGAACTTCGCGCTGCTGCCGCATCGCACGGTGATCGAGAACGTCGCCTTCGGCCTGGAATTGCGCGAGGTTCCCGCCGCGCAACGCTACGCCCGCGCGCAGGAGATGTTGAAGCTGGTCGACCTCGCCGATTGGGGGCATCGCTGGCCGCACGAGCTTTCCGGCGGCATGCAGCAGCGCGTCGGGCTGGCGCGCGCCCTGGCCGGCGATCCCGACATCCTGCTGATGGACGAGCCCTTCGGCGCGCTCGACCCGCTGATCCGCCGGCAGCTGCAGGACGAGTTCCTGCAGCTGACCCGGGCCATGCGCAAGACCACCATCTTCATCACCCACGACCTGGACGAGGCCATGCGCTTCGGCTCGCGCATCGCCATCATGCGCGACGGCAGGCTGATCCAGGTCGGCAGCGCGCGCGAGATCGTGCGCAGCCCGGCCGATGACTACGTGGCGGCCTTCGTCGGCGGGATCTCGCCCATCGAGGTGCTGCGCGCCAGCGACGTCATGGCGCCGCTCCCGGCCGACCTTGCCGCCTTGCAGGCCACGTGCCCGCGCGTCGGCGAGGATGCCGAGCTCGCCGACCTGGTTGCCATGCTGGCCGAAGGCAGCCCGGCCGCCCTCGTGGTCGACCCGGCGGGCAACGCCATCGGCCTCGTCGACAAGGACACATTGCTGCGCAACGTGCAGGCGAGGTCGCATCATGGCTGACCTGCCGACGACCGAGGAGATCGCGGCCCGCCAGGCGGCGACGGAATCGCTGGCGCCGGCCTTCCGCTTCAGCGCGGCGGCGTTGCTGCTGGGCCCCCTCTGGGCGGCGCGGTCGGCGCTGTGGATCACCTTCTTCTGGACCGCGACGATCGAGCTGGTCGGCTTGGTCGCGATCGCCACCGGCCTGTGGCCGGTCGCGGCGGAGGAGGGGCAGAGCTTCGCCGGCCAGGTCCTGCTGGGCGTGGCGCTGGTGCTGCTGGTGCGCCTTGGGCTCGGCGCCATCGGGCCCTGGCTGCGGCAGCGCCTGCAGAGATCGGCGCAGGCCGCCGTTCCGTCCCGGGCGGGGCTGCTGATCGGCGTCGTCCTGGTCGTGCTCTGCTACGGCCTGACCGTCTATCGTTTCGTCGCGGTGGAGCCGGCTGCCGGCATCGCTGCCTTCCCGGCGCCGAACGGCCTGGACAACGCCACCGCGCATGTCATCGACGTCGCCATCGACTGGGCGAAGAAAAGCTGGGTCGCCTTTTTCGATTCCCTGACCGCCGGCCTGCGCGCGATCCTCAACTTCATCGAGGCCTGCTTCATCGCCACGCCATGGCCGGTGGTGGCGCTGGCCTCGGTGCTGCTCGCCTGGCGATTGTCCGGCCGGCGCGCGATGATCTTCGCCGCCTGCGGCCTCGCCTATCTCGGCCTGTTCGGCTTCTGGGAAAAGAGCATGGGGACCATGGCGCTGATCGCGACTTCGGTCGTGATCTGCGTGGTGCTCGGCATTCCCCTGGGCGTGCTCTGCGCCAAGAGCCGGCGCACCAATGCGGTGATCGAGCCGATCCTCGACATCATGCAGACGCTGCCGACCTTCGTGTACCTGATCCCGGCGGTCGCCTTCTTCTCCATCGGCAAGCCGCCCGGCGTCATCGCCACGGTCATTTTCGCGCTGCCGCCGATGGTGCGCCTGACCGCGCTCGGCATCCGCCATGTGCCCGCCCATGTGCGCGAGGCGGCAGATGCCTTCGGCGCCAGCCCGGCGCAGATGCTGTTCAAGGTCGAGTTGCCGCTGGCGATTCCCTCGATCCGCCTCGGCATCAACCAGACCATCATGATGTGCCTGTCGATGGTGGTGGTCGCCGCCATGATCGGCGCCGGGGGCCTCGGCCTCGACGTGATGCATTCGTTGCAACATCTCAAGACGGGCCAGGGGTTCCTGGCCGGCATCGCCATCGTCGTCTGCGCGATGGTGCTCGACCGCGTGGTGCGCGGCCGGGAGGAGAGCGGCAGGCAAGGACGCGACAAATAAGGCTTGGACCAACAACCAGGGAAAGATGGGAGAGGAACATGGTGCGAAAACTCGGAATAGCCCTCTTGGCCACGGGATCATTGCTGTGCCTGGCCGGCGCGGCGGAGGCGAAGACCAAGGTCGTGATCGGCCAGCTCGACTGGCCCGGCTCCACGGCCATCGAGCAGGTGCTGAGCGAGGTGATGACGCGGTATCTGGATGCCGACGTGCAGACCATCTCGGCGGCGCAGGAAGCGCTCTATGAGGCGCTGGACAAGGGCGACGGCTCGGTCGACATCGTCGCCGACATGTGGACCGACCACCTGCCGGAGCAGATGAAGAACTACGTCCTGCCGGGCGGCCACCAGAGCATCATCCTCAACGACACGCCGTATCTCGGCACCGAAGGCATCTTCGTGCCGGCCTATGTGAAGGACCTGGGCGTCACCAAGCTGGAGGATCTGGCCAAGCCGGAAGTCGCCAAGCTGTTCGACAGCGACGGCAACGGCAAGGGCGAGATGTGGGCCGGCGCGGTCGGCTGGGAATCCACCAACCACACGCAGGTCCGCGGCAAGACCTACGGCTTCGACAAGACGATGGAATACACCACCGTCGACCAGGCGGTGTTCCTGGCCCAGCTGAAGGACGCCTACGACAAGAAGCAGCCGATCGCCTTCTACTACTGGACGCCGGAATGGATCTTCGCCGCCTATGACCTGGTCGAGCTGGAGCAGCCGCCCTTCGACGGCTACACCATGGACAGCGCCAAGGGCACTGACCGCTACAACCCGAACGGCTGCTACACCTTCTACCAGCCCGGCGAGCGCAACGACTGGTACGAGGCGAGCTCGATCAAGTGCGGCCAGCCGCCGACACGGGTCAACATCGCCCATTCCAAGGCGCTGGCCGACCGCGCGCCGAAGATCTCCAAGTTCCTGCGCCAGGTGAAGCTGGACGCCAACGTGGTCAACCAGTGGATCCTGGCCATGGAGGTCGACAAGAAGGACGTGGCCGACGTCGCCCGCGACTGGGTCGACGCCAACAAGGACATGATCGAGAAGGAATGGCTGGCGGGCACGCAGTGACGCTGCGGCGACCGGGGCGGCCTTCGCGCCGCTCCGGTGGCCCCGCCGCGCCGGCAAGCGAGGTGAGCGCATGATCCTGGCCGAATACATCCGGCGCGACCGCAACGTGCCGTGGGAGCTGTTCCGCCAGCACGGCCGGCAGGACTGGGTCTCCGACCAGGATGTCATGGTGGCCAATCTCGGCTGCACCATGAAGATCGGGCCGGAGCCGCACTACATGTGCTGGTGGAAGATCGCCTCCATCGCCCGCATGGACGAATGGGAGGACTACTTCCGCACGCCCGAGGGCAAGCACTACGCCGCGACCTCGCCGGTGCCGCGCGCCCTCGATTTCTACCAGGCCGGCCTCTATGACGAGGTCTTCGGCGAGGGCCAGGTGCCGGATGGCCTGCACCTGGTCGAGTTCTTCGCCGCGGACGATGCGAGCTCCAGCGCGGTGCGCGACTATTTCACCCGGCGCTTCCCCGCCGGCGGGCGCCTCGTCTACGTGCTGAAGCGCCTCGGCCTGATGGCGCCCGATCCTGGCGGCATCGCGCTCTGGACCTTCCCCAGCTACGTGGCGGCGGAGGGCTTTCTGCGTGCGTCCGCGCCCGCCGGGCCGGTGCGCGTCACCGCCGCCGGACTCTACCGTAATTTCGGCGACGACATTCCCTGACGTTCGATATCCCAGAGGACCCATGACCAAATACGCCCCATCGCCACGGCCGAATTTCGATGTGCCGACGCACATCCGCTACGATTTCGTGACCCGGCATCTGTGGGGCGACGAGATCGCCGGCCAGGTCGACGACTGGATCTATGTCTCCAGCGGCCAGATCCACCAGCTGGTCTTCGGCCTCGGCCCGGGCGGCGCCTTCCGGCATTCGGAGGAGTTCCGCACCATCTTCGCCGCCGACGAGGTGCTCTACGTGCTCGAAGGCACCTTCGGCTGCGCCAATCCGGAGACCGGTGAGGTGCATGTGGTGAAGGAAGGCGAGGCGGTGTTCTTCCGCCGCGACAACTGGCATCACGGCTTCAACCTCGGCACCGGGCCGGTGCGGGTGCTGGAATTCTATGCCCCGCCGCCGGCCAAGGGCACCTCGGGCGCCTATGCGCGGACCAAGCCGTATCTCGGCGAATTGCGCTACGGCCAGGACCAGTGGCTGGGCCACCTGCCGATGCGCGCCGGGGAAGCGCGCGCCCAGCACCGCATGCGCGTGCTGCGCGATGCCGACTTGATCTGGCGCCTGGAGGGCGGCCGGCAAAGCGCGCTGGTCGGCCTCTATGCGGCGACCGACCAGTTGACCGTCGGCAGGATGACGCTGCTGCCCGGGCAGAAATCCGACATCGAGATCCATGGCGGCGATGAGGGGCTCTATCTGCTGAAGGGCACGCTCAACGTCTTCGCGCCGGAGGCGGAAGGGCAGCGCTGGTTCGAGCTGCACCCCAAGGACGGCTTCTTCGTGCCGCAGGGCGTCAAGCACCAGTACCACAACGTCTCCGGCGAGGTGGTCGAGTTCCTGTTCGGCATCGCGCCGAGCTACAAGCCGGCGGGCTAGGGCCGCATGGCGGGCGCGGCGCAGGCGGAAGAGGTCTTCGTCGGCATCGATGTCGGCGGCACCAAGACCGCGCTCGGCCTCGTCGCCTTCCCGCATGGCACGATCCTGCGCCGCGTGGAGCTGCCGACGCCGCAGGGTGCTGCCTCGGGCAGGGATTTCCTCGATGACGTGGCGCGGGCGGCGCGCAGGCTGATCGCCGAGGCGCCGGGCTGCCGGGGCATCGGCCTCGGCCTGTGCGAGCTGGTCGATCGCGGCGGCCGGGTCGACAGCGCGCATCGCGTCCATTGGCGCGGCCTGCCGGTGCGCGAAACCCTGTCCGCGATCGCGCCGGCCGTGGTCGAGGCGGATGTGCGGGCGGCCGCCCTGGCCGAGATCCATTGGGGCGCCGGCCGGCCCTATCACGACCTGCTCTTTCTCAACATCGGCACCGGGATCAGCACCTGCTGGGTCAAGGACCGCGTGCCGCATGCCGGCGCCCACGGCCATGCGCTGGCGATTGCCAGCAGCCCCATGGTGCAGACCTGCCCCGGCTGCCTCGCGCAGAGCGCCTATGTGCTGGAGGATGTGGCCGGCGGAGCGGCGCTCGCCGCGATCTATGCGCGCGCGCTGGATAGGCCGGTCGCTTCGGCCGGCGAGGTCATCACGGCGGCGGCGGCGGGCGAGCCGGTGGCGGCCCGCGTCATCGCCGAGGCGGCCCAGGCGCTCGGCGTCACCCTCGGCATCGCGCTCAACATGCTCGATCCAGAGGCCTTGATCGTCGGCGGCGGGCTCGGCAGCCGCGACGGCCCCTATTGGGACGCCATGGAGACGGCGATCCGCCGCCAGGTGTGGAGCGAGAGCACGCGGCGCCTGCCGATCCTGCGTGCGGAACGCGGCGGCGATGCCGGGCTGGTCGGTGCCGCGGCCGCCGCCTGGCTGGCGCGAAGCTAGAGCGGCAGCGTATCCAGGTCGAGCGGACGCAGGTCCGGCTCGACCCAGACGCGCCGCGCCTCGACCGACATCAGGCGATCCTTCGACCAGTAGCGCAGCGCGAAATCCCGTGCCGCGAAGGGGCTGGCCAGGAAGGCCGCGACGATCTCGGTCAGCGGCCTGCCCGAGGGCTGCCGGGCCAGATAGCCGGCGATGGCCTGGATGTAGAAGCGCGTGATGGTCTCGTGATAGCCGTCCTGGTCGCTGTTCGGCGTGCCGACCGCCGCGTTGTAGCGCCAGATGATGCCCGGAAGCGACTTCGCCACGTCGATATCGGGACGACACAGCATCAGGTAGAGGCAGGCGATGCAATGGGCCGCATGGGTCCATTGCTTCTGGGGCAGGGTGCGATCGAGCAGGCTTTCGCCGATATGCATGATCTCGGCTTCGCTCGGGGCGCGGGGCGGCAGGGGGCTCATGCGTGGCTTTCGGCTGGCAGGGCGTCGCCGGAGGCTAGTCTGTCGCGCGCGGCAATGCCAAGATGTCCTTCGGGGGTGCGACAATCTCCGCCATCTGGGGACCTTGAATGAGCGAATGGAGTGGCGTGGCGGCGGAAATCGCCCGGGAACTGGACCGGCTGGAGGCCGACATCGTGCATGTCGGCCTGTTCGACCTCGCCGCCATGTTCCGCGAGCGGCGCCTGCGGCGGCAGGAATTGCTCGCCACCGCCGACACCGCGGTCTTCGCCAATGTGCTGCCGAAATGGGATTCCGGCGACCAGATCCTGGCGCCGGGGCCCTATGGCAGCGAGTCCATCGCCTACGACCCGGCCTCGATCCGTCCTTATCCGTTCGAGCCGCGCGCCGCGGCGCTGGTGGCGGACTATACCGGGCCGCAGGCGGAGCTCATGCCGCGCCGCGTCCTCGCCAACCAGGTTGCCCTCGCGAGGGCCGCGGGATACGAGGCCCTGGCCGCCTTCGAGTTCGAATTCATCGTGCTCGCGGAAACCGCGGAGAGCCTGCGCGGCAAGGGCTTCGCCAATCTCGCGCCCTTTGCCCCCGACAATCGCTGCTGGTCGGGGCAGACCGCCGCGACCCATGCCGCGTTCGTCGCCGACCTGGAGGCGCTGCTGCGCGCCGCCGACATCGATCTCTATGCCCTCGGTGTGGAGCTTGGCCCCGGCTGCTTCGAGGCCACCTTGCGGCACAAGGCGGCCATGCGCGCCGCCGACGATGCGGCGTTCTTCCGTATGTTCACCAAGGCGTTCTGCCGCCGCCGCGATCTGACCGCGTCCTTCATGCCGCTGCTCGGCGCCGGCTATCCGGGGATCGGCGGCCATGTGTCGCTGTCGCTGCGTGACAAGCAGGGCCGCAACGCGTTTGCCGACCGCGCCGACCCGCATGGCCTGAGCGCGGCGGCGAAGTCCTTCCTCGCCGGCATCATCGAGCTGGTGCCGGAGGCCTTCCCGCTGTGCGGGCACACGGTCAACGCCTATCGCCGGCTGGCGCCGGGCAGCTGGGCGCCGAAGACGGTGAGCTGGGCGCCGTACAACTACGCCGCCGCCGTGCGCGTGGCGGCGGAGACGGAGGAGATGACGCGGCTGGAGCTGCGCCTGCCGGGCAGCGACGTGAACGTGCATCTGGCGCTGGCCCTGATGCTGGGTGCCGGGCTCGACGGCATCGCGCGCGGCCTCACCCTGAAAGATGCGCCGATTGCCGGTGGCGGGCCGAACGAGATTCCGGCCAGCGCGCCGCGCCTGCCGGCGGATCTGCTGGAGGCGACCCGGCGCATGCGGGCGAGCGCGGCGGCGAGGCGCATTTTCGGCGCCGCCTTCATCGAGCATTTCGCCATGCTCTGCGAAGCGGAGGATGCTGCCTTGCGCCGCGCCGTCAGCGCCGCCGAGGTGCAGCGTTACCTGGAGCTCGGCTAGGCATGGCGACGCGGCTCGAACCGCTGGATGTCGTCGTGGTCGGGGCCGGGATCGGCGGCTCGGCCTTTGCGGCGCGGCTCTCCGAGCAGGCGCCGAAGCTCCGCATCGCCTGCCTGGATCGCGGCGGCTGGTTCGACCGCCGCGACCTTCCCGCCCATCGCCGCGACTGGCAGAACCTGGCCATGACCTCCTGGGCGACCTCGCCCAACCTGCGCCTCGCCTCCGGGGCTTCCGCCTGTTCCGCCGATTATCCGGTCGACGATGCGAAGTCCGCCTTCAAGCCGCTGATGTGGAACGGCATGGGCGGGTCCAGCGTTAACTGGGCGGCGCATTTCCCGCGCCTGCATCCCTCCGATTTTGCGGTGCGCAGCCAGGATGGCATCGGCGACGACTGGCCATTCTCCTATTTCGACCTCGAACCCTATTACGATCTGAACGACGAGGCTTTCGGCGTTGCCGGCCTGGCGGGCGACCCTGCCTATCCGGCAAAGAAATCGCGCCGCATGCAGCCGATGCCGCTTGGCCGGCTGGGGCGGGTCGCGGCGGCGGGATTCGATCGCCTCGGCTGGCATTGGTGGCCGGTCGATGCCGCCATCAACACCGTGGCGGAGCATGAACGCGCCGCCTGCAATCATTGCGGCCCCTGCCAGCAGGGCTGCGCCAATGGCGCCAAGTCCTCCACCGACCTCACCTATCTGCCGCGCGCCGCGCGCAATGGCGTCGACCTGCGCCCGCATTGCGTGGTGCGCGAGATCGTCGTCGAAGCTGGGCGCGCGACCGGCATCCGCTACGTCGATGGCGCGGGCCGGGAAGTGTTGCAGCCGGCATCCGCCGTCGTCGTCGCCGGCAACGGCATCGGCACCGCGCGGCTGCTGCTGGCCTCCGGCCTCGACAGCCCGGCGCTTGGCCGCAACCTGATGTTCCATCCCGCCGCCTATGTGCGCGGCGTGTTCCGGGAAGAGCTCGACGGTCCGCTGGGACCGGTCGGCTGCGCGCTCTACAGCCACGAATTCTACGAGACCGATGCGCGGCGCGGCTTCAAGCGGGGCGTGCATCTGCAGGTGACCCGGGAGAACCCGCTGCTGACCCAGGCCGCGCGGCTGGAGCGGCCCTGGGGCGCGGAGGCGCAGCGGCTGCTGCGCGAGGAGTTCCGCCACTCCATGGCCGTGCTGGCCCTGGCGGAGGACCTGCCCGAGGCGCATAACCGCGTTGCGCTGACCGACGGTTTGGAACGCGACGGGATGCCGGGCGTGCGGGTGGAATACCGCATGTCGGAGCATTCGCGGCGCTCGCTTGATTTCGGTCTCGATCGCGCCGAGGAGATGCTGCGCGCCGCTGGTGCCTATCGCGTGGTGCGCGTGCCGCTGGCGCCGCTGGCCGGCTGGCATCTGCTTGGCACCGCGCGCATGGGCAGCGATCCCGCGACCTCGGTCACCGATGCGCAGGGCCGCTGCCACGCGGTGCCGAACATCATCGTCGCCGATGGCAGCCTGTTCCCGACCGTCGGCGCGGTCAATCCCGGCTCCACCATCGGCGCGCTCGCCTTGAAGCTCGCCGACGACCTGGCGCGGGAGGCGGCATGAGCGACGCGCTGCTGACTGCGGTTCTCGACACCCTGCTGCCGGGCGATGATGGCGTGGCCGGTCCCGCGCCCCTGCCGCCCGCGTCGCGGCTCATTCCTGACCTGGCGCCGCTGCAATCGGCGGCGCAGGCGCTCCTGGATCAGCTCGCGGCGGCGAAGTTCCTGGCGGCGGACCAAGCCGCGCGCGCGGACATGCTGCGCGCACTGGAACGATCCGCGCCGGAGGAGTTCCGGCGTTTCCTCGATCGCGTGCTGGCCGCGTATTACCAGGACCCGGCGGTGCTGGCCGCCTTCGGCTGGCGCGATGAGCCGCCGATGCCGCGCGGCCATGCGCTGGCGGGAGAAGATGCGGCGACGCTGCTGCTGCTGGACAGGGTGCGCGCGCGAGGGCCGATCTGGCGCCCGTGAGACGCCGTCACTCCAGCGCGGTGAAACGGTCGATCCGGCGCACCTTCGGGAACATGACGGCCCAGCTCGCGGTGACCACCAGGGTCAGGCTGCCGCCCAGCAGCACCGCCGCGACCGGGCCGAGCAGCGCGCCGCCACTGCCTGCCACGAACATGCCGAGCTCGTTCGACGCGCCGATGAAGACCGATTCCACCGCGGTCACCCGGCCGCGCAATTCGTCCGGCGTCGCCAGCGGCACCAGCGTGCCGCGGATGAACACGCTGACCATGTCGGCGCCGCCCAGCACCAGCAGGATGGCGAAGGACAGCCAGTAGTTCCGCGACAGGCCGAAGGCGATCGCCGCCAGGCCGAAGACGCCCACGGCGATGAACAGCCGCCGTCCGACGTGGCGCTGCAGCGGGAACTGGGTCAGGAACAGCGCCATCGCCGTGGCGCCCAGGCCCTGGGCGCTGCGCAGCAACCCGCCGGCATCCGATCCAACATGCAGGATGTCCTGGGCGAAGACCGGGATCAGCGCGGTGGCGCCCGAGAACAGCACCGCGAAGAGGTCGAGCGACACGGTGCCGAGCAGGATCCGGTTGCGGAAGATCAGCTTGAGGCCGGCGAGGACGGCGGAGAGGTCGCTCTCCTGCGTCGTCGACGGGGTGACCGGGCGGCCCCGCATCAGGAAGGCGAGGATCGCGCCGCCGGCGAAGCCCAATGTCGCGCCGCCATAGGCGACCGAGGGGTCGAAGGCGTAGAGCAGGCCGCCGAGGCCGGGGCCGGCGATGGTGGCGACCTGCCAGGAGGTGGACGACCAGGCGACCGCGCCGGCGAAATCCTCGCGCGGCATCAGGTTCGGCATCAGGGCGCGCGCCGCCGGCGTGGCGATGGCGCGGGCGACGCCGAAGGAAAAGGCCAAGGCGAGGATCGCGCCCTCCACGACATGCCCGGTCAGCGCCAGGCCGAGCAGCACGCAGGCGGCGGCGAGTTCCGCGCCGACGCCGATCAGGATGAGCTTGCGGCGGTCGAAGCGGTCGGCGAGGTGCCCGGCCGGCAGCGCCAGCAGGGCCGCCGGCAGGAACTCCATCAGGCCGACGAAGCCCAGCTGCAGCGGATCGTGGGTGATCTCATAGATCTGCCAGGCGAGCGCCGTCGCCTGCACCTGCAGCGCGATGGTCCACAGGAAATTGGCGCTGGCATAGAGCGTAAAGTCGCGGTGCCGGAAGGCGGCGAAACTCGGCCCTCTCATGGGCGACGGCTTTCAGGGCGGAAAGGGATCTGTTCGCAGATGGGCATCCGTCAAACGCGGCTGGCTGCACGCGACACTGGCTGAGAAAGAACCCGCCGGAGCCGACGGAGTCAATCGACCGTCTCACACCGGCGTGGGGTTTGCAAGCACGGCCGGGTCTGCCGCGGCGTGCTCGGCGCGGTCGATCAGATCTTGCGGCCGATCGCGATCGCGCAGGGTGACGATGCCGCCCTGGGAGTCGATCATGATCGCCTTGGCGCGTTGGCGGCCGCAATACTGGAACATCTCGCCCAGGGCATAAGCCCCTGTATCCAGCAGGGTAATGAGGTCGCCAGGCGCCGTCGCGGCCGGCAGGTCGCGCGTCTCCGGCAAGCGCACGACTTCCGCGCGCAGGGCGGCAAGTCTTTCGGCCGGCAGGTCGGCGAGGCGACTGCTCAGTGCCTTCCATAGATACTCGCCTTCGACGTCGTAGAAGCAATCGGCAGAATCGCAAAGCGGTCCGACCACGCGAAAGGCGGTGTCGGCGGCCTCGTCCATGCGCCCGGCGTTGACCATGTGGTAGTACCAGCGCACCGCGGCGGAATCGATCAGCAGATTGTAGCCGGCATCGAGATAGAGCCAGGGCAGGTCGCCGCGCCGGCGCGTGTTCTCGACGCGGCTCAGCAGGATACCCGCATCGGCGACCAGGGAGCGACCGGGCTCGAACAGGATCTCGGTCCCGCCTCCTAGCTCGCGCGCGGCCTGCGCCGCCACGCGGCCGACCATCGGCGCCGCCGAATCCTCGGCGGTGAAGCTGTGCAGCGCCGCCGCGTGCTCGCGATTGCCCTTCGGGTCGAGATGCGCGTAGTCGACCGGGTAGCCACCGCCAAGATTGAGATGGCGCAGCGGCGCGCTGAGGGCGGCCCCGATCTCGCGGCTCACCCGCGCGGCGAAGGCCACCGAAGTGGTGAAATCCGCCGCCGCTCGAATCTGCGAGCCGATATGCAGGTGCATGCCGGCCACGTCGATGGATTCCGGGTGATCGCGGGCGAAGGCGAGTGCGGCCCGCAATTCTGGCTCAGTCATGCCGAATTTGCTGGCCGCATTGCCGGTCTGCAGGCCGACGGTCGCCCCGCCGCCGATCCCGGGCACCACCCGCAGCGCGACGCTGGCGCGCCGGCCAAGGCCGTCCGCCACGGCGGCGATGCGCTGCAGCTCGAAGGCGGAATCGACGTTGATGCACTTGATGCCGCGGCCGATCGCCTCGCCCAGCTCGTCCATCGTCTTGGCGACGCCATTGAAGACGATCTGCTGCGGCGCGAATCCAGCCGCCAGCGCCTTCCACAATTCGCCGCCGGAATTGACCTCGATGCCGAGACCCTGGCCGCGGATCACCCGCAGCACGTGCAGGTTCGAGCAGGCCTTGCTGGCGAAGAACACCGCGGCGCGCGGATGGCCCTGCCTGGCCGCCGCCAGGAAGCCGCCGGCGTTGGCGGCAATGCGCCGCTCGGAGAAGACGAAGAGCGGCGAGCCATGGCCGGCCGCCAGGGCGACGGTGTCGCGGCCCTCGATGGTGAGATGCCCTCGTTCGACCCCGAGATGCGAGGGCAGATGATGATGCGCGCGTTTGGTCATGCCGGGACTGCGGCTCAGAGCTTCATGTCGCGGTCGATCGGGAAGATCGGCCGCGGCACGTTGCGATAGGGCAGCTTCTCGAGATGTGTGGTGCACAGCGCGCCGCTGTCGCAGACGATGACCTTGCCGGCGATCGGCTCGAAGGCGGCGCGGAAATGCTGCATGGATTTGAGGCCGACCACCGTCTTCGCCGCCGGGTCGATGCCGAAGGCGCGGAACTGCTGCAGGTCCAGCATCTGCGACGGCTCGCTGACCACCAGGATGTCGATGCCGCCGACGCGCAGCACCGCCGTGTCGCCCCAGCCCAGGCGCAGCCCGCCCACCATGGGTCCGTCGCCGGTATAGAAACCGTCGCTGATCAGGCGGATTTCGCCCTCGAGGTTGAGCGGTTCGCCGCCGAAGCGCGGATCGGATTTGCCGCCGAGGCGCACCTTTACCCGCTCGCCGACCTTGTGCCGGTGCAGCTGCTGCGCGGTTTCCGGGTCGACCATCGGGCCGAAGGCGGCGTCGGTGATGCCGGCATCGAGCAGCGCCTTCAGCAGATTGGTGCTGTCGCCATAGCCGCCGCCGCCCGGATTGTCGGCATAGTCGGCGATGATGATCGGGCCGGTGGTGCGCTTGTAGGTCTTGGCGATGGCCGCCGCCTCCTCGACCGGCATGTAGTAGTTGATGACGTCGAAACGCTTGTCCCAGATGTCGTCGGCGATGCCTTCGGCGAAAGCGCGATGCTTGGCCTCATTGCCCTCATAGGTGACGGTCACCGTCGGGCCGACCTCCCTGATGTCGGCATTCCCGAAGCCGGCATTGACGCTGACGGCGAAGACGCCGGGCTCCTTTTCATAGGCGATGGCCTTGGCGATGCGGTCGATCATCGGGCCGACATCGGTGCGGCCACCATTGATCTCGTCCAGCATCGGCCGATGGGCGCGCAGCGTGCGCGGCCGGATCTCGCCCTTCATGGCGCGCTGCAGGATGTCGCCCGCCTGGCGACCGCGCTCGCGCATGTCGACATGCGGATAGGTCTTGTAGGAGAGCACGATCTGGGCCAGTTCGCACATCTTCGGTGTGATGTTGCCGTGCAGGTCGAGGGTGACGGCGATGGGCAGGTCCGGCCCGACCACCTTGCGCAGGCGCTCCAGCAGCTCGCCTTCGCCGTCCTCGCAGAACTCGGTGACCATGGCGCCATGCAGGTTGAGCAGGATGCCGTCGAGCTTCGCCTTGTGCTCGGCCGCCGCGGCGACGATGGCGCCGCCCAGGCGGTCGAAGGCATCGCGCGTCACCACGCCGGCCGGCTCGGCCGAGGCGCTCAGCACATGGATCTGCGTCCAGCCGTATTTCCGCGCGCAGTCGCAATATCCGGCCAACTCCGTGTTGGCGTCGCCGCGCTCCTTGATCGCATCCGCGCCGAAGAAGCCGTAGCGCTCCATGAAGGCTTTGTAGTCGGTGCGGTGCTTGTTGAACGTGTTGGTCTCATGGGAAAACTCGGCGGTCAGCACGGTGAAGGTCATGGCGAAGTCCCGGTTGATGATCAGCTCAAAGGGTGAAAGCAGGCGACGGCGTGGCCGTCCGGATCGGCGGCGAGCGACGGCACCCGCGCGCGGCAGGTGTCGTCGGCGAAGGCACAGCGCGCGGCGAAAGCGCAGCCGGCCGGCAGGTCATAGGCGCTGGCGATCTCGCCGGTAAGCCGGCTGATGTCGCGGCGTTGCGTCGGATCCGGCGCGAAGGTGCTGTCCAGCAGGGTCCGTGTATAGGGGTGGCGCGGCTTGGCCCGCGGCGCCGGCAGCACCTCGACCACGCGGCCCAGATACATCACCACGATGCGGTCGCAGAAATAGCGCACCAGGCCCAGATCGTGTGAGATGAAGAGATAGGTGAGGCCGAGCTCGGATTTCAGCTGCTCCAGGAGCGCGATGATCTGCGCCTGGATCGAGACGTCGAGCGAGGCGGTCGGCTCGTCCAGCACCAGGAAGTCGGGTTTGAAGGCGAGTGCCCGGGCGATGCCGATGCGCTGGCGCTGCCCGCCCGACAGCTGGTGCGGGTAGGAGTGGGCCAGTTCCTGGCCCAGCCGCACCATGGCCAGCAGTTCCGCCACCTTGTCGCGCGCCTGGGCGGCGGAGAGGCGGATGCCCTGCACCTGGAACGGCTCCAGCAGCGCATCGGCCACGGTGTAGCGCGGGTCGATGGCGGAATAGGGGTCCTGGAACACCATCTGGATGCGGCGGCGCAGGCGGCGCATCTCGGCATTCGACAGGGTGCCGAGATCGGTGCCATCGAAGGTCACCCGGCCGGCGCTCGGCCGCAGCAGGCGCACGACCAGCCGCGCCAAGGTGGACTTGCCGCAGCCGGATTCGCCGACCACGCCGGTCACCTGCCCGCGCGGGATGTCCAAGGTGACGTCGCTCACCGCCTTCAAGCTGCGCCGCCTGCCGAAAAGCCCCTTGCGGCTGTCGAAGGCCTTGCCGAGGTCGCGGATCTGCACCAGGTCGCGGGATGCGTCAGCCCCGGATTTGCTAGCCATGCGCGGCCTCCCGCGTCTCGGCGAAGTGGCAGGCGATCTCGGCGCCCGACGGCAGGCGCTCCAGCTTCGGCACGGTGCCGGCACAAGGCGGCCCGCTGCGCCCGCAGCGCGGATGGAAGCGGCAGCCGGTGGGGTAGTTGGCGACGCTGGGCACCGATCCCGGAATGCCGGCAAGGCTGCCCGGCGTCATGCCCTCACGCGGGATGCAGCGGATCAGCGCCTGGGTATAGGGGTGGCGCGGCGCCGCGAAGATCGACCGCACGTCATGGCTCTCGGCGACGCGGCCGGCATAAAGCACGACCACCCGGTCGCAGGCCTGCGCCACCACGCCCATGTCGTGGGTGATGAGGACGAGCGCCAGGCCGCGATCGCGCACCAGCTCGACCAGCAGCTGGACGATCTGCGCCTGGATGGTGACGTCGAGCGCCGTGGTCGGCTCGTCGGCGATGATCAGGTCGGGATCGGCGGCCAGCGCGATGGCGATGACGATGCGCTGCTTCATGCCGCCGGAAAGCTGGTGCGGATAGTGGTGATAGACGGTGGCCGCCGCCGGGATGCGCAGCCGCTCCATCAGCGCGATGCTGCGCGCCTGGGCAGCCTTGGCGTCGAGGCCGAGATGCAGGCGCGACACCTGGTCGATCTGGGCGCCGACGCGCATGACGGGGTCGAGCGAGGTCATCGGATTCTGGGTGATGAAGGCGATGCGCCGGCCGCGCAGGCGGCGGAAGTCCGGTTCCGGCAAGCCGTTCAACTCGGTGCCGTCGAAGCGGATCGAGCCGCGCGCGATGCGTCCGCCGATCAGCGGCAGCAGGCCCATCACGGTGAGTGCGGTCAGCGACTTGCCCGAGCCGGATTCGCCCACCAGGCCGAGGATCTGGCCCTTCTCCACGGCGAAGCCGATGCCGTCCAGCGGCTTGATGCCGGCGATGTCGATGGAGAGGTCGCCCACCTCGAGCAGGGCCATGGCTCAGCCCTCCCGCAATCTGGCGCGGATGTCGAGCGCGCGGATCAGGGCGTCGCCGAACAAATTGATGGCGATGACGCTGACGGCGACAACCATGCCGGGGAAGATGATGATCCAGGGCGCCTTGAAGATGAGGGCGCTGCCGCTGCTCATCATCGCGCCCCAGCTTGGCACCGGCGGCTGGGCGCCGAGGCCGAAGAAGCCCAGCGTCGCCTCCAGAATGATGGCGTCGCCGGTCGCCAGCATGCCGCAGACGATCACCGGCGCCAGGGCGTTGGGCATCAAATGCCGGAACACGATGTGGGCGTGGCTGGCGCCGAGATTGATGGTGGCCTCCACATAGGTCTCGCCTTTGAGGCTCAATATCTGCGCCCGGGTCAGGCGGGTGAACTGCGCCAGATAGGCGATGCCGATGGCGAACATGGTGCTGTGCAGGCCCGGCCCGATGATGGCGACCAGGATCAGGGCCAGCAGGATCTCCGGGAACGACCAGGACAGGTCGACCACGGTGGTCACGGCACGGTCGAAGAGGCCGCCGAAATAGCCGGCGGCGGCGCCGAGCACCATGCCGACGAAGACCGAGATGGCGATGGCGGTGACGCTGACCGAGAGCGAGGTGCGCGCGCCGAAGATGATGCGCGAGAGCACGTCGCGGCCGAATTCGTCGGTGCCGAGCCAATGGGCCAGGCTCGGCGCCTGCGAGGCGATCTCCAGGTTCTGCGCGTCGTAGGGATAGGGCGCGACCCAGGACGCGAAAAGCGCCAGCAGCACCAGGAGGATCAGATAGGCGCCGGCAATGCCGCCCTTCGGCGTCAGCAGCACCTTGCCGGCGACACTGCGGCGGAAATCGGCGCGGCGGGCGGCAGCCGTCGTCCCGGTGCTCGAAATGGGCACGCTCATTGCAGCGCGCTCCGCACCCGCGGGTCCATAGCCGCCTGGGCCAAGTCGCCAATCAGCGTCCCCAGCATCACCGCCATGGCCAGCATCAGCAGGCAGGCTTGCACCACCGGATAATCATGCTGGTTGAGACCGCGGATCAGCAGGGTCCCGAGGCCGGGCCGGGCGAAGACGAACTCGACGGTGACCGCGCCGCCCAGGATCCAGCCGATCCGCAGGCCCAGAATGGTGACCACCGGCATCAGGGCGTGGCGCAAAACGTGGCGCAGCTGGATGCGCAGGGCCGGCAGGCCCTTGGCATGCAGCAGCAGGACGAAATCCTTCTGCGCCGTCTCCAGCATGGCGATGCGGGTGACGCGGGCGACCAGCGCCGTGCCGCCGAGGCCGATGGTGAGGACCGGCAGGACCAGGGAATTCCAGTTGCGCGCGCCGGAGACCGGGAACCAGCCCAGCTCGACGGCGAAGACGAGGATCAGCAGCAGTCCGAGCCAGAAGCTGGGCAGGGTCGAGCCGAACAGGATGCCGGCCATGATGCCCTGGTCGACGCGCGTCTCCTTGTAGATCGCGGCGATGAGTCCGGCCAGGATTCCGAAGACGCTCGAGAACAACAGCGCGCAGCCGCCCAGCGTGAGGGAATAGGGCAGGCTCTGCGCGATCAAATCGGCGACGGGACGGCGCAGCACGATGGCGTTGCCGAGATCGCCCTGCACCAGCCGGCCGAGCCAGATGAAATACTGCTCCAGCAGCGGCCGGTCGAGCCCATAGCGGGCGGCGATGGCCAGCTTCTGCTCGGGCGAGGAGCCGATGCGGGCGAGGCTGTCGACAGGATCGCCCGGCACCAGGTGGATGATCAGGAAAACAACCGCCGAGACAGCGAAGAAGACCGGGACCAGCAGCAACAGCCGCCGAAGCGCGTAGCTCAGCATCCCGGTCTTCTCCCCTCAATCCCCGCCTACTCGACGACTTCCATGTCGAGGATGGAGACCGCCTCGACCTGCGTCGCGCGGATCTTCTCTGGAACCTTCAGGTGCCCCTTGTTGTAGCCCATGTTCTGCACCGGCTGGTAGATCGGCGCGAAGGGGAACTGCGACAGGACGTATTCGTGGTACGCCTTGAAGTTTGCGATGCGCTCATCCAGCGTCTTCGAGCCGGTCATCGCCTTGGCGTTCAGTTCCTCCGCCTTGGGGTCGTTCCACATCGAGATGTTGGGATAGCCCAGGCGCTGGCCGCTGAAGAACCAGTCGATGATGTCGGCGTTGTTCCAGCTGTAGGACCGCACCGCGAGCTGGTGCTCGTTCTTCTTGTACTGGTCGCGGATGGCCGAGGAATCGAACACCGTGATCTCCGCGTCCATGCCGACCGCCTTCAGCTGGGCCTGCACCGCCTCGGTCAGCCGCTTGAACTCGGTGTCGCTCTGGGTCCAGAGCTTCACCTTCAGTTTCTGGCCGTCCTTCTCGCGGATGCCGTCGGCGCCCAGCTTCCAGCCGGCCTCGTCGAACAGGGCCGCCGATTTCGCCGGGTCATAGGAGATGTTGTATTTCGGATCGACATTGGATTCCGGCAGCGCCGAGATCAGGAAGTTGTGCGCTTCCATGCCGATGCCGCCATAGATGCTGTCGAGGATCTCCTTCTGGTTGATGGCCAGCGCCGTCGCCTCCCGCACCTTGAGGTCGGTGAAGGGCGCCGCGGTGGTGTTGATCGGCATGTAGGCGACGTCCAGGCCCGGCAGGGTGACGACGCCGACGTTCGGCTCCGCCTTCAGCTCGCCCAGGAAATCGGTCGGCACGCCGAGCAGCATGTCGACGCCGCCGGTCTTGAGCTCGAGGAACGCGGTCGATTCCTCCGGGATCTCGCGGAAGGTGATCTTCTCGATCTTGGCCGGTCCCTTGTTCTGCGACAGCTCCGAGCCCCACTTGTAGTCCTCGTTGCGGACCAGGACGGTCTCCTGGCCGACGGTGAAGCTCTCCATCTTGAAGGGGCCGGTGCCGATCGCCTGGGTGACGCCGAAATTGTCGCCGAGCTCGGCATAGGCCTTGGGCGCCGGAATGCCCATGAAGACGCTCGAAAGATTGAAGAGCAGGTTGGGCTCCGGGTGCTTCATGACGAACTTCACGGTGTAGTCGTCGACCGCCTCGACCTTGTCGATGGCGCCCACCATGTATTCGTTGTCGGTCCCGGTGAAGCTCGGGATCCAGGCGGCGATGGCGGCGGCGTTGAACGGCTCGCCGTCATGGAAGGTGACGCCCTTCTTGAGGTGGAAGATCCATTGCATGCCGTCCGGCGCCTCTTCCCAGGATTCGGCCAGATGCGGGTGGAAGCTCTGGTCGGCGTCCTGCACCACCAGCCGGTCGTAGATCAGCGTGGTGGCGGTGTTCAGCATGGTCGCCTTGACCGGATTGTAGGTCGGCGCGCCCACCTCGTTGGTCGACATGACGAAGGTCGCTTCCTGCGACCAGGCGGCGGAGCTGAGTCCGGCCATCGCCCCGGCCAGGGTCAGCAGCGCCGTGCCGCCGGCGAGAAACGCTTTGCGCAACTGCATGTTCACGTAAGCCTCCTTTGGTGTCGTTTCGTGTTTGTGGTTGGTGCGGGAAAATGGATGGTCAGGGCAGCGGGCCTCCCGAATCGCCGACGATGCCGGTGAAGCGGCTGTAGAGCGCCGAAACCTCGTTCATGCGCGCCTCGACCGCGGGGCCCAGCTCATTGAAGACGCTGTTGATCAGCAGCGCGATGAGCGAGGCCATCGGCGCACTGGAATCCCAGAACTGGTTGAGGTTGGTCTGGACGACGAAAACCTCGTCGACCAGCTCATGCGCCCAGTCGCAATAGGAATCGGTGATCAGGGTGGTGGCCACCTTGGCCGCGCGGGCCTCGACCGCCAGGCGCCGGGCGAGGCGGGAATAGCGCCGCGCCTCGATGATGACAAGATTGACCTGGCGCGGATTGTTGAGCAGCACTTCGGCGAAATTGCCGCCGGAAAGGTCGGCCAGATGCACGCCCGCGCGCAGGTATTGCAGCTGGTTCACCAGGTACTGCGCCAGGCCGCGCTCGGTCTGGAAGCCGGCGACGAAGATCTGCGGCACATGGGCCAGGCGCTTGATCGCCCGCTTCCATTCCTTGGTATGGGCCAGCTCGTAATTGCCGACCAGCGCGGCGATCTCCATCTCGAGCCCGCGCGCCAGTTCGTCGTCGCCCTTGCGGCTGCGCTCCCGATAGTCCTTCAGCCGGTCGCCGATCAGCCAGGGCCGCGCGCCGATATCGCCCTGCAGATCCGCCTTCAGCGCCTTGAAATGGCGGTAGCCGATGGCGCGGCAGAAGCGCCCGACCGATGGCTCGCTCAGGCCCACCTTGGCGGCAAGCGTGGCGGCGGTCTCGAAAGGCAGGCTGCTCAGATTGGCCAGCATGTAGGTGGCGAGGGTGCGCTCCGCCTTCGTCGCGCCGTCGAGGCACGCGGTCAGACGCTGCCGCACCGAATCCCGCATGCCATCCCCCATCTGTCGCCCGCCCTCGGCGGGCATCGCCGCTTCAGCGCGGCTTGTCGGCGAAGTAAGTCAGTTTTCTAACATTGTGTCAAATAGGCAATATTTCTGTCAGAAGCGGCCGCACGCAACCCGGCATCCGGATCCGCGGCGACGGCTCAGGCCAGGCGCTGGACGAATTCGGGATGGAAGCGGTGCAAGCGGTCGGTGCTGAAATCGCTGCGGAATTCGCGCGGCGACTGGCCGAAATGGGCGCGGAAGGAGCGCGAGAACACCTCCGCACCGGAGAAGCCGCAGGAGAGGGCGACATTCTGGATCGGCACGTCGCTGTAGAACAGCAGGTTGCGGGCCGCCTGCAGGCGGATCTTCAGGTAGTAGCGCTGCGGCGAATCCTGCAGCTTGCGGCGGAACAGCCGCTCCAGCCGCCGGGTGGTCAATCCGACCTCCTCGGCGATCTCGGCCGGGCTGAGCGGCGTCTCGAGGTTCCCTTCCATCAGGCGGATGGCACGCAGCACCAGCGGGTCGAGCGAGCCCATGGGCGAATCGAGCACGGCGCGCTGCGGGTCGGTGCCGTGGCGGATGCGCTCATGCACCATGCCGTTGGCGACGATCTGCGCCAGCATCGTGCCCATGTCGAGCGCGATCAGATGCAGCATCATGTCGGTGGCGGCGGCCCCGCCGGCGCAGGTGATGCGGTTGCGGTCGATGACGAAGATCTGCTCCACCACGTTGAGATCGGGATAGCGCTCGTGGAACAGCGGCATGGCCTCCCAGTGCAGGGTCATGCGGTAGCCGTCCATCAGCCCGGCCTCGGCGAGGGCGAAGGTGCCGGTGTCGAGCGCGCCGATGCGGATGCCATGGCGGTCGATGCGCCTCAGCCAGTTGAGCAGCCGGCGGTCGAGATACTGCGTCGGATGATTGCCGGCGCAGACGATGAGGGTGGAGAAATCCGGCGGCTGGTCCAATGAGGTGTCCGGTGTCACCAGCATGCCGTTGCCGGCGCGGACAGGTGCGCCGTCGATGGAGATGAAGCGCCAGTCAAACAGCGTATGGCCGCTGTTCTGGTTGGCGATGCGCAGCGCCTCGGTGGCCGGGATCACCGCATAGATGGGGAATTCCGGTACCAGGAAGAAGCCGATGCGATGCGGCGTGCCGCGATCCATGCCGAGACCATCGAACCATCAGGTGGCTGACCATCAAGTTTTTGTCGTGCATCGTCAAGTCAAAAATCCTCAATCGCGCAATACTCCAATTGTGGACGGCGGGGCCGGCCCGAAATGGGTCGATGCTGGTAAGTAGAACCGAGCACACGGCGCGCTCAGCGAGCCCTCCCGGAACTAAAACAACGTGGCGAATACAATAACGCTTGGCCCGAGGGCCGTTCAGCGAACGAGAAGTCGCGCCCGGATTCAGGAAAACAGCAGGCAAGAGCAAGCATGGACCGCGAATTACTGAAGAAGAAGCTCGAAGGCTGCTACATCACGGTGCCGACCATGTTCCGCGACCCGGAGCTGGAGGTCGACACCGCTGCGATCCGGCGCCATGTGGGCTTCCTGCTGACGCGGGGCATCAATGCCGAGAATGGCGTGCTGCTGGCTGGCGGCGCCGCCGGCGACTTCTCGGCCATGTCCTTCGACGAGCGCAAGCTGGTGGCCGAGACCGTGATCGAGGCGGCGGGCGGCAGGATCCCGGTGGCGATGGGCGCGCAGACGACCAACACGCGCGAGCTGCGCCAGCTGGCAAAGGCGGCGCACAGCCTCGGCTGCGACTTCATCCAGGTTTCCTGCCCGTTCTATTTCACCCACACCGAGGACGATTTCTACGAATATGTCTGCGCCGCGGCCGAGGCCGCCGATATCGGCATCATCGTCTACAACACCTTCTGGACCGCATCGGGCATCTCCATCGCCATGGCGGAACGGCTCTGCGCGATTCCCAACGTCGTCGGTCTGAAATGGGCAACACCGCGCACCGACGCGATGGAGTTCGAGGACACCGTCTCGCACTTCGCCAGGCGCCTCACCATCATCGACAACAACCTGCTCTTCACCATGAGCCACATGATGGGCGCCCGCGCCTTCGAGGTGCATCTCTGCAACTACTGGCCGGAATGGGGCATCAAGCTGCTCGATCGCCTGTCCGCGCGCGACTACCTGGAAGTGCAGCGCATGATGGTCGAGGAGGCGATGCCCTTCTACAAGCTGTGGGTCGAGATCGAGAAGACCTACACCAGCGGCGACGGCTATCTCGACAAGCTGTGCATGGAGCTGGTCGGGCTGGATTCCAGCCGCTGCCGCCCGCCGACGCGCGACGTGCGCGAGAAATTCCGTGAGCGCTGCCGGGCCATGATGGTCGCCTCGGGCGTTCCGGGTGTCATCAAGGCGAAGAGTTGACGGGTCCAGGCTCTTGTCGCGGCGAGATGCGCCGTCGCGGCGGAGCCAAGGAGAGCACAGGTCGCATCGCAATGGGGAAATGCACTCTTAGGGAGGTTATGAGATGACCAAGCAGACAAGCGGCGCGCGCACATCGGGCAAGGTGACGCGGCGCCGGTTCCTGAAGTCCACCGCGGCCATCGCCGGCGCGGCCACCATGCCGGGGCTGCTGGCCCGCCCGCTGCGCGCCGCCAGCCCGATCGAGATCGTGCACTGGAGCTGGCTCGCCGCCTCGGACGGCGAGGTCTGGGCCCGCGCCATCGACGCCTTCAACAAGGCGCACACCGACAAGGGCGTGCAGATCAAGATGGAACTGATCCCGGAGGAGCAGTACACGACCAAGGTGCTGGCGGCGGTCGCCACCGGCAAGGGCCCGGATTTCGGCTGGGGCACCGCCGGCAAGGCGGCGGCGCTGGCACGCGACGAGGTGGTCGTGCCGCTGGATGACCTGGCCGGCCAGGTCGGGCTCGATATCGCCGATTTCAGCGAATACTCGATCAAGGCTTCGCGCTACCCGAAATACGACAACAAGATCTTCATGGTCCCGATGGACCTGATGAGCCTGCAGCCGGAGATCAACCTCGACCACGTGAAAGAGGCCGGCCTCGACGTCGATGGCGCGCCGGCTGACGGCGCCCAGCTCCTCGACTGGGCCGACAAGATGACCAAGCGCGAGGGCGACAAGGTCACCCGCTCGGGCATCATGATGACCGGCTCCGGCGTGCAGCCGACCGTCACCTGGGGCATCGTCTCCGAGCAGATGGGCTTCCAGCGGGCGAGCGACGATCTGAAGACCGCCTGCGTCAACCCGGATGCCGGCAAGGCGGCGATGCAATGGGTGCTCGACCTGTTCGACAAGCACAAGGTCTCCACCCGCGACGTCACCGACCGCTACAAGGCCTTCGGCACCGGCCAGGGCTCGATCTTCTGGACCGGCCCGTGGACCCTCAACGGCTACGTCCAGCAGAAGCTGAACTTCAAGACCGCGCTGTTCCCGAAGATCGGCGACAAGCATGTCACCTATTTCGAGATGGGTGGCCTGGAACTCTACGCGCAGCAGGACACCGCCCGCTACGAGGCCACCATGCAGGCGGTGAAGTGGCTGTCCGACAACAGCTTCGAGTGGACCACGGTCGGTCGCGGCGCCTCGCCGCGCAAGTCGATCCTGACCCGCAGCGACTACAAGACCGCCGGCCATCCCTGGTCGGTGCGCGGCGCCTTCATCGACGGCATGGAATTCGCCACGGTCGGCGAGATCCCGGTCGTCAACGGCCCGAACTTCACCATCTATTCGGGCGGCAACTTCCTGGCCAAGACGCTGGAAGGCGTGTGGGCCAAGCAGGTCTCGATCGACGACGCCATGGCTGCCCTGCAGCAGCAGTGGCAGGCTGACCTCGACGAGGGCTGAGCAACGCGCGGACCGGCTCGTCACCGGCGGGCCGGTCCGATTCTCCACCAACAGCACGACGACTGGCATGGCCGATCCGCATACATCGCAATCGATCCCCACTCGCCGCGAGCCTGCGGCAGAGGGCGAGACGCATGCGACCGACTGGATCGGCTATGCCTTCGTCGGCTTCTTCGCCTTGCCGTTCTTCCTGTTCAACATCCTGCCGGTGCTATTCGGCGCTTATGTCGCCTTCACCAAGTGGAGCATCATCGGCAAGCCGCGCTGGCTCGGCCTCGACAACTTCACACATGCCTTCTCCGACCACTGGGTAACGGTGGCGTTCCAGAACGTGCTGTTCTACGGCGCCGTGATCGTGCCCGGCGTGACGGTGCTCGGCCTGCTCTTCGCGCTGTTCGTCAACCAGCGCTACCCGCTCTCGGCCCTCGCGCGCACCTTGTTCTTCGCGCCCAACGTGGTTTCCGCCACCGTCATCGGCCTGGTCTGGGTCTGGCTGCTGGACACGCAATACGGCCTCATCAACCACTACCTGGGCTTCCTCGGCATCGGCCAGATTCCCTGGCTGACCTCGCCGGACTGGTCGAAGGTGGGGGTCAGCATCGCCTCGATCTGGTGGGATCTGGGCCTCGCCTTCGTGCTGTTCCTGGCCGCGCTGCAGGACATCCCGCGCGACATCACCGAGGCGGCGACGGTCGACGGCGCCAACCGGCTCCAGCGCTTCCGCTTCGTCATCCTGCCGCATCTCCGCCCGGTCATCTCCATGGTGGTGACGCTGCAGCTGATCTCCACCCTGCGTATCTTCAGCCAGGTCTATGTGATGACCAATGGCGGCCCGGCGGGCTCCTCCTCCTCGCCGATCTACTACATCTACAACACGGCGATCGAGCGGCAGCTCTTCGGCTATGCCTCGGCCATCGGCATGCTGTTGTTCGCGGTCATCCTGGCGGTGACCGTGGCGCAGCGCTTCGCCATCCGGGAGCGCGCGTGATGGCGGCGCAGCTTTCCGCCCTCGACCGGGCCAAGGACTGGCTGGAGGAGCGCCGCCTGACCCTGCTCGACCTGCCGATCTGGCTGTTCGGCATGGGCATCGCGGTGCTCTGGGCCTTGCCCTTCGTGTGGATGGTCTCGACTTCGTTCAAGTATCCCAGCGACGTGATGACGGCGGACATCGAATGGCTGCCGCACCGTGTGACTTGGGATAACTACGCGAAGGTGTTTGAGTATCCGGTGGTGCGCTGGGGCATCAACAGCATCATCCAGGCCGGAATCTCGACCACGCTCTGCGTGCTCGCCGGCGCCATGGCGGGCTATGCGCTGGCGCGCATGCGCTTCCCCGGTCGCGGGCTCATCTTCGGCATCTTCCTCGCCTCGCTGATGATACCCGTCGAAGTGTCCGTGATACCGATGCTCCTCGGCATGATCAAGATCGGCTGGGCCAGCACATACCAGGCGCTGATCCTGCCGACCGTGGGCAACGTCTTCAGCGTCTACATCTTCCGCCAGTTCTTCCTGACCTTCCCGAGCGAACTGGAGGAGGCGGCGCGGATGGACGGCGCCGGGCATTTCCGCCTGTTCTGGCTGATCGCCCTGCCGCTCGCCCGCGCGCCGATGATCGCCGCCTTCGTCATCATCTTCACCCTCAACTGGAACAACTTCCTCTGGCCGCTGCTGGTGACCTTCGACGAGAGCATGAAGACCTTGCCCGTCGGCATCGCCGCCTTCACGCCGGTGGTCGGCACCCACACCCAGCTCGAAGGCTACAGCGTCGCCATGGCCGGCATCACCGTGTTGAGCCTGCCCAGCCTGATCCTGTTCTTCGTGCTGCAGCGTTACTTCATCCAGGGTATCTCGCAAGGAAGCCTGAAACAGTGAGTACATCCAAACATCAACCGGTGACGCTGGAACCGCGCCGGCTCTTCATCGACAACGAGTATCGCCCAGCCAAGGCCGGCGGTGTGTTCGAGACTATCGACCCCAGCACCGAAACGGTGCTGACGGAGGTGGCGCGCGGCAAGGCGGAGGATGTCGACGCCGCCGTGCGGGCCGCCGAGGCCGCGCGGCACGGCCCCTGGCGCGATCTGACGCCGGCGGCGCGCGGGCAGCTGCTGTTCCGGCTGGCCGACGCGCTGGAGGCGCGCAAGGACGAGATCGCGCGGCTGGAGACCCTCGATGTCGGCAAGCCGCTGAAGGAATCCCGCGGCGATGTCGGCGGGGTCTGCGGCACCATCCGCTACAACGCCGGCGCCGCCGACAAGATGGAGGGCGCCACCATCCCATTGGGGCGCGATTTCGTGGATTTCACGCTGCTGGAGCCGCTCGGCGTCACCGCGCATATCGTGCCGTGGAACTATCCGCTCGGCATGGTGGCGCGCTCGGTCGCCCCGGCACTCGCCGCCGGCTGCACCGTCGTCATCAAGCCGGCCGAGCAATCGCCGCTGACCGCCTTGCTGTTCGCGCAGATTTGCAAGGAAGTCGGCTTCCCCGCCGGGGTGGTCAATGTGGTGACCGGCTATGGCGAGGAGGCGGGCGCGGCGCTGGTCTCGCATCCGCTGGTGCGCGGCATCACCTTCACCGGCTCGGTCGAGACCGGGCGCAAGGTCTATCTGGGCGCCGCCCAGGGCATCAAGCCTGCCGTCCTCGAACTCGGCGGCAAGAACCCGATGATCGTGCTGCCCGACGCCGATCTCGATCGCGCCGCCTTCGATGCGGTCGATGGTTGTTTCGGCAATAGCGGCCAGGTCTGTTCCTCCTCGTCGCGGATCCTGCTGCACAGCTCGATCCGCGACTCTTTTCTCGATCGGCTGGCGGCGCATGCGGAAAAGCTCAGCGTGCGGCCCGGCCTGGATGACGGCGACCTCGGCCCGCTGGTTTCGGATGAGCAGTACAAGAAGGTCACGTCCTACCTGGCGGCGGGCAAGGCCTCAGGTGCGCGGCTGCGCCTCGGCGGCGGCCGGCCGAAGGATCTGAATCGCGGCTATTTCGTCGTCCCCACCATCTTCGACCGGGTCGCCCCGGAAGCCACCATCGCGCGGGAGGAGATCTTCGGTCCCGTCGCCGTCGCGGTCGATTTCGACAGCGAGGACCAGGCGGTGACGCTGGCCAACGGCCTCGGCTACGGCCTGGTCGCGGGCGTCTACAGCCGCGACATCTCCCGCGCGCTCAGCCTTGCGCAGCGCATCGAGGCGGGCTCGATCTGGATCAACGGCTGGTTCATCGGCGGCGTGCAGGCGCCGACCGGCGGCATCAAGGACAGCGGCATCGGCCGGGAGCGTGGCCTGCCGGGAATCCGCAACTATCTCAGCATCAAGAACGTCGGAATTCGCCTGTGACGATCGTCGCCGGCGATGGAGCAAAGGAAAGAGAGAACAATGTCCGTGTCTAAAGCGTCCCCCATCAAGAACGTCGAGCATTTCACCATCTTCAAGCACAACGAGCATTGCGTGAACCAGATCGCCACGCGCACCCTGCGCAACGGCGACCTGGTCGCGGTCTTCAACGAAGAGCGCTTCCCGTATCACCATGACAGCGGCCAGACCCTGCTGGTCCGCTCCAAGGACGGCGGCAAGACCTGGAGCAAGCCCAGCGTGGTGCTGCCCTGGACCCAGACCCAGGGCAACTGGGATTGCGGCATCTGCGAATTGCAGGACGGCACGCTGCTGGTCAACCTCACCATCACCGGCTTCTTCAAGCGCGGCATGAAGCCGACGCAGCCGTCCTGGAGCAGCCATCCGATGACCAAGGAATGGGGCGACTGGACCTGGGCCTTCAAGATCCAGGGCTGGCTCGGCACCTATGTGGTGAAGTCGAAGGATGGCGGCGAGACCTGGTCGGAGCCGATCCCGGTCAATGTCCGCCCGCTGAAGCATGGCGGCTGCCGCCTGGGCTGCTGGCAGCTGCCGTCGGGCTCGATCCTCATGGGCCTCTATGGCCGCATCCACGGCTATGAGGAGGAGGGCGAGGGCGAAAGCACCCGCTCCGCGCTGATGCGCTCCGACGATGGCGGCGACAACTGGGAATACTTCTCCACCCTCGCCTATGACCCGGCCAGCATCATCGACTACGAGGAGCCGGGCCTGGTGCAGCTGAAGGACGGCCGCCTGGTCTGCTTCATGCGCACCCACTCGAACCCCAGCAGCGACGCGCGCAACATGGTCATGGTGGTCTCCGACGACGAGGGTTTCTCGTGGACGCCGCCGAAATGGACCAACATCTGGGGCTATCCGCCGGAGCTGATCGCGCTGCAGGACGGCCGCTATCTGATGGTCTACGGCTATCGCCGCCCGCCCTATGGCGTGCGCGGCATCATCTCGGAGGACGGCCTCACCTGGGACGTGAAGAACGAGTTCGTCATCCGCGAAGGCGGCGTGCCGGGTGCCACCGTCACTGACACGCCGGGCTCAAGCCGCATGAGCCCCGCGTCAGGCAAGGTCGCCGGCGGCGGCGTCGACTGGCACAACCCGGGCGTCTACCAGCATATCGGCTATCCGAGTGTGGCGCAGATGCCGGACGGGACGGTGGTCTGCTCCTATCACGAATGGAGCGACGATCCGAAGCCGCTGCAATACGTGCTCTGCACGCGCTTCCGCGTCTGAGCATGGCGGTTGTGAACGCCAGCGCGGGTGCACGGAACGGCGAGAGGACGCGGCACGCCAGCCGCGTCCTCTACGCCGATCCCTACTCCTATTGCGCCCATCCGCACATGGCTGTGACGGGGGACGGCACCTGGCTGATGGTGTTCAACCGCACCATCCGCCGCAGCGTCATCCTGCATCCGCCGCAGGATCCGCTCTATGCCAACCTGCTCATGATCTCGCGCGACCAGGGCGAGACCTGGTCGGCACCGGAGGTGGTGCCGGGCTATCAATGGCTCGGCGTCGAATGCGCCGGGCTGACGCCGCTCAAGAGCGGCCGGGTGCTGCTGAACCAGTGGCGCTTTCATTGGTATCCCCTGCGCCTGGCGGAGAAGATGCAGGGGCTGGTGCGGCCGGAAACGCTCATGGGCCGGGTCACCATGTCCTATGAGCTCGACCAATGGGCGCCGGACCCCGCCGGCATCGCCGCGCAATTCCCCTGGGCGCGCGGCGGCGGCGAGACCTGGGTGCATCTGAGCGACGATGGCGGACTGACCTATCCGCATTCCGTGCGGGTGGCGACGGCGCCCTATAGCGGCGGCTACGGCATGCGCGGCGCGATCGAGCTGCCCGATGGCGATGTCATCCTGCCGCTTTCCGACATTCCGAACTATCGCAGGATCTTCCTGGTGCGGTCCAAGGATCGCGGCGAGACCTGGTCGGCACCCGTCTCCGTGGCGGACGAGGCCGGGCATGACTTCGAGGAGCCGGGATCGCTGCTGCTGCCCTCCGGCCGCGTGCTGCTGCTGCTGCGCGACAATGCCCAACGCATCCTGCACGAAGTCCATTCCGACGACGGCGGCAGGAGCTGGAGCCGCCCCGTCGCGACCGGGATCCCGGACTATCCGGCGCACTTGCTGCGGTTGTCCGACGGGCGCCTGGCTGCGGTGACCGGGTGCCGCCGGCCGGCCTATGGCATCCGCATCTATCTGTCGGCGGATGAGGGCAAGAGCTGGGATCTGCGCAATCCGGTCGTGGTGCGTGACGATCTGCCGAACAAGGATCTGGGCTATCCGACCGCCGCGCTGCGCCGCGACGGGTCGCTCTACGTCGCCTATTACGCCCAGGATTTCGACGGCATCACCAAGATCCATGCCGACGTCCTCGAGCCTTCCCGGCTCGGCGGATGACGGCGGGAAACGAAGCGGCCGGCGCAAACGCCGGAAAGATGGGGAGGCGCCATGTCGCGCGTTGAATTGAGGGGCGTTACCAAGCGCTACGGCCTGACCGAGGTGGTGCACGGCATCGACCTCGACATCGCCCATGGCGAGTTCGTCGTGTTCGTCGGGCCCTCCGGCTGCGGCAAGTCCACCCTGCTGCGCATGATCTGCGGGCTGGAGCCGGTCAGCGGCGGCCAGGTGCTGATCGACGGCAAGCCGATGCGCGGCGTGCCGCCGGCCAAGCGCGGCGTCGCCATGGTATTCCAGTCCTACGCGCTCTATCCGCACATGAACGTTGCCGCCAATATGGGCTTCTCGCTGCGCATGGCTGGCGTGCCGGCGGCGGAGCGCGACCGGCGGGTGCGCAAGGCCGCGGCGATCCTGCAGCTGGAAGAGCTGCTCGACCGCCTGCCGAAGGAGCTCTCCGGCGGCCAGCGCCAGCGCGTCGCCATCGGCCGCGCCATTGTGCGCGAGCCGGGCGTCTTCCTGTTCGACGAGCCGCTCTCCAACCTCGATGCCGAACTCCGCGTGCAGATGCGGCTGGAACTGACCAAGCTGCACCGCCAGCTCGGCACCACCATGGTCTTCGTGACCCATGACCAGGTCGAGGCGATGACCTTGGCCGACCGCATCGTCGTGCTGCGCGACGGCCGGGTCGAACAGATCGGCACGCCGATCGAGCTCTATGAGCGCCCGGTCAACCGCTTCGTCGCCGGCTTCATCGGCTCGCCGAAGATGAACTTCCTGGCCGGGAGGGTGACGGCGATCTCGGGCGATCGCTTGCGTATCGAAGTGCCGGGCTTGCCGGCTCCGGTCGAGCTGGCCGCGGATGCCGGGCGCTCGGTGGGTGAGGAGGTCGTCCTCGGCGTCCGTCCCGAGCACTTGGCGGTGAGCGCCGCCGCGCCGCACAGCTTCGAGGCCGATGTCGAATTCGTCGAGCAGCTGGGTGGCACCTCCTATCTCCACGCGCCTGGCCATCCCGCGGGCCCACTCATCATTCATCACCTTGGCACCGTCGCCCATGATCAGCAACGCGTAACGGTCGGCTTCGATCCGCGCCATTGCCATCTCTTCACCGCCGATGGGGTCAGCATTGGCACGCGTTAACCCCGTCCACTGAGGGAACTTTCCAGATGAACGCCGTCACCAGCGCCACCTACAATGCCATCGCGGGAAAGCTCGATTTCGAGACCAAGGCCTTCATCGGCGGCAAGTTCGTGCCATCGATTTCCGGCAAGACCTTCGACACGGAAAACCCGGCCACGGGCAGGAAGATCGCCAGCGTCGCCGAGTGCGATTCCGCGGATGTCGATCGCGCGGTGCAGGCCGCGCGCAAGGCGTTCGAATCGGGCTCCTGGTCGCGCCTGGCGCCGCGCGAGCGCAAGAAGGTGCTGCTGCGCTTCGCCGATCTGATCGAGCGCGACCTGACCGAGCTCGCGGTGATGGAGACGCTGGATTGCGGCAAGCCGATCATGGATTCCCTCAACATCGACCTGCCGGATGCGATCGAGACCTTGCGCTGGCATGCCGAGGCGATCGACAAGCTCTACGACCAGGTCTCGCCGGCGCCGCACGACGTGGTCTCGATGATCATTCGCGAACCGATCGGCGTCGTCGGCACCGTGCTGCCGTGGAACTTCCCCATCTTCGTGGCGATGTGGAAGATCGCGCCGGCTCTGGCGGGCGGCAATTCCCTGGTGCTGAAACCGGCCGAGCAGACGCCGCTCACCATGCTGCGCCTCGCCAGGCTGGCGGCGGAGGCCGGCATCCCCGAGGGCGTCTTCAACGTGGTCCCGGGCTTCGGCGAGACCGCCGGCCAGGCGGTGGGCCGTCACATGGACATCAATTGCGTGAGCTTCACCGGCTCCGGCGAGGTCGGCCGGCTGTTCCTGAAATACGCCGCCGAATCCAACATGAAGCGCATCGTGCTGGAATGCGGCGGCAAGAGCCCGGCCCTGGTCATGGGCGATGTCGGCAATCTCGATCCCGTGGCCGAGCAGGTCGCCGCCGGCATCCTGTTCTGCCAGGGCGAGAATTGCAGCGCCGGCTCGCGCCTCATCGTGCAGGAGCAGGTGAAGGACCGGCTGCTGGACAAGCTCTCCGCGCAGTTCAGCGTTTGGAAGGTCGGCGATCCCTTCTCGCCGGAGACCAAGGTGGGCGCCATGATCGAGGAAGGGCACCTGAAGAAGGTGCTGTCCTATATCGACATCGGCAGGAAGGAAGGCGCCAAGGTCGCCTTCGGCGGCAAGCGCCTGCACGAGAACAGCGGCGGCTATTTCGTCGAGCCGACGATCTTCGACGGCGTCACCAACCGGATGCGCATCGCGCGCGAGGAGATCTTCGGCCCCGTCCTCTCTGTCATCTCCTTCAAGGACGCGGAGGAGGGGGTGAAGATCGCCAACGACACCAGCTACGGCCTCGCCTCGTCGCTCTATACCGACAACATCAACACCGCGCACAAGGTGGCGAAGGCGCTGCGCACCGGCACGGTTTCCATCAATTGCTATTCGGAGGGCGACATGGCGGTGCCCTTCGGCGGGTTCAAGGAATCCGGCTTCGGCGGCCGCGACAAGTCGCTGCTGGCGCACGACCAGTATGCCGAGGTGAAGACCATCTGGATCCAGCTGCGCTGATCCCATGACGCGCACCAATCAACCGCCGGTTCTCCGACTCAACCCCGCCGATCCGCTGGTGGTGGCGACGCGGGACCTGAAGGCGGGCGAGGAGGTCGGGCTGGGGGAGGTTCGGCCTGTGGAGGCGATCGGTCGGGGCCACAAGCTGGCGGTGGCGCCGA